>NZ_CP094288.1:993467-1350353 GCF_022693705.1 Infirmifilum sp. NZ
TCTTGCAATCGGCGTCTCGATAATCAAATTCCGGCTGCGCCTGGAGAAGAGAATGATTTATATTAGTCCAGTATTTTAGCTGGAAGGGCTGGATGTATGCCTAAGAAGAGGAAGTCTCGCGGACGCCATAAAGGCGGTAAAGGTAAAGAGGATCTCGTGCAGTGCGACGAATGCGGTGCGCTGATACCCAGGTCGAAGGCCGTTAAGATAACGAAGCCCGTCGTGGCCGTTGACCCGCAATTACTGAAGGAACTGAGGGACAAAGGTGCTGTAATCCCGCAGTACACGGTGACGAAGTACCTTTGCCTTCGGTGCGCCATACACCGGGGAATAATCAAGATCAGACCAGAGGAGGAACGCAAGAAGGAAAACATCAAATGGAACTTCTTCTAAGCGAATACAACCGCGTATTTATTCTCTACTCAAACACAGCTGCAACTGCGCCTACTTTTACCGAGGAAACATTAACAACGGAGGGCGGCAGAATGGACGTCGTTGCGAGGTGCGCCATATACGCACTCTGGGACCTCGGGGTACCTCGACGAGACGCCGCCTTCATAGCAGTTTTAAACGGCCCACCCAACCCTCCTGTGACACTCTTCCTCCGCCCGGCTAATGTGGAGCTTAGCGAGAAAGCACTGGGATCCGAGATACTCAGCGCCCTCAAAGGCTTTTCGAGTACCGCTGAGACATGCCGCCTCGATGCGGCGAAACTCCTAGTGAAAGTTAAGGAGATGGGCTTCAAGCTGGCTCTTCTCATCGAGAACGGTGAAGACATCTCACGCATTCCTGACCTTTGTGGAAGGAAAACAGCTTTTGTTGTCGGCGATCATTTAGGCTTTCCTGACCACTTCCTCCGATCCTCTGAGAAGTTGGTTGACGTTAAGATAAGTCTGGGAAAAACACCCTACCTTGCAAGCCACTGCATTGCCTACGTGAACGACGTTCTTGACGGTTGCACTAAATCCTCGAATCCCTGATTAAAAACGCTGATTTCTATATTCCCCCGAAGCCCACAAGCGCGGTTAAGATGAGAAAATCAGGCGCTGATCCAGCTCTTCCAGCGTCCAGGCATCTAACTCGTCTCTACGCAGGTACCTTAATCCTGGTCTCGCAAGCCCTGAGATGTTCGGTGAGTAACACTTCGGGCATCTCGAGACTTTCACCTGCAGCACGTTACCGCAGACGTTGCAGATGTGCAGCCCTAAAATTGTGATTGTAAACTGACGTATGCCTTTACTGTGTAGAGCTGTTAAAAGCTCCTTAAGTTGCATCGTTGCAATCTTGCTGACGCGGATCTCCAGGATGCTGGCCTTGCTTCCCAGAAGGCCCTGTATGCCGGCTTCAAGCTCCAGGAGCTCTTGCTTTGTGCGTAAGTCTCTGTTCAAAGATAGTGGACCAAGAGGGTTTACGTGGAGGTGCAAGGGGTTTAGGTAGAGTGCTACCAGCATCGTTAAAAAGCTACTGGGAGTGTAGAGCGTGCTTACCACGCTCGTATCAGCTAACATCTTGTGCTCTGAGACCGAGTAGTACTCTCTCATTATCCGCTCCGTTATGATCCGTTTGTACCTCTCAGGCTCTGAGAGCAACTCCCTCGGTACCGGCACTTGCCGAAGAAGCCCTCCTTCAAACCCCGCAAGCGATACGTGAAACAAGTGCTCCACATGCTGATGACCTCCTGACTCTAGCACCCTTGCAGCGCCGGCGCTCTGCCTCCTCAAGTGCTGGACAATCTTCTCTAGCTGCCGCTCGGTTTCCATGAGGAAGTCCGTGCTCTTGTAGGCCTTACTTAGCACGAAGGGCATAGGGAAGGTTGCCGTTCCCAAGTGAAGGATCGGACTCTCGCTACGCATTAATGCATACAGAAGCTGAGACGGGAAGACGCTACCACTGGTAAAGACAACTGGAGCCCCGTTGTTCACAAGCTTCGCTATCATCTGGAGCGCGTCGTCGCCGATTCTCTCCCAATTGTAGACGACAAGAAGAGAGTTCGCAAACGGGAGGTCACCTGCTATTCTCTCAAGCAATATGTGCAGAAGCTTCTCGTCACCCGATGCATCCACAAGGTAAGTTACCGGCAACACGGCATCGGACACCAGCAAGATGTCTATGACCTTCTCCGCATCGCTGCTTACGCTCGACGCGAAATCCACGACAACCTCCGGGAAAAACTCCCTTCTTTTAAGCACGAGCTTCAGCGTGGACAGGCTCGGAGAAGGTAGATAAAGTGACGCAACCCCACTGGCCCAATTCACGTTCAGAAGGAGAAGGTTCGACGCGACAATTTCTAGGAGGCCTGACTCCGTCAGAACGTCTAAGCTCTGGGAATATGCGCCGCCCTCCCTCCCGGTGGGGCTCAAGGGGCGCGCTGCTTCACCCATGCACCGGTTCCTGGCAAGTATCCAGTAGAGTGAGGCATCCACCACTGACTGAGGTATAAAACCCGAGGCGTAGCCAGCGGCCTCCAGCTCCTCGATCAACGTTCTTAGAATCCTCTGTTGGCTACAGCTACCTGACGCCACCACGCCTCGCGAGCTCAGAAAAGACTCAACGTAGTGCCGAAGGGGGAGAGCGTACCCTTGCCTCACTAAAACACTCACATCACTAGCAGCTGCTATCTCGATGTTCCCGATAATCGAAAGCGCGCTTTTCCCCAGTGGAGTAATCTCGTAGACATCACCATTGTGCTCGATAAGCTTTCCCTGCTCAAGCTTCTTCATATGGTAAGCTAGCCCGGCCGGCGTCGCCCCCACACTCCTAGCTATGTCGTTGTACCGCATGGGAGACCTTTCCAGCAGCTTTAAAATCTCCACCCTCACTGGGCTCGCGAGCGCGTCTAAGATCCTGCTAACATCCTCGGATTTTCTCCCTCGTCTACCCATACCTAACCGTTAACCAGTTAAACCTGCTAAATTACATTGCCCCAGAGTTTCGTGAACTCACTTTACTCTGATTGGAGCAAAAACAGGAACTCAGCCTTTCGCTCTTCCCAAGTAAGGATACCGTACTCTAAAAGGAATACTTTCGAATTAGTCCCTTTTTTAAATGTACGGTGAAAAAATAGGATCATGCCTCCTTTTCAGCGTGGTCGCACCAACTATTTACCGAGACTATGAGGAATTCAGTCGAAGAGTGATTCTAACAGTCATCGACATGATCAGGCGCACAAAAGGAGGTATGATCACCTTCAACTCGAAGAAGATAGCGGTACTAGCCGGGATAGAGTCGCATCCGGTAGTGCTCACTTTGATAAAGGACGTTCTCGAGAGGCTGAAAGAGAGAGGCTACATACAGGAGGTTGGGCGAACGAAACACGGTGTGAAATTCTCCGTTACCCGTGAGAGCCCGCTTTGGATCCTCGCAAAGAACTACGAGAAAGTGACCATCAGAGGTCTTGAAGATCTAGACGAAGTCGTTGAAAAGTTAGCGCCGAGAGCGCTCGCATAACGCTATTATGGCCGCCCTCCCCTACTATCGTTGAAGAAACGATGTCCCGCGAGCAGAAATCGCTCGCTTCGCGGATCGTAGAGTTGGCGGAGTCTATAGCATCGCAGGAGGGTCTGTCCCCACCCAACACTCTGGTAGTCGTCGTAGACCGCCTTTACAAGCCGAAACTGGGCTTTATGGAGGGTCTCGATGTGGATCCAGCCTCGAACACGCTAATCGTTGAGAAATCCACGCTCGACAACATGGTCTACAGGATCCTCGCGGGCGTGTTCTACCTCTCGTACTGGAACACGTTCGGCGTCAGCGATTCCACCCGTGCAAAGGAGCTCGCCAGGAAGCACTTCTTTAAAGCACTCGTCGCGTTGAGTAAGGGTTCGTCATGAAACTACTCCTCACCACGGTGCCCGGTCTCGAGTTCATAGTGCGGGAGGAGCTAGCAGAACTACTCGGACAGGTTGAGACGGCTTATACCCCTCTGTCTGGTAGAGTCTTCGCGGAAATTGAGGAGCCTCTCGCCAGGATACTGTCGATGCGCTCGATCGAGAATGTGAGGCTCATTCTCGGGGAGGGCGACACCCTTAGGGCAACGGCCGAGGCTTCTCTGGACGCAATGAAGGAGCTATCAAAGGGTCTGAAGACCTTCGCTGTTCGTGCCGAGCGCGTGACGAAAGAAGCACCTTTTACCTCGCTAGACCTTGCGCGCGATTTGGGCACGTTGCTCTCGGAAAAGCTGGGACTACAAGTTCAGCTCGACGTACCAGACATCGTTTTCTATGCCGAGTACGAGATGGGGACCTACAGGGTCGGTGTAGATCTAACGCCCTTCTCGAGCTTGAGGGATCGGCCTTACCGCAGGTGGATCCATAGGTCTGCTTTGAACCCGATAATAGCCTACGCCATGTGCCGCCTCGCCGGGTCTACAGGTATGCTGGTTGACCCGTTCTGCGGGAGCGGAACCATAGTGCTGGAGTGCCTCAGCCTTAACACCCACAGGGAGGCCATCTGTGCTGACATCAGCGTTGCGTCGCTTCTCGGT
The DNA here is from genome assembly GCF_022693705.1 of Infirmifilum sp. NZ. Taxonomy (NCBI): domain Archaea; kingdom Thermoproteati; phylum Thermoproteota; class Thermoprotei; order Thermofilales; family Thermofilaceae; genus Infirmifilum; species Infirmifilum sp. NZ. The sequence goes on from NZ_CP094288.1 coordinate 997,951, forward strand.
GCCAGGGAGAACGCGCTGGCCGTAGGACTTACCCCTCACCTCTACGCCCAAGACGTAGCGAGCCCCGCTCTACGGGAAAACGTGGCAGTGAATGCGATAGTCACAAATCCGCCGTTCGGGCTCCGCGAGAGGCCTGTAGGCGGGCTAGAGAGAGTATACGCGGCTCTCTTCAGCTTAGCCGAGAAGGTGCTCGCGGAGGGGGGTCGATTGGTGGTTCTCACACCTCACAGAGAGCTTATTCAAAGATTTAGCAGGTTGAATGCTGAGAAGTGCATCGAGATAAACGAGGGTGGTCTGACCTCGTGGATCTACGTTTTTTCTAAAGCATAGTACAGCCGGGCCATCACTCCCCCAAGCTTTTTCAGCATCCTGCCCACCTCGCTCTCGGAGTCCACTAGGATGAACCTGGCCGATGATAGCTTGTCTAGAAGCCCGAAAACCCTTTCCCTTGAGGTGTCGTCGAAGAAGAGCTCATCCACGATTACCACTTCTTCGACGACACCCCATTCGCTCACCTTTTCCACTGCCTCCAGCCCCACGATGACCCTTCCGGAGCCCTTGAATAATTCATCTATCAGCTTTTCCGCCTCCTCGGCCTCTACGACGGAACGGATCTCGGTGAACAACGGCCTCAAGTCCTGTCTTCTCAGTAGCTCGTACACGCCAGCCTCACCCCCCTCGCTCACTTTGATCACTCTAGCCTTGATGCCTGCCTCCTCAAGAGCCTCTTCTACGGAGCTCAGCAACCTCTCGGTGGTTAGAACCACTACCTCGTCGTACTCCTCTACTCGATAGTGGCTCTTCAAAAGCTCCATCTGCCTTGTCAGCGCGGGGAGCACGGATTCCCTAATGCTCGTTTCTCTGTCGCCGCGCCTGGAGTAGTAAGGTATGTTGCTTCGTACCTCGACGCCTACCGGGGACAAGATGCCCACGGTTATCTCGTCGTCCCCTACCGATATTACCAGGACTTTTTTTATGAGTGATGACGCCCTTCTTAGAACGTCTCTGTCGAAAGCCCCTATTCCGTTCTTTTTAACTATGAGGACCTCGTCCCCGACGCTTAAACTCAGGGTGTGGTAGCTACCCTTCATGTGGACGTCCTCAGGAGCATCCGTGACTCTTCCTGTCAACCTCATAGACTTCGTGAACTTGCTGTAGCTCACCTTCTCAGCCTCGATCCCCACGTATACCTTTACGCGTTCCCCCTTCTCGACTCCTGTTTCGCGCTCTATGCGAAGCTGGCGTGTAGTCCACGCGTACACGACGTCACCCCTCCTAATCAGAAGAAGCAGGTAGTACAGATCCTCGGTGGTCTCTACGACAAGCCGAAGCCTGCTACGCTTCTCGTCTATCTCGATAACCCTCATTCCCACAGCCCCAGCGCATCTTCCAGGCTTGCGATCGTGCGGGCTACAATGTACCATGCGTCGTAAGCCTTACCGCCCAACGAGAACGACTCGTTTGCTACCCGGTATAGATCCTCGGAGAAGTCGCCGTGCGGGAAAGCGCCCACTATGAGGGCAGGCCTCTCGAACTGCATCAGTAGCTCGGATAGCTTCCTTGGAGTGGTGGGGGACCCTTTCTCACTCAAAAGCGCGACGTAGCTAACACCTCTCTCCCTAAGCGCATCGCTGAGGCCCGTGTCCAGCTTACGCATAAGTACAATATCCCCTTTAGGCGGGACCCTCCCGTACACGAGCAGCTGCTCCATAACGCCCGTGAAACGGAGGTAGTTGCGCGGGATCCTCGTCGCGGGGTTAATCTCTGTAACCTCTCCGTTCACTGTGTGTATCAGTACTTCAAGCAACCCCGCCTCGTTCAGGCGGCTGCTGTGCGCGTTGAGGAGACACGTGTGCACGATGTCGGGACGCCCTCGCTTCTCGTGGTTCTTGAGCTTCTTCATGGCGTGGTAGTGGATTGACTTGTCGAGCAGGATCTCCGCAGGGCTCTTCCCCCTCCTCCTCGCGTTGTTGAGCACTGCTGGGTGATTTCTGATCTCGGGAGGCACGAGCTCCAGCGCCGCGTCGCCAAGTATAAGACTTATCCTCTTCATTCTAAAAACCGCGATGAAGAGGCGCGGCGAGTTAAAAGATTTGGCACTCCAGCGCATCTCGCGGCTACTTGAGTTTGCGGGCAAGGTCTATGTTGTGGAGCCGGAGCTCGCAGACAGATACGGTGAGCTGGCGCTCGCTATTGCCCGTAAGGCAAGGCTGAGGTACCCAGAGTTTTTGAAGGCGAGAGTCTGCAGGAAATGCGGCGCCTTCCTAGTCCCGGGAACCACGATGCGCGTTAGGGTGAAGCGCAAGGGGAAGATGAAATACATAGCTGTCACGTGCCTTAAGTGCGGCTACACTCGCAGGTACCCGCTCGGCAGAAACCCGCGCCTTCACAAGCCTTGGCGCATTTTATACGATATCGGAAGTAAAACATAACATTTATCCCAGCCGCGCCTTCACTCTAGAGGAATGATAAGGCTGAGGGGTATCTACTCGACCGCTCTCGCTGGCTTGCTGGACAACGCCGGCTATACGTTCAGCGACGTCACAGAGCAGATAAAGAGCAGGATACCTTGGCTCAGGTTCTCGAGAAACGGCACATTGGTCACGGTGAAGGATATGGAGCACCACAAGGGGCTCATTGTTGTCGGCGAGCATGGTCTAGCGATGCAGGTTTACTCGCTTATCAAGGCGTACTTTCGAGGTGCACTCGCTGTTGTCATTGAGCATGGTCCCTTCACACTCTACCGGGTGAGAGTGATTGAGCAAGCAGGCGGCGGATACTTGGTCGAGCTCCCCTATGGGGTGAGGGGGTTCCTTAGGAGCAGGCGCGGCCACAGGACAGGTGACCTTGTTACAGCTCACGTCGTTAAGCCGAGCCCCTCTAGCCCGCTCCTCGAGGAGGGGGTCGCCGTTTCAGGTCGGTACGTGCGTGTGATTGAAGGGTCCCACCACTCGCTGAGCGAGCACATAAGGGATCCTGAGCTCGCACTGGAACTACTGTCTCTCGCCTCCCGGACGGCACCTGAGGGCTGGGGTGTTAGGTTCAGGAGCGCTGCTAAGGACGCGGGCGTGCTTGCTGTTGCGGAGGAGCTGGAGAGGCTTGTAGAGGAAGCGAGGAGGCTGAAGGCCGCCGTCGAGGAGATTCAGGAGCCGAGGCTCGTCAGGGAGGGTGAGGCCATAGCTTTCGTGTACTTCGAGCCTGAGGACACGTTTGCGGCGGATAGCCTGCGTAACGCTGTGCTTCGGACAGCCAGGGGGCACCACATAGTGAAATCCCTAGGGGACGAGGCGCTGAGCAGAGCGATCGATGAGGTGGAGGCTCGCGGATCATCGGAAGACGCGTTTGTGCTGTACCTTGAGAGTCTGTTAAGCTTGATCTCTCGCGGGCAGGTTAAGGTCGTCCACGAGAAACCCGCAAGTCGGGGCTTCACGTGGTACGCAGCGGTTCGGGTGCGTGGCGACGGCTTCTTACAGCTCGAGAGGAGGATACAGTCTGAAGGTTTCTACGACGGGCTGGGTGTGAAGAAGGAAACGGGAGATCTCGTGGTGACACTCACGTTCCCGTTTTCGAGGTTCCTTGTGCACCAGTACTTCAGTGCGTCGGAAAAGCTCAAAGGAATCTACGTGAACCTGAATACGCCTCTTGACGCCACGCTGTCACCCCCTTCTCTTTGGTACCTTGACGTGCACGTGGACGTTGTCTGGACGCCTGAGAGTGGGGCCAGGGGGGTCGTAGACCTGGAGGTGTTTGAGGAGCTGAGGCGCTTAGACAGGTTCCCAAACGCGCGTCTCGAAATGTACCGCGTTGCCGCTGAAAGGCTAGCGAGGATTCTGAGTGAGGGGTCTGAAAGGCTTCTCTCGTCTCCAGCTCTCCTCCTCGATGTTCAGAGGGAGATCTGGGGAGGCGTTACAGAAAAATATGCTGGGCTGGTGCTTGATAAGCTAAGAGAGGTGTCAGGTGGTGGACGTACTGTGGGCACCGTGGCGGATGAAGTACATTGAGTACGCGAAGCTTGAGCGCGATAGGGAGTGCTTCATCTGCAAGGCTTCCCGCGAGGATGGTGGGAGCCTAGTGGTTTACAAGAACAAGGATGTGATCGTTCTGATGAACAGTTTTCCCTACAACACTGGGCACCTACTCGTAGCCCCGACGAAGCACGTGCCGGACTTCAGCCTTCTCAACGACCGCGAGCTGTGCGTTTTAATGAAGGCGGTGAAGCTGTCTGTAGAGATGCTCAAAAAGGCGCTGGCGCCTGACGGGTTTAACATAGGTGTGAACCTAGGCAGGACTGCTGGAGCTGGCCTTGAGACGCACGTGCACATCCACATAGTCCCGCGGTGGAACGGAGATACGAACTTCATGCCAATAATAGCCGATACGAAGGTGATACCGGAGGCGCTCAACGACACTTACCAGAGGCTAGTTAAGTTCCGCGAGGTGTTCGCAGGCGCGGAGAGTTGTGCTAGCGAATGAAACCATAGCCTATGAGCCTCCACCTCCCAGCTATCTGCCTTGATATCGCTACGCGTGCACCCTTGTCGGCTACAATGGGGATTTTGAGTTTTATGTGGGCGCTGTCGGACCGCGCCGAGGTCACAAGGCCGACCGATAGGGAAGTCCCCACGTTCAACATAACAGCCTCGTTTGTTTTTAGGGGTTCGACTTTGAGGGGCTGGTCCGTGCCCACGACTCTCTCGAGCAGGTGAACCTCTACCTCCACGTCGTAAAGGGGCTCTGGAAGTGTTCCAGGTTTGCCCACAACGTTCCCGATGAGGTTGTCCGCCTTTGTTATGCTTGGATCAAGTTCGGTCCCTATGGCTATGAGCCCGCCTGGGTATGCGACTTCAAGCGGCTCGTTTCCGGACTTCAGCGAGGTTATGGTCGTGTAGAGGGGCTGGTAGATCTCCTGGTTCCCCTTCTTCACCTTCAGGCCTGGCCGTATCTCAACCTCATCTCCGACCCTGAATTTTCCCTGGACTATTGTTCCGCCTAGGACACCGCCTACAAGATCTTTCACGGGCGTACCCGGTTTATTCACATCGAACGACCTAGCCACAAGCATCCTCGGCGGGAGTGTGGGATCGCGCTTAGGGATCGGTACGTACTTTTCGAGAGCCCACACCAGCGCGTCTATGTTAACTTTGTGCAGCGCTGAGATCGGGATAATCGGGGCATCTTCAGCCCATGTACCCTCTAGGAATCTTTTTATCTCCTGGTAACTCTCCCGGGCTCTCTCCTTGCTGACGACGTCTATCTTGTTCTGGACGACGATTAGCCTCCGTACTCCTATAATGTCAAGTGCGGTGAAGTGCTCCCTGGTTTGTGGTTGAGGACACTCCTTGGTCGCGTCTATTACCAGAAGAGCCGCGTCCATCATCGCGGAGCCTGCGAGCATTATAGACATGAGCATCTCGTGCCCTGGAACGTCTACGAATGAAACCTTTCTGACGTACTCTAGCGGCGTCCCACAGTATTTACACTTCATGTCCTCAGGTAGATTTGCCGAAGTGTAATACTTCTGGGGTGGTGGGCACTTAGGGCACTGGTATATTGCGGTGTCGGCGTACCCTATTTTCAAAGTAATGCCTCTCTTCAGCTCCTCTGAGTGCTGCGACGCCCAGATGCCGGTGAGGGCCTGGATGAGCGTTGTCTTACCGTGGTCTACGTGACCGGCGGTGCCTATGTTCACGAGAGGTTGCCTCTTGATAGCCTCCTCGAACTCCTTATCCATGACGACACCCATGCTTTCAGTCGCCGCGAGTTTATATTACATTCTCTCTGGCATCTTTCGATCCATGCTTCCCCTTGCCTCCCGCGGCTCTGGAGGAGAAATCGCGGGTGGGCGCTCGAGCGGGGGATCGGGACCTTGTAGTCACAGTAACTGTGGAAGACTCCAGCGTGGAGCTGGGAGCGACCGATTTCACATACGCTCTGGTGGCTCGATGCCGAGGAGGCTCATTCCATTGTAGAGAACCTGGGCGACCGATTTCACGAGCACCAGCCTTGCCTCGCGCTTCCCCTCCGGAGCCTTCAGCACGGGAGTTGTGTCGTAGTACTTGTTGAACTCGGCAGCGAGGTTGTTGAGGTAAAGTGTTACCAGATCAGGTCTCAGACTGTCGGCGGCCTCTCTCACCACAGATGGAAACTCTCCAAGCGCCAGCACCACGCTTTTCTCCTCCTCTCCGAGAAGCCTCGGGTCGCCCTTCGGGCTGGGCATCCCCTGCTCCTCTGCCTTCCTGAGTATACTTAATGCCCGCACATACGAGTACTGCACAAAGGGCCCGCTGTTCTGTTCAAAGTCCAGGACACGCTCCCAATTGAAGGTGATCGTGCGGTTGGGCGTTTGGCTTAGGAAGAAGAACTTCAAAGCCCCTATACCTATCTTCTCAGCGTCTCTCTCGCTACCTAGCCCTCTCTTACGTATCTCATCGCGTGCTCTGTTAACGGCTTCTGTTATGATCTCGTCTGCAGTCACGTAGACACCCCTTCTGCTGGTCATCCTCACCCCCGGCAGTACAACCATCTCGTAGGCGTAGTGTATCAGCCTCCTCCCGATATCCCTGTATCCCAGCGCGTAAAGTGCAAGCCTCAGCTGGGCCTGCGCTAGGCTCTGCTGGGTCGCTATAACGTTTATGACCCTGTCAGCCCTCGATAGCTTCCAGATGGAGTAGGCGATATCTCTTGTCGTGTAGAGGGTTGTCCCATCCGACCTTTTAAGAGTTAGAGGCGTGACAACAAAGCCCTGAGGTATCGCGGCGGCATCGCGGACCTCTGTGGACTCGGCCAGCTTGTCTGCCCGGAACACCAAGGCTCCGTCCTTCCTATCAACGAGCCCCGTCTCGCTCAGTTTTCTGATAACCTCCTCCGTGGCGCCGCTCCATACGGTTATTTCGCTCTCCCAGTCCCAGCTGTCGAACACCACGCCGAGCCTATTGAGCGTCTGCCTGATGCCCTCCAAGCAGGTGTTGATCGTCTCTCGTGTAAGCTTTACAGCCCAAGGTTCTCCTTCCTCATAGCCTCTGTTAATAGCCCTTATCTCTCCCTCAGGCTCTGTGCTCGATTTGATGGCTTCTGCGAGTCTATTGAAAGCATCAGGGTACTTTTCGCTGTATTCCTGGAGCCTTGCCACGTACTCGTCTATCTTGCTGTTAAGCTCTGCCACGCGCTTGGGGTCTTCCTCCCGCGAAACCTCTTCCCTAAGTTTCCGCACCTCGATCATCAGGTTCACCATGGTGTATACCGCGCCAACGAAGTAGTCCGGTTTCTCCGTGTACCTAAGATCCTTCACATACCGGAAGCCGTAAACGGCGTACGCCACCTGAAGCCCCACGTCATCAACGTAGAAGTGCGCCCGAACCTCGTGGCCGCGGGATCTCAGCAACCTAACCAATGAGTCCCCCAGAACAGCGTTCCTCAGATGACCAATGTGAAGCGGATGAATCGGGTTAGCGCTCACAAACTCGACAATTATCCTCTCAGTTTTCTCGCTCGGAAGCTCCCCGTACCGGGGACCAAGCTCTAAGATGGGATCCAGAACCACTGGGGCGTACTCCTTGACGTTAACGTTCAGATTTAGGAAGTCTCCGACGATCCCCCTTGGGGCAAGCAGGGGGTGCTCCACTCTATTCAAGGCCTCTCCGAGCTTACTGCGCACAAGGTCTGCTGGCAGGCCAACCTCCTTGTACAGTCTGAAAAGTGGGACAGACAGATCGCCGTAACGCTTAAGCGGCCTAGTAACCTCCACGGCGCTTAGACTCACTGGTATTTCCGCCGCATCACCCAACCTTGCGACGTACTCTCTGACTTTCTCCTTGAGGTAGTCGAACGGTGAGATAATAGCCATCGAGCTCACCGAATCCTCACAGTAACTTAAAAGTTTGCGAGGGTTTTGGTCCACCTAACGAACTCAAGGAGAGGTGGAACACCGTCGGCGAAACCCATTTATTCCCCGGTTGCAACAACCTTGTAGACAAGCCGGGGTAGCTCAGCTGGGAGAGCGCTCGGCTGAAGTCTCCCGCCTGCAGAAACCGAGAGGTCCCGGGTTCAAATCCCGGCCCCGGCACCACTGCTCTTAACTGCTACTATTTCCCGAGGGGCGTTTCCTCTATAATCATGCCGTTGAGAAGGGGGCTTCTCTCGATCACTTTCCCCCTGTTTACGAGGTCGCCTAGGAAGAAGTGCAGAACACCCCTCGGGTACATGCTCGCAATCTCACTAAACCCGGGTTTAAGCTCGTGGTACTCGACCTCAAGCGTGGTTCCCTCATCGGTCACGAGTTGGTAGGGTCTCGCGATCATGGTGGCTGTTCGGTAGTACCTGAGGCCCGTCTGCTGGTAGTCCTTCACCGCCACGGGGCAGAAGTGGACCGTTACGCTGTAGCCTTTCTCCTCCACAGCGGCTATTACTTTCAGAGCGGTGGCACTGCTGCCCTCGGCGCTCCTGTAGTCCTTCGACATCCTGAAGCCTCTTAACAGGAGAGAAGAGTAGTTGGTTTCGGTGAATTCAAGCTCGTTTAAGTTCACAAACTGCAGCTCGTGCTTCTCTGCCAGATCCACCACCTTTAAGAGGCTTTCATCGCCACCCGGGAGAGCGGGGTATTCGAGCCCGAGATCAAGCTGATCGGCGTACTCCTTCGCCAGCTTGATCTTCTCCTCTAGCACTTCAAGGGGGGCGTGGATCCTCAGCTCGTCGAGGCCCGCGTCAACAAGGCTCCTTAAGTTCTCCCGCGTGAGCAGGACCCCGCTTGTGTACAGGTGCACGTGGAAGCCCGCACCGAAAACGCTTTTTAAGTAATTTATCACACTCACAGCTCTCTTGAGGCGCGACAGCGGCTCCCCGCCCGTGAGGCTTGCTCCTCTCGAGGCGGATCTGAGAACCTCGGCCCTCAGGGTTTTCTCAAGCATGTCCTCCCCCGTTTGAACCTCATTAACGTACACAATGTCCCTGTTTTTCCGCTCAGTGCTGAGGGGGCAGTAAAAGCAACGGAGCGGGCACATACCTGTTAAAAAAACAACGGTTTTTAAGCCCTCTTGGCAGAGCTTGCAACCCGCCGGCAACTCCCCGTATACGATGCTTCCGCTACGTAACCGGCGAATCCTCATTAATCCTTAACCTGCTCGAGCAGGGATGTTACCTGCCAGATTTTAGTGCGCGCGAACAGCGGCATGTTAGGGTCGGTTGATATCTCATCCAGCTTCGAGATAACCGTTGCCGCTCTGAGCCCAGTGGACATTTTCGGATCCATAAGGATCTCTATAGACTCTGTGGCCACTCTCCTGATGTTTCTCGGAACCCCCCTGTCATCAGCAATCTGCTTGAGAATTTCAATGGCATTCCTTATCTGAGGAGGCATCTCCTGAGCCATACCCCCACCCAACCCCCATAGCCCGCTTGAGGATATAACCTTATTGCCCCAGCACGGGTTAGGGTAGCATACCCTGCCGCCTTTGCCTCCTTGAACCCCACGAAGCGCTCGTGCCCTCGCAGTCTGCTAGACCGCTCGAGCTACCAGCGCCTTACGGTACATAGACCCAGCCTTCACCCCCTCGGCAACAAATATTACGAACGTCTTGCTAAATACTCACAATGAGCGTAAGAACCCACGTTGCTGAGGTCACGCGCGATCTCTACGTTCTCCGCGTGGACGATGAGAAGATCCGGTACTTCGAAGCTCTATGGGAGATCCCGGAGCGTATATCCTACAACGCTTACCTTCTCCTTAAGGGCGATCACGTGGTTCTTTTCGACGGGTGGAAGTCCAGCTACTCCACCCTGCTTCTTGAAAGTATCGAAAAAATCGTGAGCCCACGCGACATAACGGAGGTGGTGGTGCACCACCTCGAGCCTGACCACTCGGGAAGCATCCCAGCGCTACTTAGAGTTAACGAGAAGGCGGTCTTCATGGGACACCCCCTAGCAGGCAAAATGCTCTCCAGCTTCTACGGCGTGAGCAGGTTTAGGCCAATACCTGACAACTCCCCTCTCGATCTAGGAACAAAAGCCAGGTTCATTCACATCCCCTGGCTACACTGGCCCGAAACATCCGCGACGTTCTTGGAGGAGGAGGGCGTTCTCCTGACATGCGATGCGTTCGGGAGCTACTCTCTACCACCCCTCTTCGACGACGATGCTGACCTCGCCGCACTCGAGCAGGCGATAACCAAGTACTTCGTCACAGTGATTGGCCACTATGCTCCCTTCGTTGGCCGCGCGCTTAGAAAAATGGAGGAGCTATCGATTAGCCCTCGCGTGATTGCTCCGGGCCACGGGACAATATGGCGGCGTAACATCAACTGGGTACTAAGCCTGTACGCTAGGCTCAGTGGTGATCAACTGGGGAATAGAGTAACGATCACCTATGTGACCATGTACGGCGGCACTGAGCCGGCCGTCGAGGCCGTAAAGCAAGCGCTCAGGGAGAGAGGCGTGGAGGTCGCGGTATACCGGTTCTCCGACGAGACCCGAGACAGTATTGCCGAGGCCTTAGCGAGCATGGCTCAGTCGAGGCTAGTGGTTCTCGGGGCCGCCACCTACGAGTCCGATGCACAGCCGCTGATGAGGTTCCTGGTGGATCTGATCGGCGAAAAGCTGTCCTACCGGAAGAATCTCCCCTTCCTTGTGCTCTCACCGTACGGGTGGGGAGGCGTTGCCGGTAAGAAGATTGCGGAGCGTCTCCGATCCTACGGCTTCACGACGGTGGAGTTTGTAGAGTGGGAGGGCAGGCTCACCGACCAAGTGGCCGGCAGAATCCGGGATTCGCTGTCGAAACTCACCTAAAAACAACGAAGGGCGTAATACCTAAAAATTAATCTGGCTGTTTTCGAGGAGAAAGGTAATGGAGTCGTTGCGTAGCGGTCTTTTAGGCGTGCTCGAGAAGATAAAGAACTCTGTTCTCCTGGACACTAAAGAGGTCGACGCTATAATCCGGGAGCTACAGAGAGTTCTCCTCAGGGCTGACGTGGATGTTAAACTCGTGCTCGAAGTATCTGAACGGGTCAAGAAGAAGTTTTTCTCCCAGGAGGTGCCTCCGGGCTTCAGCAAGCGCGAGGTGCTAATAAAGATCCTCTACGACGAGCTCGTGTCGCTTCTGGGAGGCGAGGCCGCTACCCCCTACACCGTCGAGAGAGTCCCGTTCAGAATCATGCTGGTCGGTATCGAGGGTTCCGGGAAGACGACGACGGCAGCGAAGCTAGCCAAGTACCTGAAGGAAAGTGGGTATAAGGTTGGTTTAATTGCCGCTGACACGTACAGGCCCGGTGCCTACGATCAGCTCCGGCAGCTTGCTGACGCGATAGGCGTCGAGTTCTACGGTGACCCGCAGTCCAAGGACCCCGTCCGCGTAGTAGAAGAGGGGGTGAAGCTGCTCGCGGAGAAGAATATCCAGGTTTTCGTAATAGACACGGCGGGGCGCCACAAGGACGAGGAAGCTCTTATGCAAGAGGTCTCCGAAATATACAGTAAGCTCAGGCCTGACGACGTAATTTTGGTTGTCGACGCGACTCAAGGAAAGGACGTGGCCAAGCAGGCCAGAGCTTTCAAGGAGGTAGTACCTCTGGGGCACGTCATTGTAACAAAGCTAGATGGCTCGGCCAAGGGCGGCGGCGCGCTTTCGGCTGTGGCGCAAACGGGCGCCCGCGTGGCCTTTATCGGCACCGGCGAGAAGCTAGATGATTTCGAGGCGTTCGACCCCCACAAGTTCGTAGCCAGGCTACTAGGAATGCCCGACCTAGAGGGTATCCTCAGAAGGTTCAAAGCGGCTGAAGAGCGGGAAAGGGAGAGAGCTAAATTGATCGCAACAGGTAAGATCACACTACTAGACCTTCGCGAACAGCTCCTCGAGCTCAGAAAACTGGGGCCGCTTTCAAAGGTCTTGGAGATGTTCGGCGGACCGCCTTTACCGGTCAAGGGCTCACTCGAGGGCGGTGAGGAGGAACTGGGTAAATGGATAGCCATCATGAACTCAATGACCGAGGAGGAGCTTCTCAGACCCGAGATAATAGACAGGTCCCGCATGCTTAGGATCGCCCGCGGATCAGGAACCACGGTCAGAGATGTCAAAAGGCTACTTGAGTCTTATAATCAGATGAAGAAGCTGATGAGGCAACTCTACAGGTCTCGAAGACGCATAGCGGGGTTCCCAGCCTGAAGAGACGGATCGTTGTTTCGGCACCCAGCTCGATCCTTCGCGATGAAAAGCCGCTACTCGCCAGGACTATCTCGTCCGCGTTTTACCTTTCACACGGTATACGTCGAAACGTCACTCTCGCCATCCACTTAGACAATGGGGACTATCTGGTAACGTTTTTAGGGGAAAAGTTAAGGCACGTGCACGTAGATGAGCGCTCACTGCTGGGATTAATCAAAAAAATTGAGGTCGCCGTGGAGCGTGGGGTGAAGAAATCCCGGTTACACGACGGAGTTTTTCTAGAGCGCACCTCGACCTTTGAAGAACGCGTGGACTATGTCGTGGCGCGTAACGGCTCACCGCTCGAAACCGCGCTGCGCGGATGTCCGGAGACCCTCACGGTGCTCATCCCGCACAAGCTAGCCTTAACCGTGGGTGCTCCGAGTATAACCATCACAGCCTTGCCAAAGCCGGTCGACGTAACGATCGCGATCCTCAATATTAAACTGGACAGGCTTTGCGGCCAATAGCATCGCGTTTTTCCCAGGGGGACGCTGGCGCTACTCTGCGAGCGGGTTCTGCAAACTACACCTTGAAAAGCAGAGGCCAAAAGTGGCCTTCTCGATGAGGTCTACTGGGAGGCCTTTGAGCTTTTCCAGGCCTTCGGGTATGTTCCTGGCTCCATAACTACATGATCCACCTCTACCGCGACGCCGCTCCTGCTGGACATCATCTGGCTACTGGTCATACTCGCTGTTCCTATAGCCACCAGCTCACCTTTAAGCGTGAAGATCCCAACGTGATCGCCAACGCGTATACCGTCCTCGAGTTTGACGATCCCGGGAACCGTTAGCGGAGCTCCGTGACAGAGCGCGTCAACCGCGGTGTCACGCACCCAGACCTTTGGGAGATGCTGCACCGCTTCCTCAACAGGTATGAAGACCCTCCTCAGATATTCCTCGATGCCGTGCTCCTTCCACAGAATAAATGAGTCCACGACATCGTGGAGCGTGGCTAGGTTCTTCTCCTCTGTCAGGCTACCGGACCTTATGCGCCTGAGCTCCTGCATGTGGGCCCCTACGCCTAAAACCTCGCCGATATCGTGGCAGAGCTTCCGCATGTAGGTCCCAGCCTCGCACCAGACCTGCAGGAGGACGTTCCTACCGTCGACTTCTAGGAGACGGATGCCGTAGATCCTCCTTATGCGAAGCGACCTTTTCACAGCGGATCTGAGCGGGGGTCGCTGGTAGATCGGCCCCACGAACATCTTTACAGTCCTCTCCAGCTTCTCGCGGTCAACGTCCCCGTGAAGGCGCATAACACACACGTATTCCTTATCCTCTCGGAGGAGAACCGGTAGAACCCTTATAGCGTTGTTCAACGTGATCGGTAGAATCCCCGAGACCTTCGGGTCCAGTGTCCCTGCGTGCGCCACACGCTCAATGCCTAGGATCTTACGAATCCACGCTACTACCTCATGGCTACTAGGTCCCACAGGCTTGTCCAGGTTAATCACAGAGTACTTCAGAAGGACGTCAACGGGCCTCTGGTCGTACTGGAACCCGTAGCTGGGGTCTGTGCGGGACTCGCCCCTCACAAGAAGCCCGCGCGGTTTAGGCGAGCCGAGGTACTTTTCCACACAACACCACGTAACATCAAACTATGCCCGGCGCGACTTCAGGCTTGATCATCTCTCTCATGAAGTCCTTTAAGCCCGCCTTCTCGAGTGCGGCTATCACTTCCTCATCAGTAGCTCCTTTGTTTATAACGATTTTATGCTGCAAGGGTTCCAGGTGCTTCACGTTGACCCTCCTTCTCTTAACTCCCGTTAGGGACTTGGGCCCCGTGACGACCACGAAGTTCTCGTCAACAATGTCGACAACTACGCACTTCCTGCCCGCTTCTCTCCCAGCGGTTTTAACGCAGATCCTCCCAACGTCGAATACTTTAGGCATGCTAGCTCCCAGCTTTTCTTCCATGTAAATTTAAAAGGTTTTTGCTACTCGAGCTTTACCTCGACCTCTCGCTCAGCGCCGCTCTTGGGCAGCAAAACGACTAGAACACCGTCCTCGAGCCTCGCCCGCGCCTGTTCGGGTCTAACCTTAACGGGCAGGAGAATTTTCTTGTAAATCGATTTATAGAGCCTCTCCCTCTGAATGTACTTCCTGTCGTTCTCTTCCTTAACCCGCTCCTCCGACTTATCAGCTATAACCTCCAGCGTGTCTTCGGTAACGCGAATCTTAATCTCGTTCTTCCTGAAGCCCGGCACGTCAACGTAGACGGCGATGCTGTCACCTCTATCTTCAATGTCGTAGAGCGGATCGTAAACTCTGAGCCTATCGGGGTAGAGCGAGGAGTACTTCGCCCACACACTACGCAAAGCATCATTGAGCTCCTTCTGGAGGCGCGCAACAGCCTCTGCCAGCTCCTCTGCTATTTTACCGGAATCACTCATACAAGTTTAAGTGAAAATAACGAATATAAAAAACTAAGGTTGCGTTACTCGACGATGATGTTGCTTTCGGCGAACCCCCTAGCGATCAAGAACTCCTTGACCTTGTGCCTGTGGTCTCCCTGAAGCTCCACGTGGTCGTCTTTTATTGTCCCCCCGCAGGCCAGCAGCGACTTAAGCTCTGAAACCATTTTACGCAGATCCGGGTCTTTAGTGTCGAGGCCCGTGATAACAGTCACTTCCCGGTGACCCTTGCGCTTCTCGACTCTGATCTTGATTACCTGCTGCTCCTTGAAAACGCCTTTCAATATGTTATCAAGTATTTCCGCGCTCATTTCAACCCGTTTAGCGGGGATTTACGCGCAGGTCCACCTTTTATTCTTTACGCCCTAAACAGCCCGTACACGCTTCGGGATAGGCGGCCTGGTCTTTTCAATCACCCTGAAGCCGCAGTAAGGGCAACGTAAACCCGGGAGGATCAACAGCTCTTCCCTGCTGAACTCCCTCCCGCACCTCACGCACCTGTATATCTTTTCGCCACTGGACATGGTTCTTGAAGGAGAGAAAGATGCTTATTTACTTTTTCTCTTCGCTTATCAGCTCCTCAATCCTCTCCCACTGCTCGTCCACAAGCCTCTGTATTTCGTCCACGTCTTCCTGAGTCAGGTGGGAAAACCTCCCCTGTACTCTCAGGTACTCCGAAACGGGCTTCCTGTTCTCCTTCTTTATCAGGCTCCTGCTTGGTCCCGTCAGGGAGAAACGGCCGTCTTCAACCTCGTAGAGAACCCATATGCCCGTCTCCACAGCAAGCCTCGCTATCTTTACGGTGAGCGATGGGTCGTAGCGCCAGCCCGGTGGGCACGGCGAGAAAGCGTGTATGTACTTCAAGCCTCCTTTGATGCCGCTGGCCTTTCTCAGTTTGTAGAGTATGTCGTTAGGGTACGCGGGGTTTATAGTCGCGACGTAGGGAATCCTGTGCGCGGCCATTATAGAGGGGAGATCCTTCTTGAAGCCGGGGTTCCCGAGAGGCGTCGTTGTCGTCCAAGCCTTGTACGGCGTCGAGCCTGACTTCTGGATCCCGGTGTTCATGTAGGCCTCGTTATCGTAGCAGATGTAAATTATGTTGTGCCCCCTCTCCGCGGCACCGCTCAGGGCCTGCAGGCCGATGTCAACCGTCCCGCCGTCACCAGCCCACACGACCACGTTGCCGGGCTTCCCGAGCCTGTCCAACGCCTCAACCATCCCCGAGGCAGCGGCGGCACTCGCGGCGAAGGCTATATGCAAGACGGGAACCTTAAAGGCGCTCCTCGGGTGGGGACCAGCTATAACAGATGTACAACAGGCCGGGATAACGAGGTAGGTGTCTGGGCCGAGTGCCTTCAACACGTGGCGTAGCAGCAGGGTTGCTCCGCAACCCGGGCAGGCTGCGTGCCCCTTAAGCAAGTACTCCTCACGTGGGAAAACCCTGTGCGCCAACCTATCTCACCCACCAGAAGCTCCTTTCTCCATCATCGAGCACTTTTCTGTATACTCCCAAGATGTCCTCGGCCTTCACGTCCACACCACCCACACCCAACACCACGTCGAAAAGTTTGGCTTGAGTTTCCCGTAGCTTCAGCGCCGACGCGACGTCAGCGCCCAGCGGGCTGAGGCTACCGAAGACGGACGCTCTGGCCAGGACGACGACCCTCTTCGCGCCCTCAAGGGCCCTGCCGAGCTCCCCGAACGGGAAGGGCCTGTAGACCCAAAGCTTCACGAGCCCCACCTTCTCGCCTCGACTGCGCAGCTCCTCAACGGCGCGAAGAGCTTCGCCGAACACCGAGCCCTGAACGACGAACACCGTGTCGGCATCCTCGCAGAGGATGCAGTCGAAGAACCAGTAGCTCCTCCCTGTCACGGAGCTGTACAGGCGCAGGGCCTCCTCAACCGCGTTTTTCGCCCTCTCGCTAGCCCTCCTCATCTCAAGCCTGACCTTGATGTACTCGTCCGGGTACGCCAAGTTGCCGAGACTCCCAGGCTCGCTGGCCTCCAGCAGGGGTTTCCAGGAGCCCTTCGGCGGCAGAAACGACCTGAGCTTGTCCATGTCCGCGAGCGCTACGGGCTCGTAGGTGTGCGAGACCTCGAACGCGTCCCAGCCGACCAGGGTCGGCAGCAGAACCCTGCTGTCCTCAGCCACACGGTAGGAGATGAGCGTGAAATCGTAGACCTCCTGCGCAGAGGACGCGAAAAACATATTCCACCCACTGTCCCTGAGGGCGTAGAAGTCGGAGTGCTCGGTCCAGATGCTCCAGGGCGGCCCGAGCGCCCGGGTCACCACACCCATCACGATGGGTAAGCGGGCGCCCGACGCCCACCACACGACCTCGTACATGTAAAAGAGGCCCTGCGAAGACGTCGCAGTGTAGGTCCGCGCCCCCACGCTGGCCGCCCCGATGAGCGCGGCCATCGCGCTGTGCTCGGACTCCACGCGCACGAACTTCGCGCTGAGCTCACCGCTCTCGATGAACTCCGCGATCTTCTCGATGATCGGCGTCTGGGGCGTTATCGGGTAGGCTGAAACCACGTCCGGCTCCGCGTCCCGCACGGCGTAGGCCGCCGCGTAGTTACCTGTGAGCAGGAGCCTGCTCATACCTCCCTCACCATCCTGATCGCCTTAACCGGGCACTCGGCGGCGCAGATCCCGCACCCCTTGCAGTACTCGTAGTCGATCACAGCGCCCTGCTCCGTGATCTCTATGACGCCGTCGGGGCAGTAGAGCCAGCATATACCGCACCGCGTGCACTTGGACTGGTCGACGACAGGCCTCTCGGTGCGCCACGTCCCGGCGGGCACAGCGCCCACAGTAGGCCTGCTCAGCAGGCTCTCAACACTGCCCGACACCGTTCCACCCCCTCCTTACGGCTTCAATGTTCTTATCCACGTGGACCTTAATGAGCTGTTTGACAGCTTCCTCGAGCTCAGACTCCCCCACAAGGTTGGAGACCCTGGCAACGGCACCGAGCATTGGCATGTTGACGAGCGCCCACCCCGCGACCCTGAGCCCCAGGTCCTCCGCGATCCCCGTAGCGTCGACCCAGTACCCTTTAAAGCCCCCCTTCACGCCTTCACACCCGGTGGCGTTGACCACGACGCTCCCCCCGGGCTTCGCTAACCTCTCCAAGCTGTACATTTTGACCAGCGAGGGGTCCAGCACCGCGACAACATCCCCCCGTTCAACGCGGGACCTAACGTGGATCGTCCCGCCGGAGACCCTGTTGTACGCGAAAACAGGAGCTCCGCGCCTCTCCGCCCCGAAAAAGGGTATTGCGAGCGCGTACAACCCCCTGTTGACCGCGGCCTGCGCCAGCAGCATCGCAGCTGTTACAGCGCCCTGCCCGCCCCTCCCGAGCCAGATTACGTCAAATGATACATCCATTTCACATTCGATTCAATAAAACTGCAGAAGAGTTTATATTTTTCTATCAACGCTTAAATCCGTGTCCAGACCAGAGATCAGGATCACACCTCCTGGACCCAAAGCCCGGGAGGTGGCGTCCAAGGACAGCGAGCTGATAATGCAGAGCTTCGCACGCTGGTACCCCTTCGTCGCGAAGAGAGGCCAGGGTGTCTGGCTCGAGGACGTTGACGGTAACAAGTACCTGGACTTCAACTCCGGCATCGGTGTCACCAACGTGGGCCACGCCCACCCGAAGGTCGTGAAAGCCATAAAGGAGCAGGCCGAGCGCCTCCTACACTACTCCCTCACAGACTTCCTCTACGAGACGCCGGTCCAGCTAGCTGAAAAACTCGTGAAAATCACCCCCGGCTCGTTCCCGAAGAAGGTATTCTACGCGAACAGCGGCGCCGAGGCGATCGAGGCCGCCATAAAGGTTGCGCGCGGCCACTTCAGGGGGACCAGACCCTACATCATAGCGTTCGCGGGCTCCTTCCACGGGCGGACTATGGGAGCCCTCTCGCTCACGGCGAGCAAGCCCGTCCAGAGGAGGGGGTTCGCGCCGCTGGTCCCGGGCGTAGTCCACGTGCCGTACCCGTACTGCTACCGGTGCCCCTTCAGGCAGAAGTACCCCGACTGCAACCTCTGGTGCGTGGACTACATCGAGGAGTGGGTACTCAAGAAGTACGTGCCACCCGAGGAGGTCGCGGCTATAGTCTTCGAGCCCATCGCGGGCGAGGGCGGCTACATAGTCCCGCCGCCCGACTTCTTCAAACGGCTGAAGGAGCTCGCCGACAAGTACGGCATACTCCTCGTCGACGACGAGGTCCAGGCCGGCATAGGACGCACGGGCAAGTGGTTCGCCATCGAGCACTGGGGCGTCGAGCCCGACCTGGTGGCCATCGCAAAGGGGATCGCCTCAGGCCTCCCCCTAGGCGTCCTCGTGGGCAGGAAAGACGTCATGGACCTGCCGCCGGGCAGCCACGCCAGCACGTTCGGCGGGAACCCCGTCAGCTGCGCGGCCGCGATAGCGACGCTAGAGGTGATAGAGGAGGAGCGCCTCCTCGAGAACGCGGCGCGCGTCGGCGAGGACGCGATGAGGAGGCTAAACGAGCTCAAAGAGGAGGTCCCGGCCATCGGCGACGTCAGGGGCAAGGGGCTGATGATCGGGGTCGAGCTCGTCAAGCCCGACGGCTCCCCGAACCCCGAGCTCCTCAAAGCCACGCTGGAGAACGCCTTCAAGTCGGGGCTACTCGTGATCGGCGCCGGAGTCAGCACCATCCGCATAGCACCCCCGCTCATCATCACCAAGGAAGAGATAGACGTCGGGCTGGAGATACTCAGCGACTCGCTCAAGAAAGCACTGAGAACAGTTGGCTGAGGATCTCCCAGGTCCCCTCCCCCACATCTCATGATTGTTGTCTTTCATTCTTTTCCGGCAAACCAACTGAAAAAGGCTAGTCTCACGTGGGCCGGCCGGGACTTGAACCCGGGACCCCCCGGTTATGAGCCGGGTGCTCTACCTGGCTGAGCTACCGGCCCTTCACCCACAACTTTTTCTGCGAAGCTCATAAACTTTACTCAGCTACCTAACCGCGAGCGGTGAGACGAAATGCATATGAGTTATGACTATTATTTCGTTTCTGCTATGCCCATCCCGTCGCCCGAGGAGCTCCGGCTGCTGAGGCTGAAGGCCGGGTTAACTCAGAGCGAAGTGGCGAAGCGCGCTGGTGTAAGCCAGAGCCTGATCGCGAGGATTGAGTCAGGCAAGGTGAACCCACGCGTCTCGACGCTCCTGAGGATCTACAGGGCTCTGGAGAGCTACCTTGAGGATGAGCTCACGGCTTGCGACATAATGTCGTCCCCTGTCGTCTACGTGACTCCCGACACAGAGCTCGTTGAGGCGACGAGGATCATGTGGGAGCGGGGGTTCAGCCAACTCCCGGTCATTAAGCCCGATACTCGCGAGAACGTGGGAACGCTCTTCGACGACGACGTCCTGAGCGCGTTCATACGCGAGAACGCGAGGGCTTCTCGCCTGACGGTGAGCGACGTGATGTCTGACCCTCTTCCGCTCGTGCCCTGCGGGACCAAGGTGAGAGTTGTTGCGAGGATGCTCAGCCGGGGTGTGCCGGCGGTTCTCGTCGAGCAGGGCATGGAGGTCGTGGGGATCATAACTAAGAGCGATATCGCTAAGCTGCTCCTGAAGAGGCTTTAGGCCTTCTCGACCACCAAGGCCTTTATCCTGTAGCGGGTATTGGGTTTGGTCCCGCGCTTCAGAAGCTTGCCCTCGTGGACCAGCCTCGTAACATACGTTGAGACTGAGGTTATACGCAGATCCGGGATTTCGCGGACGGCGAGGTTGTACAGGTCCCGTAGCGAGAACCAGGTCCCGTCGCCGAAATTCTCGACTATCAGGCCCCAGAGCCTCTGCTTGAGTGAGCCCTCCTCGGGTTGCTCGATGGCGCCTTCCTGCGTCTCTTTAAGGCTCTTGAGCATCGATAGTATCTGGAGGATCTTCTGCTCGTCGATCTCTCCACCCTCGATGGTGAGCGAGATCTTTTCGCCTGAGCTCAGGGTGTCTTCGATCTTGATCTTAGGCGCCATTATGCTCTGTATAATCAGCCTTCAAGGGTCTATTTAACATAAACCCTGAAATTATACGCCTCGAGGTCGTGCTGTATAACGAAGAATAATCCTCTTTTTAAGATTAACAGTATGAATTGTACGCTTGATTGTGAACAGAGATTCATTATACGCTATGATTGCTTTATTGACATAATTCTTTTTGATCCAGTGGCTCCAGTGGAAATCGAGGGGTTATTTAAACCCCCTTATTCTCCCGGCACTGGACGTGTATAAATGTATATTTAGCTTGAGCGCTGTATAACGTTCTCAGACCCCTTCATTTCCAGTGGAGTGTTTGTATAAGAATTAAGAGTTGGGGTTTCTTCGTTTATTCCAAGTTAGGTGATTTGATGGAGTGTTTTCCAGTGGAAGTCAAGGGGTACTGTCATTCCCGTATACCGAAATCTTTAAAACCCCTCTGCTGGTCACGTTTTCGAGTATAAGTAATGGCACTGCAGGAGGTCTACATACCGGACACGTCAGCTATACTTAGCGGGGTTCTCCGCGAGGCCGTCGCGGAGGGCAAGCTAGCTGGCCGTATCATCATCCACGTAAGCCTTCTGAACTACTTCGAGGAGCTCGCTAGGAAAGGCGCGAGTAGCGGTCTCTCTGGCCTAAAGGAGCTCGGTCTGCTGCGCGAGGCGGTGGACAACCTTCAGGAGGTTGTCGAGCTTGAGTACTCCTACGACCTGCCGCAGGGCTTGCGAGCGTCTAGGGACCTGAACCCGGATATTGTGGCGAGGCTCCTGGCGTTCGAGAATGGCGGGACGCTAGTGACGTGCGACGACGTTTCGGCTAAGGCGGCCGCAGCTATGGGCGTCAAGGTTCTGCACCTGCCCTCTAGCCGCGCTGAGAAGTTCTTCCTTGATGTGCTCTTCGACAATGACACGATGTCCGTCCACCTGAAGGAGGGGGCTAAGCCTTACGCGAAGAGGGGTTTGCCCGGTAGATGGGTCTTCGTGGAGCTGCGAGACGAGCCGCTGAGCAGGGAGGAGCTGGAGGACTATGTCAGGCAGATCTTTGAGAGGGTGCGCAACGAGAGCCAGTCCGCGTTCGTGGAGTACGAAGGCACGGGTGTTGTGATCGTGCAGCTGGACACTTACCGTATCGTCATCACGAAGCCGCCGTTCTCCGACGGGATTGAAATAACGGCTGTTAGGCCTGTAGCGAGGCTCCGCCTGGAGGACTACAACCTGCCGCGGAAGCTCGTCGAGAGACTCGAGAAGCAGGCCGAGGGGATCCTGATAGCTGGCGCACCGGGTATGGGCAAGACGACTTTCGCTCAGGCCCTGGCTGAGTACTACTACAGGAAGGGTAAGGTTGTCAAGACGATAGAGTCTCCTAGGGACATGCATCTCCCCGTGGAGATAACACAGTACTCTAAAAACTACGCTACGTCTGAGGAGATACACGACGTCCTGCTCCTATCTAGGCCGGACTACACGTTCTTCGATGAGATGAGGGACACGCGGGACTTCCAGCTCTACGCTGACCTAAGGCTCGCAGGAGTGGGGATGGTGGGCGTCGTGCACGCCACCAGCCCGATCGACGCGGTTCAAAGGTTCATAGGTAGGGTCGAGCTCGGGATGATCCCGTCGATCGTCGACACGGTTATTTACATTAAGAACGGGCAGGTGGAAAAGGTGTACTCGCTCGAGACGACGGTTAAGATTCCTCACGGCCTGAAGGAGGAGGATCTGGCGCGTCCGGTCGTCGTCGTCCGGGACTTCATGACGGGCGACCCTGAGTACGAGCTTTACGTGTTCGGTGAGAGGACGTTCGTGGTCCCGATCAAAAAGACGGCTACGAGGGTCAGCATGGAGGAGTATAAGATGAAGTCGGCGATGGAGAGAGCTCTCTACAAGATGCTCGGTGATGACGGGTACCAGATCACGGTCGATCCGAGCTCATCCATCGTCGTTATACAGGTCTCTGCGGAGTACTACAACTACCTTGCGGGGAAGCCGCGCCGGAAGCTGGAGAGGATAGCTAGGCGGTACGGATACGAGCTCGAGCTCAAGCCTTCGTTCTAGATTGCGTAACGTTTATTAATGCACTGCTGATTGGGACTTCTGCCAAAACGGTGAAGCAAATGAGCGTCCAAGAAGGAAGCGTGCTGATAGGGAACAAGAACGTCATGAACTACGTCCTTGCCGCCGTGATACAGTTCAATCAGGGTGCTAAGAGGGTTGCGATAAAGGCCAGGGGCCGTGCGATAAGCCGCGCAGTCGACGTCGCTGAGATAGTGAAGAGCAGGTTCCTCAAGGACGAGGTTGACGTTGAGACCATCAAGATCGGCAGCGAGCAGGTCGGGGAAGGCGACAAGAAGAGGACGATCTCCACCATCGAGATAGTCCTCGCCCGCAAGAAATAAGTATCATTCACTGCGCTGGTTTTCTTTGATTTTCTTCTCGATGATGTAGTCAATCTCTGTATTAAAGTCTGCGAGTTCTCTCTCGACGTCCCTTAACCCGTCGTCGAGGAGTGCGAAGACCATCTGAGGCTTTCTCGCTCGGGCTTCCGATCTCGCGTCCTTGATATGCGATGTGAGGTCTACGTAGCGCGCAATGTAGCCGTAAGTAATCCTCTCGGCTAGGGACCTGTCGCAGTCCGCCTTCCTAAGCGAGAGGCGTAGGTTTCTTATGCTGAGGCGTAGAGCGCTTATCAGGAGAAGGCTTATTGCCGCAACCGCGTAGTTTGTCAGGTCGCGCTCCAGGAGTTCAAGGCTTGCAATGAGCGCTCTCGAGGTTTTGTCGAATAAGTTGTAGGTAGCGAGGAGGGTGTCGTTGCTGGCAGTCTGCCTTGTTCTCTGGCTTCTCATTCCGTTTTACAGATCTCGGTTTGCTTAAATAGTGGCGATTTAAAGCATTGGGAGGAGCTTGGAGAACTGGGGATTTTCAGGTGCAAGGTTTACGATTGGTAGTGCTATCCACCCGGGTTTTGTCCCTCTAGCTATCTCAACCACTTCGCCGGCTTCGTCGGAGCGGAAGAGCAGGTAGTTTCCAGGTAGCTCTTTGTCGAGCTCCACGTAGTAGAACATTGGAAGCCCGTAGAGCTTGTAGTAATCCCGGAAGACTACGAAGACTCCGTAGTAGTGCTTGCCTCCGCGCTCGAAGTGAACTATGTACGTCACGTGCCCTAAGGCACTTGTGCTGCTTGCTAGCCGGGCCAGATCTGATATAGCTGTGAGTCTGACAGGTAGCATCTGCTCAGTGGTGTACTCAGACATTCTGTGTCGCCTCGGTTATCACTACTGTGACGCTTTCACCAGTCTTCAAAAGCCGTAACGCATTCATGCCGGTCTTCACCTCGCCTGCCTTGTACATTCTGAACCTGGCCTCACTGAACGGCCTCAGGACTATGATAATGGAGGAGGCGGCTGGGGCCAAGAGGAGGTCTCCCTCCTTGAACTCCGAGTAAAGGCTCCCCTCGTTAGTTAGCTTTGCTGGGATGTTTAAGATGATGTATTCGCCTCTGTTGATCGCGGTGGTTATAGTTTTCCCGACTTTCTTCAAGTTCTCGAAATTCAGCGGTGCTAGGTCCCGGCGAATCTCTCCCTCCGCTATCTGTGAGGCGAACTTCCGGAACTCTACCTTCAGTATCTCGCTCACGGGGGCTTGAGATGTGCGAATTTATTTAAGGGTTGCGCGGAGTAGCTTGAGGGGTTGCTGTGGGCACTAGCATGTACAAGCAGAGGTTCGCGTACGGGGAGGACTACGGGACCAGCCAGTTCAAGTTTGGGCCTCTAGCCGAGAGGCCGCAGGTTATAGACAACAGGGGGCTTTTCCTCAGCGAGTCGAAAACCCTGTTGCGCATCTACGGGATTGAGAAGGAGGTTGTCGTGGGACCTGACGTGGTTAAGTATCTTGGTAGCCTCGAGGACGTGTCTCGGTATCTCGTCTACCCGATGCGTGACGGGCTCGTGGACAAGAGCGACGAGCGGGCGTGGAGGGTAATAGAGGAGGTTACCCGCTACGGCTTTATTGTTTCGAGGCCTCAGGCCAGGGATTTCGACGGCTTCTACGTCACGGCGGCGCTGTCGGCAATCGCCCCGGACTACATGTATGAAAGGCTCTTTGAGATACACGCTAAGCTCGACGAGGAGGGGCGCTTCGTTAAGGCTGTGACAATAATCCCGCAGCCCCTAGCCGTGGCCATCGCCGAGAAATCTGTGACGTGCGTGGTCATTGAGAGTGGTCACGGGAACACGCAGATAACCCCGATCTCAGCTTACCCGATCCGCAGCGCCATCGTCGCCCTAAACAGGGGTGGGGCTGAGGCGGATGCTATGGCGGCGGAGATCCTCAAGGACCTGGGGTTCGGGGACCGAGCACGGGAAGAGAAGTTCGTGCGCATGTTTAAGGAGGCTGTTGGGTTGGTCCCAAGGGACCTTGACGAGGCCATCAAGGTCGCGAAGTCGAGTCCTGAGAGGTTTAGAACGGTTTTTAGGGTCCCAGGCACAACGCTTCAGATTGATTTGGAGAGAAACGGCTGGATGAGGTTCCTAATAGGGGAGATAGTGTTCAACCCTGGCCATGAGGTGTTTGAGAGCTACTACAAGCGGGGAATGCCTAGGCCGAAGGACACCGTGGTGGGTGAGACTATTGTTCACGGGGACACGTCTCTCGTAGAGGCGATCCAGGTGTCGCTCAGCAGGGTTTCTGTCGAGCTCCTGCCGAGCCTGTACAATGACTTCATACTCAGCGGGGGCAACTTCTCATGGAAGGTCCCCAAGGGCCTGGAGGATGTAGCGGTCGACAGCGCGGAGAAGCTGAGGCTCGAGCTCGCCAAAGTCGGCATCAGCTCCAGGGTTCACCTCGTTTCAGATCCTCTGTACTCGGTGTGGAAGGGTGCTATCGTCTACAGCATCGCTTTACCCGAGGAGGTTGAGTGGGACTGGAAAACTAGGGAAGGTTGGTACAGGCGTGGGGTTCACTACTAGCTGATCGAAACCCTTTTACGTTCCCGAAGAGTCTTTCACCTGTAGAGTGATGGCGCGCCGAGACGATATAATGTATGTTGACTACATTAAAAGTTACATTGAAAAGAATATGGGGGCACGTGTGGATAACATCCTATTCGCGGACGGGAAAGCTGAGATCACAGCCACCGGTCCGGGCGGCGAAAGGATCATGGTAAAGTACATTGGGACGAAGATCCCGCTGAGCGCAGTCGACGCAGAGGTTACTCACGAGGTGCACGAGAGCGAGTCGATCGATGCAAGCTACGTGTACATAGCCCTACCTGGTAAAAGGCTGGTGCATGTCAACAGGCGCACCTTGCAGATAGTTTCGGAGATGAACGTGGGGTTGCTCGGAGTCAGGGACCAAGGTGAGGTTATCGAGGTGAGAACCCCGAGGTTGCGGAAGCCCGTGAGACCGCAAGGCAGCGACAGTCTTCCAGTCCTTTCCGCCCGCCGAGCCGCTCAGGAAGTTCGGAGGCCTCTGGAGACCTCACTTGGGTCAATGGGCGAAAGTAGTGTGTCTAGAGCAGGGACTCCTGGGCCCGCAGGGGCAGAGCCGTTGCCGGGCGTGGATCAGCAGCCGACGGTGAAGAGCGAGGATTTACCCGATTTCGTTAGAAACAACCCGTGGTTAAGTGTTCTGGGGATGAGAGGCGCGCGCGCCAAGCAGGAGTGAAGCATGTCAGTGAGGTACCTGGGGCGCGGGATTGAGGACGCTTTGCGCGACGAGTACAAGAAAGTGCTGGCTGGCGATCAAGAGGCCTTGAGGTTAGCCCTGAGGTTGCTTGACGCATACGCCAAGGAAGGGCGCGCTGGCGTTCGGAGAATCATACAGGAACTCTTGGAGGAGGATAGCGTTGGGAGTGAAGCTGAGGAGGCTTGAAGTAGAGTGTTTCCGCGGTTTTTCGGGCCGAAGAGTCTTTGACTTCCAAGATGGGGTTACGCTTATCGTGGGTCCTGTGGGTGCCGGAAAGACGAGCATCCTGTCTGCCATTCAGTTCGCACTGTTCGGCGCTGACTTCTACGTCGGATTCGGGGTTAGCCGTAAAGAGAGCCTGGTAAACGTCGGATGTGCTGAGGCCTCTGTGCAGTTGTCCTTCGAGGTCGCTGGAGAAGGGGTTTACAGCTTGAGGAGGCGTTTGAGCGTATCGGACGGCAGGCTCACCGAGAGCGTTGCCCTAGAGACGCCGGGCGGGGATGTTTTCGAGGGGGCGAGCAAGGTCGAAGGAATCATAGAGGAAGTGCTAGGGTTAGACTTCAACGAGTTCGTTCGCTCAGTTTCCGTGAGCTATGTGCTTGTGCACATGCTAGCGTATGGTAGGCCGCTGACCCGCAGCAGGGCCTTGGACATTCTGCTAGGAGTTAACGCCGTCAGGAGATTTCTCGAGTCCATACCCTTGAGGACGGTTAGAAGCTCGCTGGAGCAGGCGAAGGCTGAGCTTTCGGCGGTTCAGGCTGAATACGAGGAAGCGGTCAAGAGTCTTTCAGCGTTCAATGAGAGGAGGGCTAGTATTTCGGAGGAGCTGAGGGGGATCGAGAGGCAGATAGAAGAGCTCTCTGCTAAGGCGGAGAGCCTTCGGGCGGAGGCTGAAAGGTACGAGAGCCTTGCGAAGGAGCTCGAGAACGAGAGGTCGTATCTTTCCAAGCTCAAGGAGAGGGTAAAGCACCCGCCCTCAGAGGTGGACTTGTACAAAATCATTGAGGAGGCTGAGAATCTGAGGTTGATGCTCGGAGAGGTCCTGGAGAAACTGAAAGCCCCGCAGAGCATCCTCAGCA
The DNA here is from genome assembly GCF_022693705.1 of Infirmifilum sp. NZ. NCBI lineage: Archaea > Thermoproteati > Thermoproteota > Thermoprotei > Thermofilales > Thermofilaceae > Infirmifilum > Infirmifilum sp. NZ. Next base: position 1,025,327 of record NZ_CP094288.1, read on the forward strand.
TGCTGGAGTCTGTCGCCGTTAGCAGCGAGAAGGTAGGAGAGGCGATCTTAAGCCTCGAGAAAATCGTGGACGCCGCGTGGAATCATTACGATAAGGTTTGGGAGGACTTCCAAGAGTCGGTCCGGGAAGTGCAACTGAAGAAAGCGGAGCTCGAAGCCCTTGAGAAAGTTATCGTAGAGCTCGAACCAAGTGTTTCCGAGTACGAGGAGGCTGAAGAGAGGATCCAGGAGCTTGAGAGCAGGTACGGAGAGCTCAGTGAAATTGAGGAAAGGGTAAGGTCGTTGGAGCAGGATGTCAAGGAAATATCGAGAAAAATTCAGACATACCGGAGCGTGCTTCAGCTGAAGAAATCTTTGATTGAGGACGCGGGGAGGAAAGGAAGTGCTCAGTGCCCTGTATGTGGTCATCAGGTCGACTTGAAGGGTGTTGAGGGCATTAAGGCAGATATGGAGCAGCTTGCAAAATCGATTATTGAACTCGAGAAGAAGCTCTCAGAGAACGAGAAAAGGTTGAAGGAGCTTCGGGAGGCGCTTGACGACATACGCTCGCTTAAGGTCCTGCTAGTCAGTCGCGAGTTGGAGTACGAGAAGTATAGGGAGTACCTAGAGCGTAAGGAGTCTTTAAGCGAAGAGATAAGGGAGGATGAAGTGAAGCTTAAGGAGGAGGAGAGGGGTTACAGGGAGCTCTCGGCCGTTCTTACGAAAATAGACGAGAGAGTACGGGACCTGAGGCGGAGGCTGGTTGAGCTAGAGGCTGTTGCAGAGATCGCGAAAGTGGAAGATAGGATAAGGAAGCTCGAAGAGGAGCTCGCTAGGTACGAGCCAAAGTACAGAGAGTACCTGGATATCAGGGACAAAATCAGCAAAATGCTCTCGCGAAAAAATGAGCTTGAGGCTCAGCTCAGGGCCTTAGATGAGTCAAGCATCCAAGACCAGGTTAGGTGGCTACAAGAGAGGCTCAGTAGCCTCGAGGCCCGCGTAGCCCGGCTTGAAGCACTTTACCAGCGTCTCGAGAAGGTGAAGTCTGCGACACGCGAGGTGCTGACTGCGCTGAGGCGTGAGCGGATAGAGGAGCTGAACAGGAGGATGAACGCGATAATAAGTGCAGTTTATTCGTCGGAGATCGTTAAAAGCGTAAGGCTGGAGGTTGTTGAGAGAAGCAGAAGGAAGGGTTTAATGCCAACCAGCTACTACGAGCTCTTCGTAGAAGTTGGCGGGACCAAGTACAGGTTTAACGACCTGTTAAGCGACGGGCAGAAGACCTTAGTCGTGCTCTCTCTTCTGCTAGCTGTGTACTCCCAAATACGAAGGAATGTGGACTTCATAATGCTTGATGAGCCTCTTCCGAACGTTGACGAAAGGATAAAGGTTACTTTCCTGAAGTCTCTCTCGAAGGCCCTAGGCATAGACCAGGTAATTCTCACGACTCAAGCTGAGGAGGCAGTTAAGGAGTTAGAAGGTGTTAACGTAGTAAAACTACCTTAAGTAGAGGTGATCCCATAGTCTTTATGCCTCAGCTTCCTGACATGCAAATGCCATAGGTCCGAGGAAATAGCGTGTAGCGGGATTGGTTAAGGTGTTTAGACTCAGAGCGTGAGCCGACAACTTACGTGTGTCAATTCAGGGGCGAAGAGTTGCGACACACTGCCTAAACCATGCGGAGAGTTTATTAGCATCAGGTAGGAGTTGAGGAAAAGGATGATGAAATAGAAACGTGGCGACAGGGTGAGCATAGCGAGCAGCCACTGACTTTCCTGTCAAAAATCGAGGGAAACCTTAAAATACGAAAACGTGTGAGAAGGCGTGTGACCAAGTGGGCTTTAAGATGCGATGTGTGCGGGACCGAAAAAGTAATCGACGTTGGCTTCAATCTCTATGAGTTCAAGAAAGTGTATATCTACTGCCCGGCGTGCAGGATGAACACCTTTCACACCGTTGTGGGGCACCAAGAGTGAACCTTCCGCCCAATTATCAACCTGCTTAGTGTAAATAGAACCAATCGCCCATGGCTTGTTCAACATCATTATTCTAGCGGGCCCGCCGGGATTTGAACCCGGGACCTGCGGCTGGCTTCGCGCCAGCGCTTAGAACTGCGGCGCCTTACGGCGTGGCCGCCGCGCTTCCTAACTGCGCCACGGGCCCCTGCTACAACCCGGCCTCTTAGTTGATAAATTTTTCTAGAGGATCTTGCTAGGAGCAATAGGGAGCTGTGTATCTGGTCACGACAAGCAGGCATGCAACCCCTCCTGTGCGCAGGCTGGCGCGTGAGATAGCTTGGAGTCTGGGTTTAGCCGTGAGGGTCAATCGGGGGAGGATGAGCTTCGAGGAAGTAGTTGAGCTAGCGAGGTCGAGGAACGCGGAGCGGGTGATTATAGTGTGGCGTGGCTTACACGGGAACCCTGGGGCAGTACTAATTGTGGACGCAGCGGAGGGGGCCATATCTGCGTTGGCGTTAGTGCTCAGGGGAGTTGTTTTCGCGGGACTTAAAGCCAGACCTCCATTGCCTGAAGTCAAGCCTCCTGTGGTTTCTCTGGGAGCTGAGGATGAGCTTGCAGAGGAACTTGCCTTAGCCCTTAACACCGTGTACCTAGGAGCCCACACAGTCGAAGATATAAGGGGTTTTTCCACGTACAGACGGGTAGTAGCGCTTGAACCTGTCAAACGTAGAGACTTCATTGCAGTGGTCAAGTTCCTGGACCGAGGAGAAGAGCTTGGACCCAAGCTTTTGGTAAAACACGTTAAGAAGGGGGGAGCGGGTCTTGTACAGAGGATGCATCGAGGTTGAGGGCTCTGCTGACGAAATTGGGATTCTTTTAAGGGTGCTATACCCAGAAAAACAAGGGGGTTCCAGGTATAAGTCTCGGGTTGCGATCAAGCTGGAGGGCGGGATTTTGAAAATATGCATTAAAAGCCGCACTATATCATCCTTCAGGGCCACCATGAACACTTTCCTGCGTATTCTTTCAATGCTTCTCGCTATTGAACAGTAAATTTAAAAAACACACATATATATGATGGGTTTTCTAAATTCTAGAACGTGGGATCTGCCGTGGCTAACGGTATACGTAAACCAAGTTCGTGTTTGAACTGCCCGCTGTACATAGCTTCGCGGTCGTACTGCTTAAAGCTGAAGACCAAGGTTCAGGACCCGTACAACCCTCCATGCAGGTTCGGTGAACCCCAGGTATACAAAGCCCCCGTAACGGAGGCACCTGCGACTCAGGCTGCTCAGCAAAGCGTGGTTGAAACCCCTGTAGCGCAACCCGTGTACGCCCAGGCCGCTCTCCCGCAACCCGCGCAGGAGATGCCATACTATGACTCGGAACCTTACTCGGATGATGTCGCGTTGTCGTCACCCGGACTTGTAGCCCAGAGGCTTGACCTTTTTGCCCCCACGGGTGTCCCAGGTCTCGATGAAATACTGGCGGGGGGTTTTCTAAGGGGAAAAACCTATCTGGTGGCCGGCGAAGCAGGCTGCGGAAAGACAATACTTTCGATACAGTTCCTGATTCACGGCGCTTTAAGGGGGGAGCCGGGCCTGTACATCGCGATCGACGAGCCGACGAACCAGCTTCTCAGGGGGTTAAAACTGTTTGGTTGGGACCTCGGCGACCTGATATCTTCAAGGAAGCTCATGTTCCTCGATATGAGGACGCACTTCAGCAAGATATACATGAGGGAGGAAAGAAAGCACATCGAGCCGCGCTACATAATAGAGCAGATACTGGCTGCCGCCAAGAAGATAGGGGCTAAAAGGCTCGTTATCGACCCCATAGCCCCTCTCGTTTACGGGGGCAGAGAGGAGGATGTCTTGTATGCCAGGGAGTTTTTAAGAGAGATGGTTTTCGCCATCGAGAAAACTGGCGAGCTCACGACAATAATGACAAGCGAAATACCGACTGGAAGCACGAAGCTGAGTAGGTTCGGAGTAGAGGAATTTCTCGCATCTGGAATCATAGTACTCGGTATAGAGGAAATATACGGGAACGTCGAACGAGTAATGTACATTAGAAAGGCGAGATGGGCACCCGTGAAGCCGAGCAAGTACATTTTCGACATAGTCTCTGGTAAAGGCATAGTGATACGGGAGCCTCTCAGCGAATACATAAAGAGGATAAGCCGCACAGCTTCAGGATAAAAACCGCCTAAACAATTATTTTTGCCGGCGGGATGCAAAACATCACATTATGAAAATCTGGTTGAAGTCGCGGGGCACAGACTCCGAGCTTCTGACATGGGTTAGAAGGATAATTTCATATCTATCAGAAAACAATGTTGAAGTCTTTGTAGATCCCGTGCTCGGCCACGTCGTTCGCCTGGAAAGTCTACCTGAAAGCGAGGCATACAAAGCCGATTTGGCCGTCATTGTTGGAGGTGATGGAACGCTTCTCAGAACTGTTCATAAGAGTAGCGGTAACCTGCCCCCCATAGTGGGTTTCACCAAGGATAGTGTGGGTTTTCTTCTGCTTCACGACGTAGCGGACTACGAGAAGGTATTCACCCAGCTCTTCGAGAACAACTATCAAGTGGAGGAAGTCCAGCTTGGCGAGTACGAGGTCAAGGGGATCAACTCGGTCTTTCTCAACGAGGTCGCAGTGTGGGCTCACACCGGCAGACTCGTCGAGCTTGAAATATCCGTAGCTGGTGAAAGGCTGTATCATCTAAGAGCAGACGGGGTGATCGTTTCAACCCCAGCAGGTAGCACCGGGCACGCGCTCTCCTATGGGGCCCCTGCTGTCACTCCGCTAGACGTCCCTCTTTTGGAAGTTGTGTTTGCAGGAGCGCTCTCGCCGCTAATCCGGCCTCTTGTGGTATACAAATCTCCTGTGGAAATTCAGGTTGTGACGTGGCCATCACTGCTCGTAGTCGACGGCCAGACCGCGACGAGCTTGGAGTACTCGAGCACAGTTGTTGTAAAACCATCCAAACGCAGGCTGAAGCTGATCACAGTCCGGGAATTCCGTAGAAGCTTCAACGATAGGCTCCGCTACAGGCTGTTTGACAGAGGGTTAAGCCGAATTCTTTAGTGAGCCAAGTAGCGCGCTTAGCGCCGACGAGTAGTTTACCTTAAGTGTGACTTTCCCGGAGGTCTCTGTCAACAGACCTAGCTTGTAGAGATCATCTACCGCATCTTCAACTCGCAAGCCTTTGGCGAAAGCGTAAAGGGAGATCAGGCGTCGAGTCTGTGCAGTCGCAGTGAGGGTGAGCGTCTCCTTGTATATCGCGGAGAGCCTCTCAACGGTTTTTATGATCCCGTCGAGCGTGGCGTCCGTCTTGAGAATATCACCGGAGAGAGCGGCCTTAAAGCCCTGGATCTTGAGAGCCTCAACGATGAGGGTTGCAGGGATAGGTGCCTCAAGCCTAGCTAAGGTGAGCACGGAGGACAGGTCGTAGCTTTTGACAACACCGTAGGAGTACGTGTGTCTTTGCTGGTTGTAGAGCTGCTTAATTTTATGTATAGTTTTTTCAGCTTCATCGGACTCAGGAACAAATATCTTTACCTTGTTAACCTTTAATTCACCCAGAAAGCTCCTGCCCGGCAGGAGTCTTTCAAGAGTTTTGAGAAACTGAACCGCCTCCTCGGGAGTCGAGAAGACTAGTGTAAGAGTGCGACCCCTCACCACCATCTAACCTCTTAGTACGTACTTGGAGCTCACCTTCCTCTTAGCCCGGCTCCGGCAAGAAGGACACACTAGGTGCAGGCCCCGGAGGCGCAGAGGCGTAAGGCACTTAGGGCATCGCGCTATTATCACGCCGAACTCCCTTCCTTTAATCGAGAGAAGGTAAGGGGGACCCCCAGGCTCGTCAACTCTGGCTCGAAGCACGTCGCCGTACCCAATCACCTCATAGAGAGTTTTTACCCTACTAGTGGATACGTTCGAGATGGTTAAAACACCGGAAACCGGGGGGTAAATCTCGGAGCCTCTATTCTCGACGTAGAAAATCTTTAGGTAAGCAACCGGGTCCCGTATGAGGTCCACCGTCGCATAGACAACATCTCCCGTCCTTAGAGGTAGTGGGCTCTCCTTGCTTGGCTTAACTTCGATTAAGTGGTGAAGCTGATCCATGTGCACGCGACCAAGCAGCTTCGACTTTAAGTATCCGTCCTCGCCTAGATACACGCCGCTCCCAGCAAGGTACTCCTCCTCGACTCCCAGGATGTCGCCAGGAACCACAACATCGCCTGAAGACATATATTTTCCCCTTTTCTCTCACATCCACACCCTTAAAGTTGTTGTTTTTGTTACACAGATGGAGGTTGCTACACCGGCCGCGCCCGGCCTCGCGGACTAAAACTGGAAAAAGCTCTATCCTCGACTTCCATATGCGAAGGCGAGGCTGGTTTTCTTTCTCACGTAGAGCGTTCTACTCTTATGACGGCAACTCGAAAGCAGTATACACGCTTCCGATGCCACTCGAACATCGGAGGGAGACAAATTCGGTCCCGGTGTAGGACCGTTGCTTGGGCCCCCCAACGCCTCACCACACTTAAAATGTATTCGAGAGACGTCTCCTTGTGGATAGAGTACACGACATGGGCACAGCGTAGTGCAGACCGTAGAAACGCCACGTCTGAACCCTTTCTATGGACTCCGAAAGGCGGGTTTTGAATCACCGTTTCAAACGAGAAGTTTTCCCTAAACGGTAATTCGTTAACATCTGCTGCGACGAGATCCAAGAACGCGTACACTCCAGCATCCTGAGACCACTTCTTAGCAACCTCGAGGGAGTCCGGGTCGATATCGAGTAGAGTTGCGACGCTGGCTCCTAGGAGGACTGCCCCGATCCCGAGACGACCGGTCCCCGAGCCAAGGTCTAACACCTTTTTTCCCGAAATGTCGCCGAAGTGGAACTCGGCGATCCAGAGGAGGGTGGAAGCTAGAGTGGAGGGAGTTGCGTACTGCTCTAGCTCAACCCGTGGCCGAGGATGAGGCGGTATCGTGTTCAAGGCTAATTCAAGCTCACGCTTGCGTCTCACGTAGAAACCAGGTAGCTCTTTTCTCACTTCTGTAACCTGTAGCGGAGAATCGCACCTATCCCGCCAAATGTTCTCACGAACTCCTTTCCTTCACTCGACTGCGTCGAGACAATGACGACCTCAGCCCCACCTTGCTCCGCAAGCTCTGCGAGCTCCTCAACGAGATCCTTTTCATCGATAACTTCCACTTCTCCACCGCATTTGGGGCACTTAATGCTCGTCTGCGCGTCTCTCTGAACCGTGACTGTGAACTCGTGCTTACAGGCCTTGCATACGGCATGGATCCGGATCTTGTTAAGCCCCTCGGATATGAGTAGCTTTTCCACAGCGTTGGCCTTCAGTGCCTCACGAACCTCATCTTCACCGTATGTGACTAAGCCGGTGTCCCGCGATAAGTGATAAAGAAACTCGTTCACCGCCTCTCGCTCCTTCATGAACTGAACATCTCGGAGTAGATCTTTAGCTCTCTCGACGAGCTCGTACACCCCAGCTGCGCCGCCATAGCCGACGTCGAAGATGCCTATTATCTTCTGCTTAAGCTCGTAGTGCAGGTAATCGCCTTCGGCGAACTCTTGCTTCGAGAGGCCTGGACCCCCGATGATTATCCCCCTCAACTCGTCCTTTATAGGTAGCAGTATTTTATTCGCGTGCTCACCGACCCGTTTGTAGAACTCGTGTACAAGCTGCTCTATTATCCTCTCGAACCTCCTTGCGGACTGGCCACCTGCCCTGTGCTTCCCCGGAACTCCCGCAGTAAGCTCGTCGACTATCTCGAGGCTCTTGCCTCTTAGAAGTGCAATGGCGGCTTCATCTCTCTCAATAAGTATTAAAGCATATACGTCTTTTACCTTTATCATGTCCTCGAGTATTTCTGTGTAAAACCGCGAGTCGCATCGGTAAAGCCAGACCTTCAACTTTTGGGGAGGCTCAAGAAGGTAGACCTCCATCTTTTCACGGCCAGGCACGTCGCTAGCAGTGTAGCCTGCAAAGACGACTAAGCCGTTTGGAGGTGTCTCGCGGAATAGCTTCAGGCGGTTTATTATTGTGGCTAGAGCGTCGAGAACGTGGTGCCTTGTTGTGCGGTCTTTGATGTTGGACGCCGTGGCGTACTCGTAGTTCAGTGTATTAATTACATCGGCTATCGGACGGCCCGCTGGGATGTACAGCGAGACGAGTTCTGTGCCGCGCCCCTCCTTCTTCTTCAGTTCCTCGACCAGTTTTTCGAGCTTGTAGCGTTCCACATCTTCGCGCATTCGATATCACTCAATTTCCAGCGTATCAAGGGAGGAGTGTTGAGAATTAATAAGTTTTTATTTGTCTTAGCGTGGGATGTACTTTGTGGGAAGGATGACAGGAACGGTTATAAAACTCGGAGGAAGCCTTCTCTTCGATGAGACTGGCAGGCTTAAAGCAGATTACCTGAAAGCCTTTCTGAGGGTTCTCAGTGAGGTAGACACGGGGGACTCAAAAAAGATAGTGGTTGTGGGAGGAGGCGCGACTGCTAGAAGGTACATTACGGTTGCCCGCGAAGTGTGCAGCAATGAGTCGGCATTGGACCAGTTGGGAATAATTGCTTCCCGTCTGAACGCCTCGCTTCTCTTCACGATGTACTATGGCAAGCCTCCTCTTGTGCCATCCTCGCTGGAGGAGCTCATGAAACTCTACTACTCGGACCTACCCGTAATATTTACGGGAGGATTGCAGCCCGGTCAGTCCACCACAACTGTCTCAGCGTTGGTAGCGGAGGCTACACGCTCGCGCCTCATCATCGCCACAGACGTCGACGGCGTCTTCACAGCCGACCCGAAGAAGGATCCTAGCGCGAAGTTGCTCGAGGAAGTGGACGTCGACTGGCTTATCGAGATGTTCGCTAACCCCCAGAAGGCCGGCGAGTACAGGCTCTTCGACCTCCTCACACTGCAAATAATAAAGCGGTCCAGGATTGAAACGAGAGTGCTTAACGGCTACCCGCCAGAAAACATAAAAAGGGCGCTGGAGGGGCAGAGAGTCGGCACGCTTATAGTATTTCCTTGACGATGTCAGCGAGATCTTCGAGTGAAGAGGCGACCTTTATACCCGCGCGTGTAAGAGCCTCAACCTTGCTCGTGTAGCTTCCCGCAGCCCCGTAGACTATTGCACCTGCGTGCCCCATTTTCTTCCCTGGAGGTGCGTACTTGCCGGCTATGAAAGCCACGACGGGTTTTTTGCTGGGTAGCTTTGAGTAGAACTCCGCGAATCGCTCCTCCTTGTCGCCCCCTATCTCCCCGACGAGAACAACGGCCTTTGTGGCAGGATCATTAGCAAAGAGTTTGTATGCATCCTCGAATGTTATGCCGGTCACGGGATCTCCGCCTATCCCCACCGCCGTCGAGACCCCCAGCCCCCTCTCGATCAGGTGAAGCGAGACTTCGTAGGTGAGAGTTCCGCTCCTCGAGACGAGACCGATGTTGCCAGGCTTGAAGTATTCGCCCGGCATTATTCCTACCTTGCATTTAGGGGGTGTGATAACACCCGGTGTATTGGGCCCCACGATCAGAGCGCCGTGGCTGCGCGCGTACAGCACAAAGCGGAGGGTCTCGTGCACCGGTATGTGCTCCGTGATCACAACGATCTTCCTCAAACCGGCATCCACGGCCTCGTACACGGCGTCCGGCGCGGCAGGGGCCGGGACGAAGATTATGGACACATCTACCTCAGGGTGATGCTCAACTGCCTCTTGCACGCTGTCGTATACCGGGACACCGTGGACCTCGCCACCACCCCTCCCGGGTGTAACCCCTGCAACCACTCGTGTTCCGTACTTCAGCATTTCGCCTGTGTGGAGTGCACCTTGTCGCCCAGTTATACCCTGTACAAGGACCCTAGTATTCTCGCCAACGATGATGCCCATCACCCAACCACCTCGCGTACAGCCTCTTCAAAGTTCCTGAAAGCACGAATACCTTGCTCCTCGAGGATCTTTCTGCCTTCATCCTCCATGAAGCCCGACAGCCTGAAAACCACCTTCACATCTCTTCTTCCGGATTCTCTAAGTGCTTCCACGGCTCCACGTGCAACTTCATCGCAACGGGTAATACCGCCGAGTATGTTTACGATCACGCGTTTAATGTTCACCCTGTTGAGAACAAGCATCAAAGCAGTTTTGACCCTCTCGGAGCTAGCGCCGCCGCCGAGATCAAGAAACACGCCTGGGCGACCACCGAGAGCCGCAACAGCATCCATAGTGGCCATGGTCAGCCCCGCGCCGTTCCCTATTACCGCAATGTCTCCGTCCAGCAAGATTAGGGAAAAGCCCATTTTCCTAGCGGTGTTTTCTTCGAGAGAGAGCTCGGACTCATAGCGAGCCCTGATTTCGCTGAGCCGAGGGTTGAGGTCAAGCGCATCGTCATCCACGATTGCCTTCGCGTCCAGGGCCACAACCCCTTCATCGGTTAGAGCGAGCGGGTTAAGCTCTAGGAGGTGCAGGTTGTACTCCCATACGGCGGAGTACATGCCCTCTAGGATTGTACGGGTTTCATCGACTGATAGCTCAAGAAACTTGGCGACACGGCGCGCCATGTACTCCCTTACCCCTTCGAACGGGTTAATCCTCATCTTCAAAACGCCGCTTGCGAGAGCCTGTGTCTCCACATCGATGCCGCCACTTCTAGAGGCTAAAAGTAGCAGATATGGAGGGGTATAGTCCACCATCATCGACAGGTATAACTCTTTCTGAACATTCATCCTCTTAGACACAACGACATACCTTATCGAGCTCCCTCCAAAAGCCCTCGACATTAGCTCTAACACCGCTCTCTCCGCCTCTTCCCTGCTGTCTACAAATTTCACTAAGCCTGCCTTGGCTCTCCCCCAGCCCCTCACCTGCGCCTTGACGACGTAGGGAGGATCTGTTGAACTCAAGCAATTACTGAGGCTCTCGGGTTTAGATTTATCAACTACGCAGTGCGGCTCTACGAGTATCCCGCTTCTCCTGATCAATTCTTTTACCTCAAATTCGTACGGGATCAAGATGCTTCCGTCTATTCATTTCCGGTTAAAGTTAAATAAATTTTAAGATGAAGAATCTAAAACCCCCCTGAGAAGGTAAACTGAGCTCAGTATAGCGGATAGTGACTTCGAGGCCTCGAGGTAATTTTTCGTGCCAACTCTGATCTCGATGGCTGGTACTCCAGGAAACAACTGCTCAGAAAAGACTGCTGATGTTAGGATGACGCCTCTACGCGGCGAGTAATACCCAGGTACTGAGGGGTCACAGAGCACATCGCTGTTTACTTGACTAACAGCTATCTCGAGCAACTCGCTTACTGAAGCGTACCACCTCTCGCTCAGGGCAAAGCAGATTAGCTCATCGGACCAGCATGACATGTGTACGACGAGTAGAGGGTCTAAGGCCATTTGATCTATGAGTAGCGACCTCAGCGGCCGGAGGAGAGCTTCCTCTGGAGCTTTGACGAGCATCGTGGATCCATCGTGGAATAAAGCCACGATCACCCGATCCTCGCCAAGCTGGAGGCGCTTGATATGCTCGAGTTCTTGGACGCTGTGGGTCGCAACTAACACGAGGTTGCCAAGCTCAAGTACTCTGGTTCCCTGCCCCTCAAAGACCGGTTTAAAATCCCCGAGATCCCTCAGGAATTCGTCAACCGAAGAAGTCTCCCTACCTAGGAGGAGTCTCGAGAAAAAAAGCAGTCCCTGGCTAATTGATGGAAAAACGCATGGAACAGCCACGACATGTGTGTCTCCAATATACTTCAAAAGAGTGTCGGCGATTACCTCCGAGGCCCGAGTGCAACCGTAGAAGTCCCCGATTAAGACAACGGGAGGGTACTCCTTGAGACCGAGCTCGAAGGCTCTGACAGGCTGTCCAAAAAAGTCTCTGCTTTCATAGACCGTTGCTGTGAGCAGTTCAAGCGAGGAGTATATTTCTAAGCACGACATGACTCTCGAGCACTATTGTGCTGGAAGCGTTGTCTTATTAACGTACCTCATGCGACTTAGAGCCTAAAGTTTTAATTCACTATTCGAAGTTTAGGAACGGATGGTGGTGATTGTTGAAAGTAAAACTACTGGGAGCTGCGCAAGAGGTGGGTAGATCTGGGATCCTGCTCACCCTCGACGATGGTAGTAGGATACTGCTGGATTACGGCGTAAGCCTTGAAGGAGAGGAGCCCCAGTTCCCGTTACCAGTGAAGCCGAAAGAGATTAGCTTCGTGTCCCTTTCCCACGCGCACTTAGATCACAGCGGAGCGCTCCCCCTGCTCTACGTCTCGGCTTCCCCGCCGTTAGTGACGACGCCATTGACCCTAAGCCTTTCAGACCTCCTGATAAGAGATTTCCTTAAGCTATCAAAGTACTACGTGCCGTACGAGTACTCGGAAGTTAAGGGAATGATGGAGAACGCCGTGCTTAAGGGGTTTAACGAGTCATACGAGTTTGGCGGCGTTACAGTCAGCCTAGTGGATGCTGGCCACATCCCGGGTAGCGCAATGATCAGTATCGACACGGGTAGCTACACTGTGGTCTACACGGGTGACTATGCGTTGCACGATACGTGCCTGCTTAGGATGGGTGATAAGTCCGCTCTCTCGAAAGCCGACCTCGTGGTTACGGAATCCACCTACGCGGAGTTTGATCACCCCCCTAGGGATTGGGTGGAACGGGAGTTCATCGCTACAGTCACAGAAGTCATCGAGGGGGGTGGTACTGTTCTCATTCCGGCTTTTGCCGTGGGTAGAGCCCAGGAAATACTCTGCGTTCTAGCCAAGTATAACTTCCCGTACAAAGTTTACGTTGATGGAATGGCGAAAGCCGCAAATGATCTCATTCTCGAGGACAGTCACCTCTTACGGGATCCGGGGCTCTTCGAGAAAGCTGTGGGCATGGCGACTAAAGTTAGGGACTGGAACGACCGCAAAAAAGCCGTTGAGGAAGCTTCGGTCATAGTGTCCCCCGCGGGCATGCTGCAAGGCGGGCCCAGCGAGTATTACATGGAGAAGATCATGGAGAAAGAGAAGAACGCCGTCATATTCGTTAGCTTTGCAATACCGGAGACGCCAGCGAGACAAGTGCTGGAGACAGGGGTCTTCGCGTCGCCCACAAAGAAAGGCATGGTGAAGGCTAGGGTTGAGTGGTTCGACTTCTCAGCCCATTGCGGAAAAAGTGAGCTGATCGAAACTGTAAAGATTTCCAAGAGTAACGCTAAATTTCTCTTAGTGCACGGGGAAGCTGAGGCAGAGAGGGCTATGAAAAACTACGTGGAAGAGCAGGGTCGGGAGGCCTTAATGCCAGCGCTTGGCGAAGAAGTAGAAATAGAGATATAGAATATACTGTTAATAGAATATACTGTTATTCAACCTTGATCTTGACGCCCTTCTCCCTCTCTTTTTTAACTTTCTTTTCCACGGTGATTGTCAGTACACCATTCTTGTACTGTGCCTTAGCGGTATCCGGTTTAATGGCATCCTTGAAAGTAATCTCCTTGTAGTACTTCCGGTCTCCGCTAGTAGAGATGATCATCGAGTTTTCCGTTGCTTCGATGTTTATTTGGTCTTTCTCAACACCAGGGATGTCAACAATGACGCGGTAATAATCTCCCTCGTCGAACACATCGGTGAACGGCTCAATTGCATCCCTGATTACGGGCTTCACCGGCCCCGGCCGAATGTTCCCCCACTCTCTGACTTTCGGCACGCCATCTGGACCTATTTCCACCGAGAAGCCGTAGTAGTAGGGACCTATTACACGGCTGCCGCCACGTCCCTCGATGAAGGGTTCTCGAATCATCTCCTCAAACATCTTGTCGAACTCGTCCATCAGTTTCCGGACACGCCTAAACCACTCGTCAAACTCGCTCATATGGTCCACCGTCTGTGTATTTCTAAGAGTGAAGATTAAAAGATTTCGGTCGGGGTGCCGACAAGGCAGTCCAGGAAAACTTTTATAATATCGAGTGGTTATGTGCCGGAGGAGTTCGCATGTCTCAAGGTACCCTAAAGGTGGTTAGTGATAAAACGAACGCGGTCATACCTAGGAGAGAGCTCGTGGTCGAAGTCGAGCATTGGGGTCAGGGAACCCCTACGAGACACTACATTGCGGACTTGCTTCGAAACACACTGGGGCTACCCAGCACTAACGTCGTTGTGGTGCGTAAGATTGTCACAAGCTATGGGTCCTGCGTAACTCGAGCCTACGTGCACATATACAACTCGGATGACAGAGCCCGAGCCTTCGAACCGAGATACATACTCAAGAGGAACGGCCTCCTAAAGGAAGAGCAGCCCCAGCCGAAGCAAGGGTGAGGGCTTTGGCGAACGTACACAAGCTTTACGAGTACGATTACAAAACCGGGACGATAAGGTTAAAGAACAAAAAATGTCCACGTTGCGGCTCGATAATGGCCCACCACCTCAAGCCCGTCGAGCGCTGGGCATGCGGGAAATGCGGCTACACGGAGTTCGTTTAGTGGATTCTCGATGGTCCTCGTTCTAGGCATCGAATCGACGGCTCACACATTTGGGGTCGGCATAGCCTCGGAGAACGGGGACATTCTGGCTAACGTCAACAGAACCTACGTACCACCCAGCGGGGGTATAAAACCCAGCGATGCGGCGGAGCATCACAGCAAGGTCGCCGTCGACGTTCTTCGCCGCGCTCTAGCAGAAGCCGGGCTGAGCCTCCGCGACCTGGACGCAGTCGCCGTGGCGCTTGGTCCCGGCATGGGTCCCTGCCTGAGGGTTGGCGCAACGCTTGCAAGGTACCTAGCTCTGAAGCTCGCGAAGCCCCTAGTTCCCGTCAACCACGCCGTTGCGCACGTGGAGATCGCTCTGCTGTCGACAGGCACAAGGGACCCGGTAGTAGTGTACGTGGCTGGGGGAAACACCATAATTACCGCCTTCAATGAGGGGAGATACAGGGTATTCGGGGAAACATTGGACATACCTCTTGGGAACTGCCTGGACGCGTTCGCGAGGGAGGTCGGACTAGGTTTCCCGGGTGTGCCGAGAGTAGAGGAGCTGGCGAAGCGCGGCTCTAAGTACATCGAGATGCCCTACGTGGTTAAGGGTCAGGATCTCTCGTACAGCGGGCTTTTAACCTACGCGATTAAGCTGTACAAGGAGAAGAGGTACCCGCTAGAGGATGTGTGCTTCAGCCTTGTAGAGACTGCTTACTCGATGCTGGTTGAGGTGACGGAGAGGGCCCTTGCTCACACGGGGAAAAAGGAGGTCGTTCTGACAGGCGGTGTTGCCAGAAGCGAGCTTCTGTCGAAAAAGCTGAGCAGCATGGCGGAGTCGAGAGGCGTTAGATTCGCCAGGGTGCTCGGAGAGCTGGCCGGCGACAACGGGGCCATGATAGCCTACACGGGCGCGCTGGCATACGCTAGCGGGGTGACCATCGATGTGGACGAGAGCAGGATTAGACCTCTCTGGCGTTTAGACGAGGTGGAAATACCGTGGAGGAAGTGATCCGCACATTAGGGGAAATGCTTGGGCTTGAGAACGCCTCAGTTGTTGCTGTGGGGGCTGAGGCGGTTCTCGTTAGAGGGGAAATCGCGGGCGAGAAGGTAATGGTGAAGTACCGCGTCGCGAAGCCTTACCGGCACCCCCAGCTGGATGCTAGGTTACGGGTAGCTAGGACTAGTCTCGAGGCGCGTCTACTCGCGAAAGCGGGACTGCTGAGCGTTAATGTCCCGCACGTGGTCTACATGGATGCCTCTAACGGAATCCTTGTAACCAGCTTCGTGGAAGGGAGGAGGCTGAAGGACATTCTCAACGAGAGTGTCAATGACGAGGTAGTGCACGAGCTGATGAGGCAGGCAGGCTCAATGGTCGCTAAACTCCACGTTAACGGAATCATTCACGGAGACCTCACTACCAGCAACTTGATAGTGCAAGGCGACAATGTGTGGCTCATAGACTTCGGGCTAGGATACTTCTCCCATCGCGATGAGGACCGCGGCACCGATATACACCTTCTCTTACGCGTCTTCGAAAGCACACACCCGCTGATCGCGTCACGGCTCCTAGAGTACTTCCTCCAGGGCTACCGATCAGTGGCAGGCGAGGAGTTCACGATGCGCGTCCTTGAGAGGGTGCAGGATATAAGGATGAGAGGACGCTACGTCTCTGCTAGGAGAAGGAGCCTGAAACAACCTTCTTGAAGAACTCGTCGGGGTCTCCGGGGTTCACGCCCAGCTCACTCACATAGCGATATACGTTTCTTATATCGTTCCTCAGGAAGTCTAAGGCGTTCGGGTGAGACCTAAGAACAGCGGAGCCGAAGTCTATAACGACGATTTCATCATTTTCTCTGATCATCACATTGTATTCTGAGAGATCCGCGTGAACTAGCTCGGCATCCCAGTAGAGCCTAGCTATAAACTCCTTCAGAGAGTTCAGCACTTTCTCTGGATTGATCGGTGGGTGGTCTTTGAGCAAGGGGTATGGTACACCATCCTTGCCAATGAATTCCATTACGAGAACATTTTCCTCAAAAGCTATCGGCCGTGGAACTGGAAGCCCCGCCTCGCGTGCACGCTTAAGGTTCCTAAACTCCTTCCTGCACCAAGTACTAATGAGCTTTACAGGGTCACGGGGAGCGTTCTCGAACCGCGGGTCGCCGAGAATGTATTTCATCCGGCTTTTCCTAAACTCTGCTGTCCACACCATGTATATCTTCACGGCAACGTCCTCCCCCCTCGGAGTCTTCCCCCAATAAACGCGGGCCTCTTTCCCAGTGGACACGGTGCCGTAGAGCTTAGAGAGAATTCCCCTGTTCATCAACCTGTATACAGCCATGACCGTCCTGAAGTCGAAGACATCCTCGAGAACCTCCCTGAGCTCTGAATCTTTCTCAGGCCTTTTGTAGCTCATAAATCAAACCTGGCTCCACTTTTCCCACAGGTCAACACGGCGCCTCTTCAACCCGTACCTCTCCCTTTCGAGGAATTTAACCACGGTCTGGTGCGACTGGCCTCGGACTAGTCTCGAGATGGCCTCCTTAGCCAGCCTGAGCTGCTCGAAGTCCCCTATAAGTCCAACGACCTTGTCGCCTACAACCACTTTTACGCCGACAACCTCCTCGAGGGTTTTCTTGAACTTGCCCTCGGCCCCTATAATGCGGGACTTTATTCTACTCAAATCCGACTGGTTCCTGGCAGCCTCGCTTAAGTCTATAACTTCGAAGTCGTAAAGGTCGTCAGCCAACAGCAGAACATCTTCAAGAGGGAAACCCAGAGCGAGAGCCTCCACGGCCTTCCTGGCTCTAAAGACATTGTACATCGAAGCCCCCTCGCCGGGCTCCACGAAAACCAAACCCTTTTCGCTATCAACATGCAGCTTTACGTTAAACGCCTCTTCTACCTTCCTCTTGTTCAACCCGTCGCGCCCCACCACTATTCCCAGCCGTTCAGGGTCAACTGGTACGGGCAACCGCCCCGATACGCTCACGCTCAGACACCTATTCGGGATCACATGCACAGTGGATATAAAGCTTCGTTACTAGCTACGGAAGAAAGTGCGGGGGCCGGGATTCGAACCCGGGCAGGCCGACGCCAGCGGAGCCTCAGTCCGCCCCCTTTGACCTAGCTCGGGCACCCCCGCTCCTACTCTTTCTGCCAAAGACGGAATATTAACTTTTCCATCACTTTTATGAAAAATAGATGGCTCTGTACAGATTCAGGTCCCGGGTTGGTATTACGGTTACTCCAGCCACCGCAGCAGATGTGTTGCGCGGGGAAAGTGCAGTCAGAGTCGACTTCGGCCTGCGAAAGGCCCTCGTTCGGCTTGAAGGAGGCGAGGCTGTATTCGAGACCGAAATCGGGCTTTTCCGCGTGGGGGTTGACGCGCTTTCGTTCCTTGCTGAGAGCGACCGTTTGCTATTCCTCCCCGCGTCGGGGAAGCCTTATGTGGTCGAGGTTAGAGGCGCGCATTACTACAAGCTGAGGTACCTGGGCGAGGGGGTGGCTCCAACGCTCGAGATCGACGGAGTGCACATGCACAACATTGTTGGTACTACGCCAACAAGGGATGCGGCAAGGAAGGTCAGCTTGCTCAGAGTTAAGCGGGGTGAGAAGGGTCTGGACATATGCACGGGTCTAGGGTACACCGCTATAGAGGCTTGGCGGCGCGGTGCCTCGGTAAAGACTGTGGAGGTCGACGTTAACGTTCTCTACATCGCCGAGCACAATCCTTTCTCAAGGCATTTAGAAGACGTCGAGGTGATATTAGGCGACGCTTTTGATGTTTTGGATGAGATGCCAGAGGGGGAGTTTGACTTTGTCCTACACGATCCGCCTGTTTTTCCCTTTGCCCCCGAGCTCTACAGCCGGGATTTCTACAGGAAGTTGAGCAGGGTTCTGAAGAGAGGTGGGCGCCTCTTTCACTACACGGGAGCCCCCGGCAAGCATAGGGGAGTAGACTTGCAGCGAGGAGTTATCGCAAGGCTTCGGGAAGCTGGTTTCAGGGTAGTTCGCGTCGAGAGAGGATATGGAATTGTGGCCGTGAAGGAATAGCCCACGTCGTCTGATAAACTGGCTCCGCGGGGCTCGACTCGTCACTCCTCAGACCTCGCAAAGGCTCGTCATCGCCTGCTGTAAGAACGTGGACTGAATCTTATAAAAGTGGGCCCGCCGGGATTCGAACCCGGGGCCTCCGCCGCTCCTAGGCTTGACGCCTTGTAAGGGCGACATCCTAACCGCTAGACCACGGGCCCTGGACGTTAGTGATGAGTCGTGGTGGACTTAAAAGCTTTAGCTTGAAATTTCGGCAACGCATTTTCAGTTGCTGCACTTTGAGCCAACCACTCCACCTCACTTACACCCGCGTGGTGGGCGCCCTACGTTTTCCACTGGCATGAGCTAGTGCTAGAGGCACGCTTTTTCAAGGTTAGCGCGGCAGGAAGCATTGACTGCTCAGCAAACATAGGGGAAGGTAGATCACGTTGTGCCCTGAAACACTCGGCTCCTAAAGCTAAGTTTAAATCCAGGTTTATGCTATTGAGTCCCGAAAGCCCGGTGGTGTAGCGGTCAAGCATGGCGGGCTCTGGCCCCGCAGATCCGGGGTTCGAATCCCCGCCGGGCTACCATCGCTATTCTTCCAGGTTGGACCGGGATAGATTTATTTAGTCCAGGGGGCTTTCGAGCGCAGGTGTTGTTGTGCGGGTGCGAGGCCTCAAGAGCTTAGCGGTGTACTCTGTCAACAAGGACTCTGAGGTATTCTGGCTCGACCTCTCCCTTGCGGGTTACCGCAAGGTGCGGAGCGGTGAACGCTACGCAGCGTTTTTTGATGAGGTTTACAGGTGGCTTCGAGAATACGGTATAGCCCCCGAAGAGTATGCTGCATCAAACTACGTGGTGCACATGCAGCCGCCGGGAGGGTCTGGAAGAACATCAACAGTGCTACTGGTAACGCTCACGAAGAAAGGCCGCGTGGTCTATGCCGCTCTGGCCTCCTTTACTCCAGGCGTGCTTCTGCGCATGAGTAGTCAGCTGGAGAAAGCGGGATGGAAAAGCAGGTTCTTCCTAGACTTTAGCGTCAGGAAAGAGGCTGTTTCTTGAAGTTCCAGCATATCCTTGCAGTTTTCTCCTAGGTCATCGTCCTGGCTCTAAGGGCAACTACCCCGGCGGAGCTCAGCTCGCCTCTCTTCGACCTAGCTTAGGTACAATGGGCGGTACAAAGGGTTTTGTGGCGTCGAACGCTGCTTGCTTAAAGCTTCCGGGAGCTTATAATGTAACCCGTGTGAGTTACGCCAAGACTCTGTGGACGGAGTTCGCCGGGTTTCGGCTGGTACTTTCTCATCATTATTTCAGTCACCTCCACCATCCTTAAACCGGTTTTTTTGAGGCTATGCAGCGTTCTCTCAACCTGTGAAGTTGTTGGGACAAACGCGATGAGCGTTCCTCCATTGAGTAGCTTTGAGGCGGCCTCCTCTACGACTTCCCAGGGGGACGGCATGTCCAGTACAACGGCGTCCAGATCGTTCTCCTCTATACCGTCTCTGATGTCTTTGTTTCTCGGTGTGATGTACGGGAGAACCCCCAAGACCTCGAAATTCTTAAGCGCAATCTCGTAGAAGTCCCTTCGCACCTCGTATGTGTACACGCGCCCGCTGGGCCGCACGTACCACGCCAGCGTTGCGGCTAGGAAGCCGGTACCGGTGCCCGCCTCGACCACCCTGCTACCGGGACCCACACCAGCTTCGAGCAGTATATAGCCGAGGTCTTTAGGGTATATCACCTGCGTTACGCGCTGCAGCCCCTCAAGCCTATCGACGAACCTGGTCCTGCTAACTATTAGCTTCTCGCCCACGTTAGTTTCAACGGTAGCTCCGTAAGGCAGTCCAATGAGCGTAGAAAGGTCGATGGAACCGTGCGTCGTATGGAAAACTTTACCTCTCTCAACGCGGACCACGTAGCTTTTCCTCTCGTCGTAGTAAAGGAGTACCCACTCGCCCTCCCTGATAGTATCCACAGTCACGCACCGCGATCAAGCGTTGTATCGCTGTTTAAAAGGTTTGACTGGAGCTCGGGGATAACTTTATAAGACTAGCACCAGGAGAACACAGAAGGTGGTTTAACTGGTTAACGCGAAGTTCGTGCCGCCCAACATGCTGGTGGAGGAGCTCGCAAAGTACCTCAAAGAAAACGTGAAAGAGGTGCAGCCGCCGGAGTGGGCCTTCTATGCTAAGACAGGTCCTAGCCGCGAAAGGGTTCCTAGCGACCCTGAGTGGTGGTATAAAAGGTGTGCCGCCCTCCTCAGAAAGGTCTACATATACGGTCCTGTAGGCATTGAGCGGCTACGCACGGCGTACGGCGGTAGGAGTAAGAACACGGTTAAGCGTAAACACTTCAGGAAGGGCGGAGGCTCTGCTATAAGGAAGGCTCTGCAACAGCTAGAGGCGGCGGGGCTCGTCGCGAAGACGCCTAGGGGCAGAGTTGTAACGGATAAGGGGCGCTCGCTCGTGGACCGAATCGCCATTTCGCTGTTCAAGAAGTTAGCTGAGCAAAGGCCCGAGCTTAAGAAATACGTCGAGTAGTAGTTTCAGAATAGTTTTTAGCTTGTTGTAGTCATCTACTGTTGGTGGCTATGAGCGAGTTCGAGGAATCCACGGAGCTGGAGGAGATCAAGAAGAGGAAGATGCTGGAGTACCAGAAAAAGCTCGCTGAAGCTCAGAGAGCAGAGGCTCAGCGCGCGGCGGAGGAGGCTAAGCGCCAAGAGATCCTCCGGAGGATTCTGACCCCGGAGGCGCGCTCAAGGCTCTCTAACTTGAAGCTCGTAAAACCTGAACTCGTAGAGGCCCTTGAGATACAGCTCATTCAGCTCGCACAGAGCGGCTCCGTCAGATTACCGATTGACGATGAAACGTTAAAGCGGATTCTGTCAAGGCTCTCAGAGACAAGACAGGAGATACGCTTCCGAGTCGGTTTTGGATAAAGCTTTTATTAGCAACTATCTCTATGAATCGGGCGTCGGCTCATGGCTCACAATAAACCACTCGGGAAGAAAATACGGCTGGCGGCGGCTGTACGGGAGAACCAGCAAGTTCCAATATGGGTTATTGCTAAGACCCTGGGTAGAGTGCGAAGGAAACCCCGTCGTAACTGGCGTAGAAGCAGGATGCAACTGTAGCGAGGTGGTATCCGTATGCCTAAGTTAGCGGAAGGGGAGAACGTATTCACGGCGACCATTCCTTTACGCGACGCGTATAGGGCGCCTAGGAAGAAGAGAGCCAAAGTTGCAGTGCGGCTTGTTAGGGAGTGGGTTGCTAGGCACTTCCACGTGAAGGGTGGTGTGAAGGTTGGTAACAGGCTGAACGAGCTCATTTGGAGCAGGAGCATCGAGAAGCCTCCAAGGCGCGTCACGGTAAACGTGAGAGTCAGTGTTGAAGAAGGGGAGGTTGTAGAGGCCGAAGTCGACCTGCCATCGCAAGCCAAAGAAGAGCATAAAGAGTAGCGTTTGATATGTCGGTGGATCTCGCCGAAATTTTTGGAACGCCTCAGATCGGCGTCTTCGTCTTCATCAACGATGAGTTCGCACTGATACCTTTTGATGCGCCAAGCAAGTTCGAGGAGAAAGTCGTCGAAACGCTCAAAGTCGAGGCTCTTAGAGCAACCGTTGCCGGCTCCCGGTTGCTCGGCGTGTTGCTTTGCGGCAACAATAACGGCGTCGTGCTGCCGCGCACAGTCCTCGAGTCGGAGCTCAGCTCCATAAAGCAGATGGGGCTAAACGTAGTCGTCCTGGAAGAGGTTAGAGAGACGGGCATCGGGAACCTCGTTCTGGTCAACGACAAGGGTTGCGTCGTAAGTCCACTCTTGCCCGAGAAAGCTGTCAAGTCCGTGGAAGAAACGCTGAGCGTCGAGTGCGAGGCGAGGTATCTTGGAGAAAGTCCCTTCGTGGGCTCCCTTGCAGTCGTGACAAATAAGGCCCTAGCCCTACCCCCGTTCGTGACAGATGAGGAGGTGTCCGAGCTTCAGTCAATACTGAAAGTCCAGGCGGGATTGCTCACGGTTAACAGGGGGAGGATGTTTCTTAGATCAGGGATAATTGCCAACACGAAGGGTGCGCTGGTCGGAAACGAGACAACTGGTCACGAGCTCATGCAGATCCAGAGGGTGCTCTTCCCGCCTTCGTGACCGCACTTGGCTCCTCTGCTCCCTTCACTGGTCTGAGGACCTCACAAGTGGGGACCACCTAGCTAGGGTGGCTCTCATGAAGTAGAATTTGACGTTATCGCTTGTTTTTTCCAGTCCTTCTGAAATGATTCTCTCAGCCAGCTCCCGTCCGAAGAGTTTCTCCAGCACTCGCCTGTTGCGCGTAGTCAGAGGCATTTTCGCGCCGAGTAGGCTCCTAGCCTTATGGTCGTATACAACGCAGTCCACTCTTGAGCCTACTTTCCCTTCCTCGAGAAATACCGTTACCGGGTAGCTCCCAGTAGGTCTCGCAACGAATTTTCCATTAACAATCGCCTCGATGCAGCACCTCCTGATCACTGTTCCCTTTGGAAAAAGCCTTTGCATCATTTCAACATCGAAGTACTCGCGAACCCATCTCTTGAAGCTTAGAATGAACTTCTTGTGCCTCTTAGCTATCTTGTCCCCTATATTCCACATCGGCGTGCCCGGTAAGGGAAGGACCTCCCTTATGTTGACCCTTCTCACCAGTAGCCCCCTCCTGAGGATTTCTTCAAGAAACTCCCTATTGTACTCGAAGGTCTTCTTCGTTTCTCCCTTCAGGCCTAACACGAAGTTTAACCCAGGTAAGAGCTCCGGCAGCCCGTTCCAACCCCTCCGTTTACCTAGGCGGTTCACGACCTCGACGGCCTTCAGAACGTCCTCCGCACTGTTCCCGAGGTTATTCTCCCTAGATACTATCGGGTCAGCGCTCTCTAGTCCAAAAGCCGCGACGTCACCGGGAGTGTGATACTTAATGATGATCTTGATTGCTCTCTCGGCCTTCTCCTCGTGGAGAGCTATCGTCATCGGATTCACGTTGTCAATGTGTAATGTTTCCAGGCTTGGTGCGACCCTCCTCACCGCCTGGAGGAGCTTCTCGAGCTCCTCAGGGGCCGGCTCCGGGTACTCCACCTCATTCACGCCTTTAGCCTTGTATGCCAGGAAGTCGCTCTGCCTTCCGAGCCGAAAGGCTCGGACACCTAGCTCGTAGAGAGCTCTGATTTCTGAGGCTATAGCTTCCTGCTCGCGCCACACTACTCGACCTAGGCGTGGCTCGATGCAGAACGAGCATCCGCCGGATAGCCACCGAGGGCAGCCCCTGAAAGTCTCTATCTCCGCCGTCAAGTTAAACCCTAGGTTGGGGTGCTGTAGCACCACTCTTGCCCCCTTCACCGCGAATATATCCGTCAAGCGGTAGTCAGAAGGTAGTTTGAACGGATTCACTTTTTCAACACTCTTCTCGACGAGTAGTTCGTAAATGACATGCGCTGGATCCCCCCTGATGATGAGGTCGTATGCTTCCTCGAGAGCCTTCGGGTGAACTGCTCTTTCCCCACCCCGCAACGCGGTCCCGAAGCGGGCTACTGGGCCGCAGAGAACCTTGAGGGGATTTTCGTATTTCTTTGGTATTGAGATTATCTCTTGGGGAGTTATGGGTTTGCCG
This sequence comes from Infirmifilum sp. NZ, assembly GCF_022693705.1. Classification (NCBI taxonomy): domain Archaea; kingdom Thermoproteati; phylum Thermoproteota; class Thermoprotei; order Thermofilales; family Thermofilaceae; genus Infirmifilum; species Infirmifilum sp. NZ. The sequence goes on from NZ_CP094288.1 coordinate 1,049,416, forward strand.
CCGAGGTATCGCCCAGGGACGACAACACCGCCGATAACTATGAGGAGGTCTGCTTTGGCGATTATGCTGGAGATGCTCGTCTCGTTTGAGCGGTATGCGTCGATCGTGAAGTAGTAGAGCTTCGCGTTTTTGTCGGCGTGCCAGATCGCGCCCGCAACGTATCGAGGGTATACGTCGATATAGGGTGGGACGCCGAGGCCCGCAGGCTCATCCGTGTACCCGTCTATAAGCACCGCAATCGTCATGCTCTCCTAGAATACCCCTCTCCGCTGATCCAGCCTGCTTTAACAACCTCACCGTACCCGTTCAAGTAAACCCCACGCCCCTCCACAACCCTACCTACAATCTTGGCGCCAAGCGTCTCGGCAACCCATTCATACTCTTTGGGGAAGGTAAAGACGAAGTTGTACTCCTCTCCGCTTTGGTACAAGGAGCTTTCGAGGGCGTCCCTCTTGCCTAAAACCTCGAGAGGCATGCTGCAAATGGGTATCTCGTCGAGTACAAGTCTCACGCCGGAGTTCTCGGCGAGGTAGTGCAGGGTGAGAGCTAGACCATCGCTGTTATCGATCGAAGCGCTTAAGAAGCGGGTTACCTCGAACCATGCCTCTAGGCGAGGCCACTGCGGACTCATCCAGTCGCTTAGAGCGCTCTCTAGGAGCTGACTGTCCAGCTCACCGGCTAGCGCTTTGAACACTACACTCGAAGTGCCCACGCAGCCCGAGATCGCGAGTAGGTCGCCGGGCTTAGCCCCTTTACGGTGAAGGATCTTGCCAGCAGGCACCCCTATGCTAATCACTTCAGCTCTGAATGACCCACCCTGAGCCACGTCGGTATCACCGCCTAGATAGCGCGCGCCAAGCTCGGACGCGGCGCTCTCAAGGCCGAGAACGAAACTCTTCACAGTGTTTATGCTGAACGATAAGGGTATTCTCAAGGAGACGAGAACGGCTACAGGCTTACCCCCTTTTACGATCACGTCGCTCGTTGAGGCTATGTAGGCTCTGCGGCCAGCCATATACGCGCTCAAAAGAGGTGGCCAGTGGATTTCTGAGTCAAATGCGTCGACGTTCACGATTAAGCTTCCGGCACCCGAGGTTTCTACCGCAACAGCATCGCTTTTTTCAATTCTAAAAGCAGACGTTATCCAGTCGACGATGACATCTTCTCTAAGCACGTTGCTCAGCCGCTCGCTTGAGAGTTTCGTAGAACAGAAAGAGCGACGTTAACGTGAAAAGAAGGTAAATTAATGTGGTCATGTAGGACGTGTACATCTGCTGTGTGCCTGGCTCCCAGTTCAGAACATACGCAAGGACCTTGTAGGAGTAGTAGGCGCTGGCTATAAGTACAGCTAACGTTACAGCCCCCAAGATTTCCCTGAAATACCTGAGGAGCTTCTCATCCATACATTCTTCGAAAAACCTCTATTGTGCGTCACAAATATATAATCTCCGCTCACAGCCCTCTAACGTGGTGTGCTTCAAGACAGCTTTAACTAAAGCAAGAACGAGAGACTGGAGCAAGCTTGCCCCTCGAGCTATATCCTAGCTGTGTTTCAATAATTTTCGCGTGGCTCAATATCTGCGGAGATCACGATTGGAGCAGAAGTTTTAAGGCATAGGTTAGCTATTCTCATTCCAAGTTCATGGAAGAAGTGATAGCGAGAATAAAGGAGGTCTTTCCATACGATCATCCGCGCAGCGGTCAGCTAGAGCTAGCGAGACTAGTTTACGAAAGCGTCTCAGCTTCTAAAGTGCTGATTGCCCGCTACCCGGTAGGCTTTGGAAAAACCGCTGCAGTACTAGCTGGGGCTCTGGCCTCTGGTGTCCCACGCATAGCGTACTTGGCGCACACGAAGAGTCAGTTTCAAGCTCCCATCCGTGAGGCTCTGAGGCTTACCGATAGAGGCGTGGATATCACTGCTGTTGCTTTGGTCAGCAGGAAGGATCTCTGCCTTTTCCCCAGCAAGCTTGTAGCGGACATGGATTACAATCGCTTCATGAAGTTTTGCTCGTTGAAGCGAGCAAGTGGTGAGTGCCCATATGGTGAAGGCGCGTCTAATCTCGAGCTACCGCAGGTTCTTACGCCGCCACTCATGAGGAGGATGGGGCGCGAAAGCGGCATCTGCCCATACGAGATAGCCTTGAGGGCTTTGGAGAAAGCCAGATTGATCGTAGCCTCCTACTCGTATTTTTTCAACCCGGCGCTCTTTAACCTTATAGTGGAAAGAGGCCATGTAAATCTCTCGGAGACTCTTTTGGTCATTGACGAGGCCCACAACTTACCTACGTTTATCTCGGATAGCTTAAGTAGCAGACTTAATGGCTCTGTTTTAGCTTCTGCGATAGGAGAGGTTCAGAGATTTGGCGGGGACGAGGTTGCGGAAACCAGGGAGGCTTTAAAATCCCTGATGGCGCTTCTTGATAGGACAGCGACGGACGAGGGGGCAGAAATCCCTGCTGAGAAGTTCCTGGAGATAGCTCCGGCTTCAGCAAGCCTAAGTAGGCTCGCCTTGAGCGTTGAGAGAAAAATAGGAGTGTTGTCCGCTACGTGGCAGGTAGCGGAGTTCATAAAAAGTGTCGAGAACCTTCCAAGTGATTCTGTGCTCTTAGCGTTAAACGACAGCGAGGGTAAAGCCTTCAAAGTGTATTTCTACAACGTACCGAAGATCGCTAGGAGGGTTTTTCATAGCGTAAGGGCTGCCGTCTTCCTGTCTGCCACGCTCCCTCCCGCGGAATACTACGCGGCGCTACTTGGTGTCGAAAAGGAGCGCGTCGTTGAAGCAACATACCCGTTTACTTGGGGGGAAAACGTCACATTAGTAATCGTACCAGGGTTATCGTCCAGGTATGTCCTCAGAACTGCCGAGCTTTACAGGCGCTACGCTCAAGCTATTGAAGCCGTTTTCGAGGATCCCGATGCTAGACATGTGCTCGTGGTTTTTCCGTCGTACTCTTTCATGATTGAGGTGCTCCCGTACCTGAAGGCTAAACCGAGACTGATGGAGAGACACGATACAACCCTAGATGAAATGGTGGAGTTCCTGATCGAGAACGAGAAGTGCCTCCTGATGATTGTTGCCTGGGGGAAGTTTTCGGAGGGGGTCGAGTTTAAGTTGATGAAGCAGAGCTTAGTAGACACGATAGTTATTGCCGGCTTACCCGTTCCGACACCTTCCCCTGTTAATCAGCGCCTGGTCAGGATCCTCGAAGCCTCCACAGGAAACAGAGAGTGGGCCTGGAAGCAGGTGTTCTTGTACCCGGGCTTGATGAAAGTCATCCAGATAATTGGTAGAGGCGTGAGATCTGAGCATGACAGAGTGAGAGTTTTCCTCCTTGACGAAAGAGCTGCAGAGCCGGAGGCGAGAAGCTTCTTCGAGCTTTACGGCATAAACCCACTAGTTCTTACTCGGCGCGGGCGCAAATGATGATTACGCGGATTATAGCCCTTCAACGTTCGCGTGCCTTTTCTTCAAGTCCTCCTCGCGTACACCTAGAAGGTTCATCAACGCATATATCACGCCGTCGAAAAATACCATTGCGGTGTCTTCGAATAAGGTTCCCAGTGGCGCCAGCGGTTCGTAGAGCCCCATAACTTGCCTAGCGAAATAGTCTGTCTCTGTAGCCACCTTAGTTCTCCCGGGTACCTTGACTATGAAGTCGCTCAGCTTACCAAGGGGGGAGTCCTCAAACGATGTTACGGCGACGACTAAGGCCTTAGCCTTCTTAGCGGCGGACGCTACGGAGAGCACGATCTGCGTGCTTCCTGAACCCGAAACGGCGATCAGGATATCGCCTTCACGAACGGATGGGGTAATGGTCTCTCCCACAACGTAGACGTCGAAGCCTAGGTGCATGAGCCTCATGGCGAAAGCTCGTGCAACAAGCCCGCTTCGCCCCGCTCCCACGACCAAGATCTTGTTTTTGTTGGCTAAAGCTGAAGTCAGTAATTTGAGGAATCTGTTGGTCATTTCGCCATCTATCTCGTTCGCGGCCTTAGCTATGTACTCGGCTATGCTACTCATCGCTTTCTTGACGTCTTCAGCCACAGGTAAGAGGAGAGGAATGGTACTTTTTAGTTTTTCCGGCCTCTCTCAGTCTATTTTAATCCTAGTATCCTCCTTAATCACTCGTAGCACGTACATGGTCTTCGTGCTCTCGACACCGTCGATGCCACCTATCTCGTCTATTAGCTTCGCCAGATCCTCCTTGTTCCTCACCCTTACTTTCAGTATCGTCGAGTACTCTCCTGTGACATCGTATATTTCGTAGACCTCGGGCATCCGTTCGAGCTGCTTTAAAACTTGGTTGTACTTTTGTGGTATAGCTATCACGGCTATAATGGCCGTGACTTTCTTCCCAACTTTCTCAGGGTCTACGACGGCTTGAAACCTCTTTATAATACCAGCGTTGACCAGTTTCCTAATTCTAAGGTGAACAGTCGCCTCAGATATTCCGAGCTGACTCGCGATTTGCGAATACGGTGTCTTAGCGTTGTCTTGAAGCATTTCAAGTATTTTTTTATCAATGTGATCTAGCTTGACTTCTGAAACCTGCTCGCTCATAACTTTTCGCCAAATATAGTGTTGTAACACCGGTTAAAAAATTTTAGGGCTATAGCAAGAATACTCTATAAGCTATCAATCATTTCGAGCAGAGAGCGCGTCTCCGTGATTGTGTCGGGACGGTCAAAAATGGGTGAAAAACTTAAGACTCCGGCCAAAAGTTTACATGAGGGCCCGTGGCGTAGCTAGGAAGCGTGGCGGCCTCCGGAGCCGTAGGTCCCGGGTTCGAGTCCCGGCGGGCCCGCCTCCATTGTCTCGAGAATTCGGGAAAGGCGCAGGATTTCATTGACTATCCCTTTAACCTCGCCTACCTTGCGTGGGTGAGAGTATATGGCGTAAAGGGTTTTCCCATTGTGGTGCCTAGAGTTTATCCGCACTAACGGGGTACTAAAATCGTCTAGTCGCAGGGCTCTGAAAGCCTCAAGAGATAGGGGGAGCATCAGTTTGAGCTTTATCCTCCTGATCATCTGTGCTACAGCCTTTTGATCAGCTCTCCGAATAGCTTTTCATCGACAAGCGCTCCTCCAGCAGCCGGGTGGCCTCCACCCGTAAAGTTCATCTCCTTTGCGAGCTTCTGCAGTAGAGAACCCAGATCGATCGATTCGTCGAGTCGCCTAAACGAGATCTTAACTTTCCCGCTTTTCAGCAGGGAGGCTACGCCCACAATTTTCTTACCCGCTGCGCGTAGCGTATTAGCAAACTCGCTGGCTATTATGGAACTCACGGGGCCTGTGATTTTCGGCAGATCTTCATCAATCAGGTACACTACGCTATTTTGGCCGGAGCTGAACGGGGAGTCTTTCTGTTCCAGAATTTTGCTCAGCTGTCTTGCAAGAATTCTCCTGTACTCTTTTATACTTTCTTCTGCCCTCACGATGAAGATCCCCCGGTGTCCGAAGTTCAACGATAACGCAGTGCCGTATTGATCCAGTCTACCTAAGGCATTGAGCACGTACGCGTACTCCCTCAAATCCTTGAGGGGGCTTGAGTCGGCCTCTCGGAGGAGATAGTAGTTATACCCGAAAATTTTCTCGGCCTCTTTTACGTTAACCCCCTGACTTATCATGTACTTTACGAGCTCTGAAGCCAGGTGTTTGATTTCACTATGACTTAAGGAGCCGACCTGCCGCGCTGTGTCTCCATCCCGCGGATTGATTCCTATGCTCTCAAGGAACTTTATGCAGGCTGTAGGGTTTCCCGATAAGCCAGGGATATACGGGTCAAGGGTGGAGGCTAGCGCGTCGACGAGTATCCTCCTCTTAGACCCGAAAAGTCTGAGGGATACTGTTTCGCCGATAACCCCCTTGCGTTTCCCCTCCTCTAAAACCTCCCTGTTGAGCCCAGTTAGCGACGATTTTTCCCCAACATCCAGCCTATCGCCTAGCGCGCCAGCGATGGCAACAGGAATTAGGCGCTCGTCGGCGTTGAGAGTGCGAGAGGCTATAACATAGGAGAGCGTTGAGGAGCTCGTTTGCGTCGAGGCTTCAACACCTACCAGGTAGGGGTTTACCTCTACGAGCTGCCTCCATCTGTCTGGGGTTGAGGGGACATGATGGTCGACTATCATAATCCTCTTGTTAGGTGCAAGCTCTCTGAGCAGCCCCTTATACCCGCTGCCCAAGTCGAGAAAGATTATTGATGGATAATCCTTGAAGGGGAGTTGCTCCAGGGTCTCCGGGTACGTCTGCTCGACAAATACTAGCTGGAAAGGCACGTCCAGTTGCAGGAGCACCCAGGCGAAGATGGAGGCTGAGGAGAGTCCATCAGCATCGTAGTGCGAGACTACTAGCGTTGGCTCTCCAGCTTCTCTCAAGTACATTAAAAACTCGCGAGAATGGCTTAGGAACACCTCAAGATGACTGAGCATGCAGGATGACCAGAGATTTTACACTCACCTAGGTGTAGAGAGCGATCTTTTCTGGCTCGTATCTCCAGTCAGGTGGGAGTACCCCCTCCCTCTTGTAGTACTTAGCAAGCCTGTGGATTTTACTCTCTACCAGCTGTAGACCTCTTTTCGAGTGATAATCCTTCGGGTGCTCCTCTAGGTGCTTCCTGATCCTGATAGCCTTCCTAATTAGGTTCATTAAATCCTCCGGCACCTCCGGGGCGAGTCCACGCTCACGCAGGATCTGAAGAATGCTCTTACCCGTCACGGCTTTAACGAGAGGGATACCATATTGATCGCGTAAAATCAGGCCGATCATCGATGGGGGATAACCCTTCCTGTAGAGCGAGACGACGAGACCCTCAACCTGCTCTGGGCTAGCGTCAACCCAATCGGGCTTCTTCAACTCTGGAGGCCTCTTCGAACCTGAGCGGCCTTTCTCCTTAGACTTTCTCATAACTCTCTCCCTGAAGAAAAATTCACGGTCAATAAAAATGTTATGCGTTCGCTATCCCAGGCGGTGCTTAGCTCATCTGCTCCCTTCACTGGTCGGAGTTTCCTTGCAGAATGAACATAGTCCTCCTAAGAAGTCTTTAGTCAGCGGCGACGCGGACGCATTCTCTTCTCGCTCCGCACAGGTCACTCGCCGGGCTGCTATTCGTCGGAACAAAACGGGGGGTCCCGCTAAGCTTTGCCCGCTGGGGATTATCTCTTCCTCGCCGTGGACCGAAAAGTGAAGAAACCCCCTGTGCTGGAGTGGCTAGGGGCCATGGAGATATGGGAAAGAAAACATGATGTTTGACGTTTTAAGGGGCTGTGGCAACTACTCTCTCTTCTTTCCGCTTCTCGGGTGGTACCCAGTATCCCTCGTAGCTCTCAATGCCTACACCCCGAACTATTTCTAGCACAGTCATTTTTTTAGCCTTGAGCCGGTCCCTCAGCATGTCTAAACCTTTCCACGGGTCTGTGTGCTCACCGCATGTGAAAACGTCAATGGCCGCATAACCGTACTCAGGCCATGTATGTATGGAGATGTGCGACTCGGCTATGAGAACGTACCCACTGACACCGTGAGGCTTGAACCTGTAGAAGTCAAAGCTCACAACTGTACTATTTGAAGCCACTGCTGAGTCGAGCAGCGCCGTCTTTATCACATCGATACTGTCCAGTGCCACAGGGTCGCATTCGAACATCTCCACTATCAGGTGGCGGCCGACGCCTCCTCCTCTCACCCCGCGATTTCTCCCCGTCATCTCCCTACGAAATCCACATCAACTCTCAAAATTTAAATAATTCCCCCTCTTTCCCGATGAGAAAATAGTACTTTTCTAGCCAATTAACGCCTCCAGGTCTGTATAAATTACCGTTTTTAGTTAAAATTTGTGTAATTATTTCAGTAACTTCTGCAATGGACTTCCCCGTAGTATCCACCTCGTAGACTCTCTCCTCACCTATGCTCTGCACCGCGGAGATCAACACGGCGTCAAGGATTTCGGCTTCAACATTCTCGCGGACCTTCAGGTCAGGATACCCCCTTTTAATCAAGCGCTCGCGAAGAACTAGGGGATCCAATCTAAGGACTATGGCTACCGACACCTTGCTCGGTGGGAGCGCCTCGACCACATGCGTGTCGATGATCTCGTTGCAAGTTAACGTCTTCTCTAAGTATCCTCTTAGTCTTTCGACATCCACGATGTACGATTCCCGCACGGCATCGTATGCGGTGTAGAACTTCTCGCGCTTGACAACCTCTGCAAGATCAACGTAGGGCTTCCCGGTGCGCTCGGCTAGGAGACGAGCCACGGTAGTCTTTCCAACACCGGGAGTTCCCGCGATAACTATTGCCAAGGCACAACAACCCTCAGCTAAATTTTTGGCATCAACCCCACAGTGATCTGCGGTGCTATGATCATGGCCACCAGGTTCGCCAAGAGGAGCAGGAACGCGTGAAGGAAGCCTGCCGAAACCCTCTCGGAGCCTATTTTGCCGGCTGCCAGGCCCATCATGTAGCTGTTGATGATCACGGGCGGGAGGAACATGGATATAAGTTGCTCGGTAGATATGCTCTGACCGGCGAACTTAAGCATCGATCCCATGAAGCTTATGAGTATAAGCACGACTACCGTGATTATCAAAGCACCAACATACGGCATTAGCATAAGTGGCCTCAGAGCTGCCCGTTTCTCCTTCTCCACTTGCTCTAGCGTCTCAGCGTAGCTCGCCAGTGCTTCGAGCGTCTGCGGGGTACCGCCACCAACCTCGATGCTTTCAACAAGCAGGAACATTGAGATCAGCGCAAACCAATTCTTCATCCCCCGTGAGAACCTCTGAAATATCTTGCTCAGAGAAACCCCCCAGCCAACCTGTGTAGCCATCTCTTTGAGGTACGGGCTGAACCTCCCGTAATCACGGTCCTTCAGGTTTATGATGCACCTCTCGGGGGCCATTCCGGTTTTCCTCACTTCCACGAGGTCCCGAAGGAATCTCGTGAGGCCGTACTGTATACCACCGAACTTCAACGTCGACAGGTTGTCGGCGACCATGCCTGGGAGGAGACCTATCCCGAGGGAGATCACCATCCCCACGCCGGCCTCATACCCTTTTTCCATGCCCAGAGCCCTCGTGAGCCCCTCCACAAGCGCTGTAAATGGCGCGAAGGCGCTTTTTAGGGCGGTGGACAGGGGTGGAGGAGCAAGGAACGGGAGTGTCGTGGCGACAAAAAGGAAGGCGGTCAGCGGGACACCCGCTGCGAAGAACACCAAGTAGGGGGTGCTATCGTACACAGGGTACTTAGGTTGCATTAGGTCAGCGAGGTAGATGAAGAGCCCTGAGAGCATAGGCATCACTATGTACGAGACGAGTACGAACTGGAAGGCTCCCTGCTGAAGCCCGAGCCCAGCCTGCGACAGGGCCATGTTCACAACATAGAGCACGTACAGGGTCATTGAGCTCAGGAGAACGACAGCCATGTAGGACTCCATAAGGGCCCCGATCCTCTCCCCAACGGTCTTGACCTGGGCGACCCTTTCTCGAAGCATGACCTCGGTCTGCCTCTGAAGATAGTGTATCACATCCCCGCCTGCTCTAAGTGTTGCGGCGTAGCCGAGCATGAGCTGCTTGTAGCCGTTGTGGGGGACTCTCTTAGCGCTCTCCTCTATAGCCGTCAGAGGGTCGATACCCATCGCCTTCACGCTTATGAAGAAGCGCGTGGCCTCCTTTTTTATCTCCTGGAAAAGCACCTTAGGCGCTTTCGCGAGCCTCTCGAAGCTCGTGTACGGGGAGATCCCACCGGTAGCCATCACCGTGATATACACGGAGAGGTAAGGTATCTCAAGGTCAAACCTGGACTGACGGGAGGAGACCTTAATCCTCGGATAGAACAGGAGAAAAATGAAGGTCAAGGACGCGATGAGTAGAGGGACCATGATCGAGAGGGAGACAACCTGAAACACACCCGCCCCTAACCTGCTCATTATCACGACAAGCGGCGCATCAAACGCGAAGCCTAATACTAGAGCTATAAGCGAGACCAGGATACACCTAGCGGCATAGGCTGGAGGGTAGACTTTCATGTCCGCTGATGCGATGTCGTTCTTCAAGCTCGGCATCATCTTAAGGAGCGCCTCTCCAGCCCAGCCGAAAACACTATATGCAAAGCCGTCTAGCGAAACCATACTATCATGATACTGGGAAACCCTTGAAATTAATGTTTACTGCTCGCGCGGAGCCGGTAAGGTTAGTAATATATACTGTTCCACGCGGAAAAGAGATAGAATGCCTAAAAGCAAAGCTAAGAAGGCTAAGAGCAGGGGCTCGGCTGAAGAAAAAGTCGAGGAGAACGTAATCTACTTGCCCGTAAGGGAGGATTACAAAGTCATCGACGAGTACTGGGTGGTGGAGCCCTTCGCTAAAGTTAAGATCGTGGAGATACCCGAAGCAGGCAACCAGCGGGCCTACTTCGTAGAAGAGGTTCAGCTGACAGAGGAGGAGAGGAAGGCCGTGGAAAAGCTGATAGATATCCTCAGCGTTGAGCTGGAACCACCCGCATCGTTCGACGTCGACCTTAGGCAGCACGTCGTGGAAGAGGCCAGGAGGCTCGCCGAGAAATACAAGGGGTCGCTCAGGGGCATCAGCGAGGAGAGCTGGGGTAAGATCCTGTACTACATAGAGCGAGACCTGGTAGGCTACGGTCCGATAGAGGTTCTCATGAGGGACTACAAGCTCGAGGACATTAGCTGCGACGGCGTCGACAGGGCCATACATGTGTGGCACAGGGACTACGAGAGCATACCAACCAACATTGTTTTCAGGAGCAGGGACTACCTCCGTGAGTTCATAGTTAAACTGGCGCACATGTCTGGGAAGCACATTTCAGCGGCATTCCCCATAGTTGACGCCATGCTTCCCGGTAGGCACAGGCTGGCCGCGACGTACGGCGAGGAGGTCTCACCGAGGGGGAGCACCTTCACAATAAGGAAGTTCCGCGAGAAGCCGCTTTCCATCGTAGAGATGATTGAGAGCGGTAACCTCGACGACTGGACTGCGGCCTACCTTTGGGTTATGCTCGAGAACAGAATGACGTTAATGGTTATAGGCGCCACCGCCGCTGGCAAGACGACTTTGCTGAACGCGATCGCAAACTTCTTCAAGCCAGGTTTCAAGATCGTGACCATTGAAGAGACCCCCGAGCTCAACCTACCACACGAGAACTGGGTTCAGCTGGTCAGCAGGGAGAGCTACGGGCTTGGGGAGTCCAAAGTGGGGGAGATATCGCTCTATGACCTCGTGAAGGTGTCACTGAGGTACAGACCAGACTACATCATCGTGGGGGAGGTGAGAGGCGAAGAAGCCTTCGTGCTCTTCCAGGCCATGAGCACGGGGCACGGCGGCATGTCCACGATGCACGCGGACTCACTCGACCGAGCGGTTAAACGGCTCACTAGCCCGCCCATGAACGTGTCCCCGGCGTACATCCCCTCCCTGAATATCGCTATAATGACCGAAAGGACCATCCTCCCAAGTGGGGGGTTTGCCAGGAGAGTAAAGCATGTTTGGGAGGTGGAGGACTACGAGAAGTACAGGGAGGTTGTGAGGTGGGATCCGACTAAGGATGTCCATAGGGTTGTCGCGGAGAGCTACCATCTGCGCCTCATCGCGGAGAGGACAGGCAAGAGAGTAGAGGATCTCTACAGGGAGATTGAGCGTAGGCGTGTAGTGCTACGGTGGATGCAGGTTAAGGGTATAAAGGAGACGAAGGAGGTTTTCACGTACATTAATAAGTACTACACCTACCCCGAAGAGGTCTACTCAACAGCTTACACCGAACTAAAAGAGATCAACGCACTGCCTCAGCCCATTAGAGTCGCACCCAAGGTGGAGGTCGAGGTCGCCCCAAGACCCACGGCAGTTAGCGCCCCGCCCGTGATTGCAAAGCCGCCCTCTACCATACAGCGGCCCCTCTCAGAGGCAAGCAACGAAAAGCCAGCCGTCGATATAGCTTTAAACATCAGCAACGAGAGCATGGCCGTGCTGAGGGCTCTCGCGATCCTCGGGGGTGAAGGAGATCACGCCTCGGTTCTCTCACTTACTTCCCTCCCAAAGGACGCGTTCGTGAAGGCCGTAGGGGACCTGAGCGGAAAGCGACTCATTATACCTACTCTAATTTACGTGGAAGGGAGACCCACGATAGGCTACAGGTTGTCTAATGAGGGAGAAGCCTTAGTTAAAAAGCTCAATCTCAAATAGGGGAGAGGTGCCGGGGAATGAGCGGTGAAGCCTTAGTTTCGTTCGTAACGGGCATTAGCGGTAGCGGCCGCCTCAGTCTACTCAAAGAAGTTCAGTCGAGAAACGACGCGTTGAAGATAATAGACGTGGGGACAAGGATGTATAAAAAATCCAGCGATCTGGGAATTCAGATTCCAGACGGTAAGATTCTTGACATGGATCCCCTCGCGTTAGACTACCTAAGGGCCGCGACGTTCGAGGACATCCTGAAAGAGGTTGAAGGTCTCCGCTCAGCGGGGAGTGCTGTGAGCATAAGTACCCACGTCTGCTTTCGGTGGAAAAAGCACCTAATGCACGCGTTCAACTTCCATTACGTGAACGCTCTGAACCCAGATGTGTACATAAACGTGATCGATAATGCGCATAATGTGTACCTGAACCTTCTCCACGACAGCGCTTGGAGCGGAAGGCTCACGTTGAAGGAGGTGCTTGTCTGGAGGGACGAGGAGGCTTTCATCACTAGGATGCTTGCGGAATATCAGCGGAAGCCTTTCTACCTATTTCCGCGCCGTGAGGATCCATCCATGCTTGAAAGAATACTATTCAAAGTCGAGGCTGCGCGTAAGTCGGGGAGTAAACCCTTGCCGAAGGCCTATCTTAGCTACCCGATCACGCACGTAAAGGGTAACCCGGAGGTGTGGAAAGAGAAGGACGAAGTTAAGCAGAAGCTGAAAGACAGCGGCGTGGTAGTATTCGACCCTATATCGATCGAGGACTCTGTTCTGATCGATTGGGCTTATGAAGCCGTCGCTAAAGGTAAAGAAACGGTTGAAGTGGAAGTTGACGGGCGCGTTGGGGAGATTAAGGTGAAGGAGATACTAGACGCTGTGGGCGACATAAAAGACCAAATTGTAGTGAGGGATTACCAACTGATAAACCAGAGCGATATGATTATAGTGTTCTACCCGACGAAGGTTCTGTCACCTGGGGTTCTCAGCGAGATAAAGTACGGTTATACTCACAACAAGAATGTCTACGCCATATTCCCCTTCGAGGAATCCAGCCCCTTCTTCGAGTACTACACCACCAGGCTATTTAAAGACGTGGACGCTCTTCTAGACCACCTGCGCGAGGTTGGGGCGCTTTGACGAGTATAGATATTCGCGCCGTAGCGCTACACCTCATAGAAGAAGACCTCGCCTCCAGGGATAAAGCCGAGCAAGCGATCACCGGGTTCGCCGAAAGTACCGATACATTTACCAAGACAAGGAGCTACAAGGTCCTAAGCAGGAGGGTCGTCCTGCCTCCTGTATCCCGGCGGGAATTAGAGCGCTCCCTGCACGTCGTTGTTGAACTCGCGGAAAACGCCAGCATAAACTACGTGGGAGTACCCTTAACCGACTGGGACCCCGCAACAGTAGCCGAAGCCTTGCAAGAGTACCCGAAGCTTTTCCTCTCGGTGGAGTACGCTCCAGGCCAAGATCAGAAGATAGTGGGGGTTTTAAGGCAGATATCTGGGAAATCATACCTCCTCGCAACGCATTTTGCGGTAAGCTTCGGACCGCGGCTCCAAACGCCCTACTTCCCTGCCACTCAAAGCGTGAAAAGAGGGGTTACCATGAGTCTACTCTATGTGGAGGAGTTCAGAAGGGAGGCTCCGAGCGACCAGCTAGTAGCGGAGCTGTTAGAGTTGCAAAAACAAGCAGAAGAAAGCTTCGATAACTTTACAGGCATAGATCTCTCGCTCTCACCCTGGATGGATCGAAGCGTGGCATCGCTCATCGAGGAGGTATCCGGAGTCACTTTCACTTTGCCGGGGACAGTTGCCGCAATACGAGAGCTGAATGCGAGGCTGGAAACTTTAACATCCCACGTCAGAGCCACCGGGTTCAACGAGGTTATGCTTCCGCTTGCGGAGGACAACCGCCTAAAGGAGCTCGCGAGAACGGGTCAACTCAGATTCAGCCACCTACTGAATTACACCACGTACTGTGTCGCTGGGCTAGACATGGTAGTGATCCCCGAAACCTCCGAGGACGCAGTCCTGCTAGGCACGCTAAGAGACCTCTGGAGCGTACACCAGCTTAAGAGGAAGTCTATCGGTTTGCGATTAATCCTGGCACCGGCCGACGAGGGCGAGGAGATAGACCTCGGTATGTTCGGAAAAACACCGGTAATCTCGCCTCTCCTTTAGTGCCGCGCCGTGCAGATTCTACCCGATTTAACCTAACCTGGGAACCTAGACACTAGGCATATCTCCGTTTTGCACTCTTATAGTAGGAATTTGAAGCAACAAGAGATCCCGATACGACAAGAGAAAATTTATTAACGTTGAGTCTATCGTATCATCAGCCGGGGTGGCCGAGCGGCCCAAGGCGGCGGATTGCTAATCCGCTTCCCGAAAGGGAACCCGGGTTCGAATCCCGGCCCCGGCGCCTCACAGCGACTGTTTATCTGCCTTGAGCCCGTCACCGGCTTTATTCCTCGGAGATAGCCCGACTGAAAAATTTAAATTGGGAGTTAGCATTAACTATACTGCCGGCACGCCCTGAAAGTCCACCCCCCGCTACCAGGAGCGGGGTGGGGAAGCCAGGTATCCCGCGGGGCTCATAACCCCGAGGTCGGTGGTTCAAAAGGGCGTGCCGGCTCTTGTCTCTAATTAATGGTTAGAAGCTCTGCGAATGCCTGGTGCCAAGCGCTTGAAAAATGCCCCCTCCCACCTGCCCCTCTCGGGGCTCTTTCGGTCATTGGGGGCATATACACCCTTTCTGCTCGACTATTTTAGCATTTTCTAGCCTTAAAGGCACCACACTATCCCTTAAGGCATCTATGCTTGTAAATCTAAAAAGCACTATTTGTGAGGATAAAGGGATAGTATTGCTACTTATGACGCTGGGTTTTTATCGTCATGAACTTTCTACTTACGAGAACATGAGTGAGAAGAAAACGAAGATAATTTTGTGGTTTGAGGAGCTGTCCAAAGAGGATGTACCAATTGTAGGCGGCAAGAACGCTAACCTCGGTGAGATGATAAACGCTGGAATACCCGTGCCTCCAGGCTTCGCGGTGACGGCATACGCTTACAAGAGGTTTATTGAAGAGACCGGGATTCGCGACAAGATCTACGAGATACTGCGCAGCCGCGTTCCCGCAGGTGCCGCTAAGCCAGAGGACTACATGGAGGCTAGCAAGGAGATAAGAAAGCTCATTGAAAGCGTTTCTATGCCTAAGGACATTGAGGAGGAGATCAGGAGGGCTTACCGCGAGCTCAGCCGGCGCGTCGGCAAGAAGGAGGAGTTCGTAGCCGTAAGGAGCAGCGCGACTGCCGAGGACTTACCTGACGCCAGTTTTGCGGGCCAGCAGGAGACGTACCTGAACGTACGAGGCGAAGATGACGTCATCGACAAGGTCAGGAAGTGCTGGTCCAGCCTCTTCACACCAAGGGCTATTTTCTACAGGGAGTCCAAGGGGTTCGAGCACGAGAAAGTCCTGATCAGCGTGGCTGTGCAGAAGATGGTGAACTCAAAGTCTGCCGGTGTGATGTTCACGCTGCACCCCGTCACCGGCGACAGGGACAAGATCGTTATTGAGGGCCACTGGGGGCTGGGAGAAGCCGTGGTCAGCGGGAAGGTGACGCCTGACGAGTGGGTTGTGGACAAGAAGACGATGCAGATCATTCAGCGTAACATTGTCGAGAAGAAGGTTGAGCTAGTTAGAGACCCTCAGACTGGCAAGACTGTGGAGCGCGAGATTGAGCCGGAAAGGAGGAATGCGCCCTCGCTAACTGACGAGGAGGTCCTGAGGCTCGCGGAACTCGCACTGAAGATCGAGCAGCACTACGGCAGGCCCATGGATATTGAGTGGGCGGTTGACAGGGATCTCCCGTTCCCGGACAATGTATTCATTGTGCAGGCAAGGCCCGAGACTGTTTGGAGCGTAAAGGAGGCCGCTGGCGCTGGCACAGTATCTGTCAAGAGCGTCGCCGAGGCTAAACCCGTGGTTAAAGGGCTGGCCGCTAGCCCGGGTGTCGCGTATGGGCGAGCTAAGATCTGCTTGACTCTCGAGGACGCTAAAGCCAAGATGCAACCCGGAGACATACTGGTCACTAAAATGACGGACCCCGACTGGGTGCCTTACATGAAAATCGCAGCCGCGATAGTGACGGATGAAGGCGGAATGACCGCTCACGCTGCGATAGTGAGCAGGGAGCTGGGCATCCCCGCGATAGTGGGGACCAGAGAGGCTACAAAGCTGATGGTCGACGGCAAGGATTACACCGTAGACGCAAGGACCGGCGTCGTCTACGAGGGTAGAGTAGAAGAACTGCTGGGCGGGAAGAAGGAGGAGAAGGCAGCTGCGGCGGCCGCGCCCATCGAGATAGTATGGAAGCCGATTACCGGTACTAAGATATACATGAACCTGGGTGTTCCCGAGAAGATCAAGGAGTACAAGGACCTGCCCTTCGACGGCATTGGTCTAATGAGGGTAGAGTTCATCATGGCAAGCTACGTGGGAGAGCACCCGCTGTACCTCCTCGAATCAGGTCGAGGCGACGTCTTAGTAAACAAGATGGCAGAGGGCATAGCTCTCGTTGCACGTGAAATCTACCCGAGACCTGTCGTCGTGCGCTTCAGCGACTTCAAGACTAACGAGTACCGGCAGCTGAAAGGCGGGGAGAAGTACGAACCTCAGGAGGACAACCCGATGCTCGGCTGGCGCGGCGTAAGTAGGTACATCAGTCCTCAGTACGAGAAAGCCTTCAGGCTTGAGGTTAAGGCAATCAAGAAGGTCAGGGACGAGATGGGTCTTGGCAACGTCTGGGTCATGGCGCCTTTCGTCAGAACACTGTGGGAAGCCGAGAAATTCATCAAGCTGCTTGCCGAGGAAGGGCTTGAGAGCAGCAAAGACTTCAAGATATGGGCTATGGCGGAGGTCCCGAGCATAATCTTCCTAGCGGAGGAGTTCTCCAGGTACTTCGACGGCTTCTCCATCGGAAGCAACGACCTGACGCAGCTCACCTTGGGTACGGACAGGGACTCTGCGATCCTTCCAAAGATAGATCCCAGGTACTTCGACGAGAGAGACCCAGCGGTGCGCACAGCCATAGCCATGCTCATCGAGAAAGCACACAACTCGCCCTACGGCTACCGTACGGTCTCGATATGCGGACAGGCTCCTAGCGTTTACCCCGAGTTCTCAGAGTTCCTTGTGAGGCACGGCATAGATAGCATAAGCGTGAACCCCGACGTTGTGGTTCGCACTAGGGAGCTCGTAGCCTCCATCGAGCACAGGATAATCCTGGAGAAGGCTCTCGGAGTCGAGAGGATTGAAGAGGATCTAGGGTGGCCGATGCGACGCGAGAGAAGAGGCCTACCGAAGTTCGCGCGCAGGGTTGACGAAGTCGAATAAGCGAGATTTAAGCTCGGCAAGCTTTCTTTCGAGCTTCTCCCGTAGGCATCCCCTATCTATTCTTTCACCGATCAAAGACTCGAGCTCTGAGACCACTTTTTCTGCGGCTATGATCACATCCTCAGAGGGGGGGCTCCCGAAATCAATGTTTCCGGAAACGGGGCCGATAACCCAGGCTTCTCCTGTGAATTTTCCCGAAGCATATCCTAGAGCTACGATATGGGCAGGGGAAACCACGTGCGCGCTTATCTCCCAGTTTACAGCGTCGACGATATCATATGCTGAGAGCCTGCGAGGGTCGAGCCTTATCTTCACAACCTCTCCCTTAGAGCCGAAGCTCTCATCTAGAACATCTATGAAAACCACTCGAGGAACCCCCTCAAGGTATGAAGCCGTGGTGAAAGCGTCGAGCCCAGCGGCTATAGCGTTAACGCCGCACTCTGCTAGCGCGTCTGCCAGAAGAGGACCTATCGCATCGTCACCAAAGATCTCGTTTCCAATACCTATCACTAGGTAAGGTTTAGTCAAGCGAGTTGCACCGTTTTCTGCGCTCTTCCTTGACAACCTCGAGGAGTTTTTCTGTGCAGAACGATGCCTCCTGCCCCCCTGGGTCGCACTCGATGATCACCACTTCCCTTACAGGCGCGAAGGCTCTTAAGCCCTCTATCAAGTGGTCAACGTCGAGCGAGCCCTCCAGCGACGCTCTGATAGCGTCTGGCGCTTCATCTGCATTAGGCCTCTGCAAGCTTACGGTGTACCTGTAAACACCCGGAGCTCTACCCCTCCTCTTAAGGGTTAAGATCTCCACGAGGTTTGGGCTGTGCTTTTCAAGCATGAAAGACACCGTAAGGCTATCTGTTGAGAAATCCTCCACTATGACGTGACTGCACTCTGGGAGCTTCGTTGCAATTTCAAAGGCCTTATACACGGACTCCCCGTCTTCACCGTAGTAAAACAGGAACCCTAAAAGAACCTTAAACCCCGACTCCGAAATTTTCTGAACAAGCTCAGCGTACCCACTTTCAGCAAGAGCTTTTCTCTCCTCCTCAATGTTCGGGGATTTCTCCGGGAAAGTTGTCAACCGCCTGTATAACGGCTCGGTTACAGCACCGAGAACCGGTTGGGCTAACGCAGATCGTATAGAGTCGTCCAGAGCCCTCAAAGCCTTAACGGTTTCAGCGAGTAGATTAAGCATGTTGCTTCTTCTCATCCATTGTTATCCCGGCAAGCCCTCATAAAAACCTCGCAAGTAATTAAATTAATATGTTATATAATTAACATATATTTTCATTTTTGATTTTTAACAATTTTTAGATTAATTTCTGTTTTTTAAAAAAATAGCATTTGTAGATATACGAACAAAGGAATCTTTATTAGATTTTTTCAGATTGCAAAGATTTATAATTGATTTTATTCAGTTGAGTTTGCAAGGCGGTAAAATGCCGCTAAACAGTTTCAGCCTAAACCGTAGGGATTTCCTGAAAGTAACTGGGGCAACAGCGCTCCTGGCTTCCCTTAACTGGAACGAACTGGTGAAGCTCGCCGCAGCCCAAGCACAGAGCGGTGCGATAAACATTGTGTGGTTCGAGGCGCAGGACTGCGCCGGAAACACCACTGCTCTGATACAGGCAACGGAGCCTGACCTAATAGACGTCCTCGGAGGGTCCTTCCACCTCGTGGGCCCAGGGAACGTGAAGCTCGCTTTTCACGAAACAGTCATGCCGGAGTGGGGTGAGGGCGCTTTAGACATCGCGCGCGCTGCGGCGAATGGCAAGCTCGATCCCTTCGTCCTAGTCCTCGAGGGGAGCTTCCCGCAAGATGAGAAAGCGGGAGGGCCGCCCGGTAGCGACTACTACTGCTTTATAGGCGAGGAAAACGGGAAGCCGATATCTTGCGTTGAGTGGATGAGAAGGCTGCTACCCCGCGCGGTTGCTGTCGTCGCGGTCGGTAACTGCGCGTCGTACGGGGGTCTGGTAGCTAACAAAGTCCTCGATCGCGTGCAAGGCTTGCCCTCTTCGAGCTGGAGCGATAGCCCGACGGGCGCTGTCGGCTTCTTCGACGACCCCATTAGGGGAATAAAGGGCCTCGTAAACCTCCTACCTGAGGCTGAGCCGTTCCGAAGGTTCATCTCGGGCCAGTGCACTCTCAAGCCTGGTGAGATACGGCAGGACTGCAGACCAGCAGTCGCGGTGCCTGGGTGCCCTGCAAACGGGAACGGACAGCTGAGGGCTCTTGCGAGTCTAGTGCTTTGGGCTAAGGGTCTGCTACCCTTACCCGAGCTCGACAGGTACTGGAGGCCGAAGTTCATATACGGTCAGACCGTTCACGAGCAGTGCCCCAGGGCTGGCTCCTACGCAGCTGGTGACTTCAGGCAGTACCCTGGGGAGAACAGCTACAGGTGCCTATATGCAGTTGGCTGCAAGGGCCCGATCTCGAACTGCCCGTGGAACAAGCTGGGCTGGGTCAATGGAATCGGTGGGCCTACGAGGACTGGGGGCGTCTGCATAGGCTGTACGATGCCAGGCTTCACCGACGCCTACGAGCCATTCTACAAGCCTCTCCAGGCGCCGCGTGTGCCCACGGGGCTTGAGAGTGCGGCAGCTGTAGCAGCCTTGCTCGCGGGGGTGGGCCTGGCTTACGGCGTCTCTAAGAGTATCGAGAAGAAGAAGGAGGAGGCTAGTAAAGAGGTGAAAGGGTGAGATCCCATGAGCGTTAAGGAGGTATTTATAGACCCCATCACACGGATTGAGGGGCACCTTGCTCTCAGGGCGCTTGTCGACACGACGACCAGGAAACCCCAGAACGTATGGGTATACGCCACGATGTTCAGAGGCTTCGAGGTTTTCCTAAGGGGGAGGCCGCCGGAGGACGCCATCCACATAACGTCTAGGATATGCGGTGTATGCGGGGCGAGCCACGCTAATGCCTCGATGCACGCGGTGGACATGGCCTACGGTGTTGTCCCAGAGCCGCTCGGAGTGGTTCTGCGAAACATGGCTTTCGCGATGACGGATCCCCTCTACGACCACCCCCTTATCCTCAACATGCTAGGAGGCCCGGACTACAGCGAGCTCGTCGTGAAGAAGCTAACGCCGAAGGTCTGGGCAGACGCCCAGATGACCGATGCGCCCCACAGGGACATTCACGGCTTCGCCAAGATATCGGATATAATGCGTGCCTTGAACCCGATCGAGGGCAAGATCTGGCAGCTGACCGTGAAGTACCAGAGGATAGCCCGCGAGGGCGGCGTGCTGATCTACGGCAGGCACAGCCACCCGAGCACGATCATCCCCGGCGGCATCTCGACGGATCTCTCCAACGCGGAGTACCTGCTGGTAGGCTACACCTACAGGCTCACAAAGCTAACAGCATGGGCGAAGTTCCTTTACGCAGTGTGGCAGGACATAGTTTGGTTCTACGAGGAGATGGAGAACTACAAGGAGCAGGGACTCACTTACCGCAAGCACAACATGGTAAGCAGCGGGTTCTTCGACGACCCCGAAGAGTACTCGTCGCTAGGGGAAACCCCCGAAGACGTTTACAAGAACATCGACAAGGCCGCGCAGAAGCGCAGCGTCAAGCCGGGGGCGTTCGTGAACGGCGAGCTCGTGACAAAGAGCTACAAGGAGATCAACCTGAGCATAATGGAGCACGTCAATGCCTCCTTCTACGACGACTGGAAAGGAAAGTTCCCACTCTACACGGAGACGGATCCCGAGGGCAACAAGCTACTGTGGGGCAAGCAGGATCCAGCATACCACCCGTGGAACAAGGTGACGATACCCAAGCCAGGGGCTAGGGACTGGAATGGGAAGTACAACTGGGCCGCCGCCGTCCGCTTCGTGTGGAAGGACGGCACCGTCACACCCTTCGAGGTCGGCCCGATAGCGAGGCTCATGGCCACGGCTTACCAGCCCAGCGACTTCGGCAGTGGCAACGGTGTGCTCAGAGTGACGCTGCCGAGGAGCGGTGGGGCAGACGACCTGCCACCTAGCGTTGTGGAGGAGATGACGCTCGAGTGGAAAGCCCCACCCTACTCGACCACGCTCCAGAGAGTCCTAGCAAGAGCGTTCAACGTCGTAATCGATGCAGCCGCGGCGTGGCAAAACGTGCTAAAGGCGGTTGAGCTAGTGAGAAGCGGGAGGACCAAGACGTCCCGGCCATGGACCGCGCCGTCTCGCAGAACATTCGGAGTAGGTTTCACAGAGGCCCCAAGAGGCACGGTCAGGCACTGGGTCGTCCAGGAAGGCGGGAGAATCGTCAACTACCAGATACACGCACCGACAACAGGGAACGTCTCTCCGCATGACCAGTGGGGTATGTCGCCCTTCGAGCAGAGCGTCGCCAACAGCGTCGTAACGGAGGAGGTCCCACCCGACCAGTGGGAGGGCCTGGACTTCGTCAGGGCCATCAGGAGCTTCGACCCCTGCATCGCGTGCGCCGTGCATATCCAAGTGGGCAAGGTGAAGTCAATCAAGAAAATGATCGTGAGGTGAAAGGCCCCAATGGATATTCTAGACTTCGCGATCTACGTCGCGCCCCCGATCGTGGTAGCGATCTTCCTACTTGGTGTCGGCTACAGGCTCGGCAGGTACCTGTTCTTCTGGAAGAGGAGACCCTCAGCTCCAAGGAGGCAGCGCCCGCTGACGAAACTGGCTGTAGGGCTAGTAATGGCCTTCGTCGACCCGCTGATCCAGACGCTCAAGCACAGGAAGGGGGACTTCGTTGGCGCGCTAGTTGCACTCCACATCCTCGGGGTGATACCGCTAATCTTCCTGCTTGGGCAGCACGTGGCCATGTTCTCGTACTGGATACCCTTTTACTCGGTGCTACGCCCGCTGGCCATACCCTCGTCCATAACCTCCTCCAGCCTGACAGTTGCCTCAGGCGTGATACCAGCCTCCGACATGTCTTGGGGGTTCGTTAACACGCTCTGGGGGCCGCTTGTAGTCATACTGAACGGGGACCTGCTGGCGATACTGGCCATACTTGGTGTCAGCTACAAGATAGGCGACAAGATCGTCCGACTAGTCCACAGGCTCGGCAACGCCCGCGTCGGCGACTGGTATGCCCTCGCACTCCTCCTCGCAATCCTAGTTTCGGGGTTCATGGCCACGCACCACCTACCCTCTGGCGAGATAGGGACCTACAGGACGGTCCTCGGCGTTCACATCACCCTAGCTGAACTGCTGGTAGCAACTCTGCCATTCACGAAGTTCTGGCACTTTGTCTTCGGCTACTGGTACGGCAAGCTCCACGAGTGGTACGACCTCAAGTTCAGTAGGGGATCGTTATGAGCTGGGAGGAGTTTAACGCGGAGAAGGTTAGAAGCGCCGAGGCCTACGCGCTCAGGCACCTGGACTCCGTGATGCTCCACTTCTTCGAGGACTGCGTTAACTGCGGCCTCTGCGAGATCAACTGCCCCTACACCGCTGCCGGTGAAGAGTACGGCCCCGTCGAGAAGGCGGAGCCCCTGAGGAAGATCTACAGGCGGCACGCGCAGATCGTACCGAAGCTGTTCCCGTGGCTCTTCGGCGCCGGTGCTCCTAAGAGCAAGGAGGAGCTCGACAAATGGGTTGAAAAAGCATACAGGTGCACTAACTGCGGTCTATGCTACACGACGTGCCCCTTCGGCATCCATAGCGGCGAGATGATAAAGGTCCTGAGAGGGTACCTCGCTAAATCCGGCAGGATACCGACGTTACTGAAGCTCATGGTCGACGCAGAGGCCTCAAACACCCTGCTCGAGAACGCGGGTCTCCGGGGGATATGGGAGGACGCCGTGAGTAAGCTGAAGGAAGAGGGGGTCGAGTTCAACAAGAAGAACGCCAAGTACCTGTACATAACCTCCCTAGCGGAAGTCATGATGACTCCGGGCTCCGTCTTCGGAGCTGTCAAGCTCTTCAAGAAGCTGAACCTCGACTGGACGATGCCCGACAAACCCCTTTCCATGAGGGCTCCGATCGGCTCCCTAGCTGGCGATGACGAAGCCACAGCTATCGTCGCCAGGAGGATCTACGATTACATCAGGGAGATTAACCCCGAGTACGTCGTCCTCAGCGACGGCGGCTACCCCTACACATTCTTCAGGTTCGACTTACCCAGGATCATCGGCGAGAAGCCTACATTCAAGGTGGTTCACGTAGTGGAGCTGGTCGAAGAGGCCCTTAAGCAGGGCAAGCTCAAGTTCAAGAAGGCCGCGGGGAAAGTCACCTGGCACAGCCCCTGCAAGATGGGGCGCTTCGGAGGCCTGCTCGAGGAGCCTGTGCGCGTGCTGAGCGAAGCATCAAGCGACTTCGTGAAGCTGAAAAGCCACGGGAGTTTCGGCAAGTGCTGTGGAGGTGGGAGTTCGATAGCCTGCATCGTTCCGCCCACGCAGCAGATGATGGAGAAAGTTATGGGAACAAGCATTCCCATAAGCGGAACCGAGAAAGCGTTCCTGGATAAGCTCTACAAGGATATGCTTGTGGCCGGCAAGGCCAAGGTGGACGAAATAAGGGAGAGTGGGGCCTCGGTGGTCGTCACGTCCTGCGTTGGGTGCATGCACACGTTAAGCATGACCACACAGGCATACGGCGTGAACGTAAAGCTGAAAATGCTTTCAGAATTCCTATCGGAGAACCTCGAATAGGTATTTTTCTGCTTTTTCCCTTGACACCTATACCTATTCTACACTTCCCTAGATTTACCCAATATTCTGCCATCATAAGAAACGCAGTTTCCGTTCTCAATCCTAAAGAAGGGCTCGCGAAGCATGTTAACAGCCTTTAGGGCCTCCACTAGCCTGTCCAGCTTCTCCTCCTGGCTCAGCCCCTCGTGGTGTAGTATGCTATCGATGTCGACGAGGTTGTCGCTTCTGTTGAGGCAGGGCTTAAGCTTCGCGTCGTGGGTGAGCCTTACCCGCGTGCACCCCATGCAGAAGTAGGGGTTACAGTAGTTCGCTATCACCTCTACCCTTATACCGCTCTCGAGGACGAAGACCGGCCTGTTGTGAAGCTGCTTCCTCTCAATCCTCGAGGCCCTCTCGCGTAGCATGGGTAATAGCTTCTCAACGGGGTAGTAGAGCGCTTGGAAGTTCTCCCTGCCTCTACCCTCAGGGATGAGCTCTATGACGTTCACGTTGAAACCCATCTTGGAGGCATAGTCCAGAACACCCGGTAGCTCGCCGAAGTTGTACTTTGTTATAACGAAGTTGATTTTCACGGGCAGTCCAAGGTCGTGCACAAGGCTAAGCCCCTTGAAAACCTTCTCGCTCCCGTTTACGCCGGTCATCAGGTTGTAGCTTTGGGGGCTTAGAGCGTGCAAACTGACGTTCAGCCTGTCGAGACCCGCTTCCTGGAGTTTTCCAGCACGCTCGAGGAGAAAGAAACCGTTTGTTGTGGCGGAAACCTCAACGTCGCCGCCTAAGCTCTTTACTCTCGAGACGATTTCGCCGATGTCAGGTCTGACGAGGGGCTCTCCCCCTGTTAGCTTGAAGGTTTTCACCCCTAAGGAGTACGCTGCCCGTGAAACGAGTTCAATGTCTTCAACCGAGAGCTTATCGGGGTCCTCCCCCTCCCCCTCCCTGTGGCAAAAAACGCAGGAGTAGTTGCACCTGCCGGTGACCGATATTCGAAGGTTCGTCAGGGGGCGACCAAACCTATCAACTAGCAAGACAACACCGCACTAGATCCACGCTAGGGGAGATTTATGCGTTATGTCCAGACAAGAATATCGCTTCTCCCGTGAATCCCTTTTAAGGAATTTAAGGCATATAAATATCAATTATCACGAAAAGTTTTTTAATGAAATAAAGACAAGCAAACATCTTTTCGGCAAACGTATCAAAAAACTTAAAAAATATAGTTTTCAGACACGCTCAATGGCTCAGGCCCAACAATCCTCAAAAAGGAGCGAAGCCATAAAACTTGCAACGCTGCTGATCATAGGGCTCATCATCGGAACCGCCATAGGCTTCCTCCTCGCCCCAAGACCCACCACCCCAGCCGCGCAGCAGACTATAACCGTCCCGATCGGTGCGCTCCTCCCCCTCACCGGTGACCTCTCATCCTTCGGGAAAAGAAACCAGCACGCGCTCGAGCTTGCTGTGGAGGATATTAATGCCTTCGCGGAGCAGGTTGGGTCGCCTTTCAGGTTCAGGCTCCTCGTCGAGGACACCGGCACGAACCCCGAGCAGGCTAGAGCCAAGATACAGGCCCTCGCAGCCCAAGGAGTACAAGCCGTCATAGGGCCCATGGCGAGCAGCGAAGTAAGCCAAGTCAAGCAGTTCGCAGACGCAAACAAGATAGTCGTGATAAGCCAGTCTTCCACAGCACCCTCGCTTGCTGTTGCTGGCGACTACGTGTTTAGGGTTGTGCCTAGCGACGTGTACCAGGGGCGGGCGCTGGCTAGGCTGGTGTTCAGCAGCGGCTTCCGGGGGGCTGCGGTGATCTACAGGAACGACGCGTGGGGTAAGGGGCTGTTCGAGGCGTTCGCCGCCAGGTTCCGGGAGCTCGGCGGCAGCGTCGAGGCCGTCGCCTTCGACCCCAACGCCCAGGACGTCTCGGGCGAGGTCGCTAGGCTCGCCGAAGCCGCCTCCAAGCTCGGCCCCTCCACCGCAGTAGTGCTCATCAGCTTCGAGGACGACGGCATAAAAGTAATCCAGGCAGCCGCCCAAAACCCCACACTCTCAAAGCTCAAGTGGTTCGGAACAGACGGCACAGCGAGGGCTTCGAAGATGGCGCAGCAGATAGGGGCCCAGCTTGTCTCTCTCGGCGGGTTGACCAGCACCGTTTTCCAGCCCGGCGTGAACCCGCTTCAGAGCAGCTTTATATCCAAGTTCAGGTCCCGCTTCGGGGAGGATCCAGACGCTTACTCCATGAATAGTTACGATGCTGCTTGGCTCGTGGCCCTCTCGGTGATGGCTGCAGGCCAGTACAGCGGGGAAGCCATCGCCAAAGCCCTCCCCACAGTGGCGCAGCACTACTACGGAGTAACAGGAAACACAGCACTAGACCAAACAGGAGACAGGTCAGCGGGAGACTACGCCGCCTGGAAGGTCGTTAAGACGGACACCGGATACACGTGGGTGCTAGCGGCAACTTACAGCAGTGCTACAGACAGCTGGACCCCTATTGCGAGCGGCGGGTGACTTTTAAAGATGCTTATTTCTCCTATTCTTTCCACGCGTAATATCTCTAAGAGGTTTGGCGGTGTTACAGCTCTCAGCAACGTGAGCATCCGCGTAGGGCCGAAAAATCTGTCCCTGATTATTGGCCCGAATGGCAGCGGGAAGTCCACCCTGATAAACGTAATAGGTGGATTACTGCAGCCGGATGATGGCCGCGTGTACTTCAACGGGAAAGATATCACGAGGCTGTCACCCCACGAGAGGTTCCGTCTGGGCCTTGCTAGGACGTTCCAAACACCGCAACTATTCACAAGCCTAAGCGTCTTGGAAAACGTTCTCGTACCGATGAGAGAGTACTACGAGGAGCGAGTGCTAGAGATACTGTTAAGCGACAGCTGGAGGCTTAGGGAGAAGAAATACGTGGGCAGAGCGTTTCAGGTGCTGAAGCTTCTAAACCTGGATCACCTATGGGATGCTCCAGCATCCGACCTAAGCGGTGGTCAGATGAAGCTCCTTGAGCTCGCGCGGGTGCTCATGAGCGACCCCCAGCTCATAATCTTAGACGAACCCCTTGCGGGAGTGAACCCCTCGTTGGCTAACGAGATTATGAGTTACCTCAGAACGTTGCGTGACGAGCTCGGGGTTACATTCCTTGTCGTGGAGCACAGGCTAGACATAGCTCTTAAATTCGTAGACTATGTCTATGCGATGCACCAGGGTCAAGTAATAGCCGAAGGCTCTCCCGACACAGTCATCAAGAACCCCGCGGTTATCGAAGCCTACCTAGGTGGGTGAGATTGAGCCTGCTGGACGTCGAGGATCTAGCGGTTGGATATGGAAAAATGGAGATTGTGAGCGGGGTTTCCTTCAGTGTTCACAAAAAGGAGATTTTCGTAATTGTGGGTCCTAATGGGAGCGGTAAAAGCACGCTTCTCAAAGGTCTTTTCGGCCTAGCGAGGGTGTTTAAAGGGCGAGTGTTGCTGAGCGGCGCCGAAATCACCAGTTTGCCACCTCACAAGCGCTCCACCATGGGCCTCGCGTACCTTCCGCAGCTCGGAAACACATTCGAGAGCTTATCCGTTTACGAGAACCTTGTCCTGGCGGCTCACAACCTTCCTCGCGAGGAGTTCGAGAAGCGCCTCGAGAACGTTCTAGAGATGCTTCCGGCTCTGCGAGGCCTCCTTAAACGGAAAGCAAAAACGCTCAGCGGGGGTGAGCGCCAGATGCTGGCGTTAGCTATGAACCTCCTCAGAAATCCGCATGCCTTGATGATGGATGAACCAACGGCCGCTCTCTCACCAAAGCTGGCGGCTCAGGTTTTCAATCAGATACAAGCTCTTAGAAACGAGCACGGTCTCACGATTGTGCTTGTAGAGCAAAATGCCTTGAAGGCGCTGGAGATCGGCGACAGAGCTCTCCTGCTGGTCTCAGGCCAGCCTAGGTTCTACGGTGCAGCGTCGGAGTTGTTGGAAAACAGAGAGTTGGGGAAACTCTACTTGGGGCTGTAGGCGTCTTTTGGTGGTTGAATGTGCAGGTGCTCCTAGAGGTTTTTATTAACGGGTTGGTATACAGCAACCTACTTGCCCTCCTGTCCATCGGGCTTGCTCTAGCTCTTTTAACTTCTAAGGTCTCGAACTTCGCTCAGGGGGACTTTGCGATTATAGGTATTTACTCGGCTTACACCGCCAGCGTTTTGACCCAACTCTCCCCCTATGTTCACATCCCACTTGCCTTCGCGGCAGGCGCCTCCGTGGCCGCCGCCATCTACTTTCTAGTGTTCGACAAGCTGAGGGGTCGATCAACTCTCGTCACCCTGATGATAGTTTCGATGGCTATCGACATGATTCTAAGAGCATCAATGCAGCTTTACGCGGATTTCCTCCAGCTCACGTTACGGGTGTACTCTAGGGGGTTTATATTCAAGGACGTAACACTTGACTTTGCGGGCTTTTCTCTCGCCGGGGTACTGGTCCTATCAACTCTAACCACAATGCTCCTCTTGCTGACCCTGTATACCCTTCTCTTTAAGACAAGGATAGGAATAGCGATGAGAGCTGCAATCGAAAATCCTCAGCTCGCGGAAACTCTTGGAATAAATGTTAGGAGGGTGTTCGCGCTGGGTTGGGCGCTCTCAGGCGGATTGGGAGCTGTGGCAGGAGTGTTTTTACCGTTCCGAATACCCGTTAACCCTGACACTGGTTTTACGCTACTTCTTTCGATATTCGCATCTGCTACAGTTGGTGGCTTGACAAGCCTTACTGGGAGTGTTGTCGGTGCATACATTATAGGCTTTTCCGAGACTTTGTTCACGTATGCCCTGTCAAGCCTGGGGTTGAGCACGGCCTACCGCCCTGCCGTCTCCTTCATAGCCATAATAGTGACTTTACTGCTCGCTCCCAGCGGAGTTGCCTCGTTGTGGAGTAGAAAGAGGTGACATCTGTGGACCTGCTCATGTTTCTAATGGATCTCGGCGTCCTGTACTCCGTCTATGCCATACTCGCAATCTCCGTCGAAATAGAGTACGGAGAACTAGGAATACCTAACTTTGCCAAGTCTGCTATGTATGCCGTTGGCGCCTTCTCCGTCGGTGCGCTAGCCACGCGCATCGGTGTATGGCTCATTGGGGCCACGTGGGAAGGAGACTTCAAGAGTACAAGCTGGATTTACGCGACCATGGTGTCTGAGAAGATAGCTTTGAATCCAATGTTAGGCATCATAGTATTCGTAGTACCTCTCCTTGTAGCGATACCTGTAGCCGCCTTATTGGGTCTCATAGCATCATATCCCGCCTTACGCCTTCGCGAGGATTACCTTGGTATAACTCTCATAGCGTTCAGCGAGCTCGTCAGAGTCTTTGCGAGAAACTATGAACCGCTCGTGGGCGGCACATTTGGAGCTGGGATTCCGAACTTTCTGGCATTTCTCCCTGTTCAGCTTAGAAGCATTACACTGCTTTTAATAGCCGTGACGTTCTTAGCTGTAATTTGGCTGTCTTACTACAAACTGACGACATCTCCCTTTGGGAGAGTCCTGCGCGCGATAAGGGATAATGAAGTCGCAGCCCAGAGCCTTGGCAGGAACATAGTTAAGATCCGAGCCACAGTATTAATGCTCGGGTCCATGCTGGCCGCGATTGCAGGTGTGCTCTATGCATTCTATGTCGGCTCCGTCAACCCGGATGACTTCACAATAATGAAGACTTTCATTGTCATCCTCATGGTCGTAATTGGGGGCAGGGGAAACCCATTCGGTCCACTCGTAGGTGCAGGCGTGTACATCGCGCTCGACAGAGCGATAACTTTCGCTAAGCAACAGGTACTGTTACCGTTTGACGTGAACTACTTCTCGTACATCATCTTCGGAACGTTGCTTATACTCGTTGTGATGTGGCGCCCCGGAGGGTTGGTTCCAGAAAAACCTCCTCTCACCGTTCGGAAGGAGTAGCAGTTTGTTTTTCGACGATTGTTGAAAAAACATAATTGAGAAGTTAAAGTAATTATCCGGCTTTGCTTATAAAAATCTTTAAGTTACTTAACGATTGCATGGCTGGTGAAGCTAAGTGTCAAAAGGCTTAGAGTACCTGCTACGTCCCCGCTCCGTTGCCGTCATCGGTGCATCCCGAAATCCCGAAAAAATAGGCTATCAGGTTGTAAGGAACCTACTGGAGGGGGGTTTCCCCAAGGAGCGGATCTACCCAATCAACCCCCACGCGGACGAGATACTTGGTTTGAAATGCTACCCATCCATACTTGATGTTCCATACGATGTGGATCTGGCAGTAGTGGTTGTCCCCGCTCCTGCGGTTCCCTCTGTGCTAGAGGAGGCGGGGAAAAAAGGCGTTAAGGCAGTAGCAGTGATAACTAGCGGCTTCAAGGAGATAGGTAACTACGAGCTCGAAAGCAAGCTTGTTGAGATAGCGAAAAGATACGGGATGCGCCTCCTGGGCCCGAACATCGTTGGGATATGCGATACCGTCAAGAAGGTAAATGCCAGCTTTTGCCAGGGGTTGCCCAACCCCGGCGAAGTGGCGTTCATAACTCAGAGCGGCGCGCTAGGAATAGCACTTGTCGGATGGACCAAGCTTAAGGGCATAGGGCTCTCTGACTTGGTGAGCCTCGGCAACAAAGCAGATGTTGACGAGGTCGACCTTCTCGAGTTTTTCGAGGAGGATAACAGTACGCGCGTCATAACCGCTTACCTTGAAGGCATAAGTAACGGACCGCGCTTCATGGAGGTAGCTAGGCGTGTTGCGCGGAAAAAGCCGATCATAGTTCTCAAGGCTGGAAGAGGGGCGAGAACCGCTGGGGCGATAAAATCGCACACAGGGTCTCTTGCGGGTAGCTTCGCCGCTTACGAAGCTGCCTTCAAGCAAAGCGGTGTTATTCTCGCTGACAGCTTTATCGATCTCTTCGACTGGGCTGTAGCTCTCGCGAAAAGCCAGCTACCCTCAGGTGAAAACACAGTAATTCTCACGAACGGCGGCGGCGCCGGGATAATGGCCACAGATGCCGCTGAAAAATGGGGCATAAGGCTCATGGATATACCCAGTGACCTCGCCGAGAAGCTCAGGAAACACATGCCCCCCTTCGGGAGTGTGTTCAACCCCGTGGATCTAACGGGAATGGCTGACGCTGAGCAGTACATGGGAGCTATGAAGGATCTCCTTCTCGACCCCCGCGTTGACGCGATTGCAGTTCTCTACTGCCATACAGCTATAACAAACCCCTCAGAAATAGCTCAAGCCATAATTAGGGCGATAAGGGAAACGGGAGTAAGTAAGACAGTCGTGGCCTCATTTATAGGTGGTGAAGAGGTCAGTCAGGCCTGTAGCCAGCTGACCGAGAGCGGTGTACCGTGCTACGAGTCACCTGAGAAGGCTATGGCAGCGCTCGGAGTGCTTTATAAGTATGTTCGCATACGCGAGCGCCTAGAGAGGAGGACTTTCGTATCGGTGGACGCTGATCCCGACAAAGCCCGCGAGCTTGTTCGGAGGGTGATAAAGGAAGGAAGGTATGTTTTAACTCCCGCTGAAGCCGCAAGACTTGTGTCTTACTATGGCATTCCTGTTCTCCAGAAAACGCTCGTGAGCTCCTCCGACGAGGCGCTCAGGGTAGCGCGTGAGATAGGGTATCCCGTCGTCCTAGAAGTGGAATCACCCGATATACTTCATAAGAGCGATGTAGGTGGCATAGTAGTCGGCGTTGACTCGGATGAGGCTGTAATAGAAGCCTACAACAGAATAATGGACAGTGTTTCGAGGAAGGCGCCGAACGCTAGAGTAATCGGAATTATCGTAAGAAAGATGGCTGAGAAAGGCAAGGAGGTCGTCATCGGCGTGCACAGGGACCCGGTATTTGGGCCCTTGGTTATGGTTGGGAGTGGTGGCGTGCTTGTAGAGTTGCTAAAGGATGTAAGCTTCAGAGTCGCGCCTCTAGCCCTCGAGGACGCGGTCGAGATGCTGGAAGAGACGAAGATTTACCAAGTGCTCAAAGGCTACAGGGGGGAGCAGCCTTCAGACATAGAGAGCGTTGTGAACGCTCTGATAAGGCTTTCTAGGCTCGCGCTGGATATCCCGGAAATAGAAGACATAGACATTAACCCATTCTTCGTGTATGAGAAAGGTAAAGGAGCCCTTGCTGTGGACGTTAAAGTCACGTTGAGAAAAATCGACTAACCTACTCGCCTAGCACTTCGATTATTACTCTCCTATTTGTTCTCGGGCCGTCCATCTCAACGAAGAACACGTCCTGCCAGGTCCCTCTGATGACCTTCCCATTGATAACAGGGAGAGTGAGGCTAGCCCCTATTATAGAGGAGGCTACGTGGGCGTGCGCGTTATCGTCGATCCTATTATGTAGCCAGTTTTTACCAGGTGGGAACAACTGTGAAATGTGATCAAGAATGTCTCTAATAAGTCCTTTTTCGTTTTCATTTGCTACTATCGCGCCTGTGGCATGCGGAGCGAAAATTAAGCAAATCCCGTTGATTATGCCACTTTCAGACACGGCCTTCTCGACTTCATCTGTTATGTTAACTAATTCGAACTTTTCCCTTGTTGAGAATGTGAGAGTTTTAACAACAACTTTCATACTATCCTCTACAACGATTTCGTTACTTTAAGGTTTGCCACGAGGCCTCCTTTAAACACATATGGCAACCCGATGGGTCTACTCCGGCAGTACGCGGGTGTAAGGTGCGTCGCGGCCTAGCACCATTTCCTCAAAGTATGCTAAGCCTCCTATAGCCACTCTTATACCGCTCCTGGCAGCCGCGAAAGCGCAACTGAGCTTGTGCTGTAGCCCTCCCGTGACGTCGATTCCGCTCTCAGAGATTTGGGATAAGGGGTCGCCGGGGCGTATCTCTCTGAGCAGTTTTGCGCCTGGCCTGCTGGGAGGGCGGTCGTAAACCCCACCGGACCCCATCAGGTAGACTAGTACATCAGCTTTTAGGGCTTGGGCTAGGTGTGAGGCTATGTCGTCACCTGATAGGATAGCTACAGCGCGTGAGACATCGACTACCGCGTCGCCGTAGAGGACGGGGACAAGCATCCTCTCGAGGAACAGGCCAATGACGTCTGCGTCGAACCTGTACAGGTGTCCGTCTCTCGTCTGGGAAACTGCTGAGGTCTGAACAGACACTGCTGGAACGCCCTTGCTTAAAAGCTTCTCAATGATCTTCAGGTTAAGGTAGCTCATCCAGTACCTCGTCTCGGCAAAACCGTATGCCTTAACTCTAGAGAAGCTTCCATTTGTCAGTGAATACTTTGCCGCAACAGGGTGTCCGAAAGAACCTCCACCGTGGACGACCACCAGCTTCACGCCTTCTTCGTAAAGTTGTAAGACCTTGTCGGCGAACAAGTCGATGTTGCTCTCGCGTAGAGTGAAGGGTCTTGTTTTCTCAGTAATCACTGAACCCCCGAGCTTAACAACGGCGAGCAAAGAGCGCCACCGCGGAGTCAGAACTCGCGTCTTTCAATGAATATTGCCAGGCTCTCGAGCATTCGCCTATACGGACTATCTGGAAGCTTTTCGAGCGCCTTCAAAGCTGCATCTACGTAGCTCTTCCTTAAACTATCAGCCCTACGATAAGCGTTGGTCTTTTTAATTTCGTTTATAGCCGCGGACACCTCTTCCCAGGATACCTCGTTTTTTCTTAGGACTCGGCTCAGAACGCTATCCTCCCCGAGCTCATCGAGTGCCAGTAGCACGACGATGTTCCCAAGCTTGTGTTCCTTGATGTCGCCGCCGACCTTTTTACCGGTCTTTCCCTCCTCCCCGAATATGTCTATAATATCGTCGCTGATTTGGAAAGCTATGCCAACGTTTTTACCGTAGCTTCGCAAAGCGGTTAGAGCCTCGTCGTCGACGCCCTCAACGGATAGGCCTCCGAAGAAACAGGACGCCTCGATGAGCGCACCTGTTTTCTTCTCAACCATTTCAAGATACTCCTCTAATTTCAGCTTGCGGTAGCGCTTACTGAGAACATACGGCTCATCTTCTCTTCCAGCTTGCTCGAAAAGTATGTCCAAGCGCTCCCCGTCTGTGAGCAGTTTTATGACTCGCGCCATTTCCTCGTGGAAAGCCTCCGGATCCCTGGTATCATTAAGCGCCTCTGAAATGCTTTCCCTATAGTGAACTGCAACGAGTATAGCGGTGCTAAGGCCGTACTTCTTCCACACCGTCGGCATACCTCTTCTAACCTCGCTGTGGTCGATAATGTCGTCGAGGATCAGCGAGTAATTATGTGCGAGCTCAACACCGGCTGCTGCAGGGTACGCCTCCTCAGCGTTACCTCCGACGGCTAGAGCTGAAAGCAGCGTGAGGGCTGGGCGGACTCTCTTGCCACCCATTTTAATCGGATACAGCACAGCTTCCGCGAAGTCAGGGTGAGCATTACTCAGAAGGTACTTCTCCATGACCGGGTCAACTCGCTTACCATACTCAACCAGCAAATCGAGGGGGTTCACCGTTGCCGCTCCTTCCACGCTTCAGAACAAACAGAGATGAGATATATCGATTGTGGCACACCCTCAGTGCTGCGTTTAAGAAGTGGCTAAGTAAGCCTGAACTTTCACGCTCCACGAAACCTAAGCAAACATTTAAAGTATCATTGTCGGCTAAACCGTGGAGTCGCTATGGACGTATTCTTGCTCGGACATTTAGTCGTGGACGTGCTGGTGGTTCGAGGGAACGTTAGGCGGAGTCTCGGGGGCACTGTGACCTACGGTGCCATAGCCGCCCTCAGGCACAGAGCGAAGCCTTACATTATATCTAAGATAGGCCTGGATTTTCCTGACGAGTACCTGCTTTTCCTCGCAAGAAGCGGCGTCGACACAACGTACATCTCAGTGTCGAAGGATCTTCCTACCACGAAGTTCAAGCTCGTCTACGAAGACTCTGAGAGAACACTGTACCTGCTCTCGAGGTGTGAAGATATTCTCTCAAGCGATGTGCCATTAGAGAAAATTAGGGGGTCTATAGCAGTCATAGGGGCTCTCGTAGGGGAAGTTGCACCAAGTGTGGTTCAGGAGATCTCCGAGCGAGCGTCACTTGTGGTAAGCGACCTTCAGGGCTACTTGAGGCGGGTCGGTCCCGACAGGAGAGTTTACCTATCCTCCTCGAGGGAGGCGTTACTCGTAATATCGCTCTCGAACATTGTTCATGCGGAAGTCAGTGAAGCAAAGGCTCTCTTCGGAGATGCCCCACCCCAACAACTTGCGAGGAAAATTGTTGATGAAGGCGCTGCAATAGCATTGGTCACAATGGGTGCTGACGGCGGTTATGTCGCGACCAAGGAGAAGGTGTTCTTCGTGCCTCCAGCCGAGACAAATCGCGTTGTAGACAGGACTGGAGCGGGAGACGTTTTCACCACAGTTTTTGCAATTGAGTACCAACGCTCCGGGGACATTAAGGAAGCGGCGAGCTACGCGGCCGCCGCGGTGTCGTACCTAATCGAAAAGCCGGGCGTAGACGGTCTCAGGAACAGGTGGGAGCTTTCGCGGAGGGCGGAGAAGGTACTCGAGAGTATTAAGGAAATTTAGCTTTTACTGATAAAAGCTTTATTTATCTATTAGAGCACTAGTACGTGATGAAGCCGCTGTTGGACGAGGTTAGTTCGAGGATAAAGGAAGCACGAGAGGTGCTGGGTCCAGTAATTCACCGAACACCTCTTCTTCCTAGTAGGACTCTGAGCGACGTCACTAAGGCAGAGGTCTTCCTGAAGCTCGAGAATCTTCAAAAGACAGGCGCTTTCAAGGTGAGAGGGGCCTACTACAAGATAAGCAAGTTAAAGAGGGCTGAAGGCGTCACGCGAGTAGTGGCCGCCAGCTCGGGAAACCATGCGCAAGGCGTCGCGTACTCAGCGTCGTTACTGGGGGTGGACGCGACGATATTCATGCCTCGCTACACACCTTTCTACAAAGTTAACGCTACTCGAAGTTACGGCGCCCAGGTTATCCTGTACGGGGAGACGTATGACGACGCTTACAAGAAGGCTGTAGAATTCGCAGAAGAGCAGAAAGCGCCCCTGATACACCCCTTCGACGACCTGGACATAATAGCTGGACAGGGAACTATAGGCGTCGAGATTTTCGAAGATGCGCCGAACGTGGATGTTGTTTTGGTTCCTGTGGGAGGTGGGGGGCTTATCTCGGGTATAGCTGTGGCCCTGAAGAAACTCAACGATCGAATAAAGGTTATTGGTGTGCAGCCTTCCGGGGCGCCAGCGATGTACCTCTCCTTTAAGCAGAGGAAACTCGTCGAGACACCTAATGTTTGGAGCATTGCGGACGGGGTTATTGTAAAGAGGCCCGGAGAAACCACCCTGAGGATAATGGAAGAGACCGTGGATGATGTTGTTCTGGTGGACGATAAGGACATAGCTAGAGCTGTTTTCATCCTTCTTGAGCGCGCGAAAACCGTTGCCGAACCGGCTGGGGCTCTTTCTGTAGCCGCGCTGCTCTCTGGGGCTGTAGAGGCTAGGGGGAAGCGTGTGGTTGCCGTGGTCTCAGGGGGCAACATTGATCCGTCGATGCTATCAAGGATAATTAACCAGGTGCTTTTCATAGAAGGTAGGCAGGTCAGGATTAGAGGCATGCTTCCTGACAGGCCAGGCCAGTTAAAGAAAGTAGTTGACGTCATCGCGGAGCTTGGACTTAATATCGTGTCCATCGACCATGAACGCGTAAATCCTCTGGTTATACCGGGAATGGCGCAGGTAACGCTCGGCTTGGAAGTCCCCTCGAAGGAGTCCGTGAACCTGCTTTTAGTAAAACTAAAAGAGCTCGGCTTGAACTTTGAAGAGGTGGCCTGAATGACAAAACGAATACTCTTCACTCCTAATGCTCCGAAACCCATCGGGCCTTACAGTCAAGCTGTCGAAGCGGCAGGGTTTGTTTTTGTCTCAGGGCAGATACCCATAGACCCGCAGACGGGCAACATCGTCGAAGGGGGGATAAAGGAACAAACGAAGCGCGTCCTGGAAAACATAAAGGCTATACTCGAAGAATCGGGGCTCACAATGGAGGATGTCGTCTATGCTACTGTTTTCCTCAAGGACATCAGACTCTTCAACGAATTTAA
Source organism: Infirmifilum sp. NZ (assembly GCF_022693705.1). NCBI lineage: Archaea > Thermoproteati > Thermoproteota > Thermoprotei > Thermofilales > Thermofilaceae > Infirmifilum > Infirmifilum sp. NZ. Next base: position 1,086,684 of record NZ_CP094288.1, read on the forward strand.
CGAGGTGTACGCCCAGTACTTCCACAGAGAGCCTCCAGCGAGAGTGACGGTTCAAGTTGCGGATTTGCCTAGAGGAGCCCTAGTGGAGATATCGGTGATAGCCTTTAAGAAATCTTGATGTAAGGATTTTTCCCTGGTTATGAGTAAAATTCTTTCCTATGATAGTCGTGCCCAGTTTCCTCGTTTATCCAAGGATGCGGAAAAGTTAATATTCCGTCTTTGGCAGAAAGAGTAGGAGCGGGGGTGCCCGAGCTAGGTCAAAGGGGGCGGACTCAGGCTCCGCTGGCGTCGGCCTGCCCGGGTTCGAATCCCGGCCCCCGCACTTCCTAGTTATCCCACCATCGTTCTCAGTTTTCTTCGTTATCGCATTTTCAGCCTATATTTTCTCTGCCTCTTGTCCGTTGAAGAAAAATGTTTATAGACTAGCCCCCTCTACGAGAAGAGGGTAAACATGGTTAGGGTATTCCACGTCGAAGAGAGAGTTAAGATTCCCGAGAACGTGAAGGTGCAGCTAGAGGGCAAGAAGGTAAGCGTTGAGGGTCCTCTCGGTAAGGTTGAGCGCGACTTCAGCTTTGCGAAGAAGATAGAACTGTCCATTGAGAATGGCTTCATTAAGGTTGAGGCTTACCTGGCAAACAAGCGTGAATACTCGCTCGTAAAAACCATAGCGTCTCACATAAACAACATGATAATAGGAGTAACTAAGGGTTTCCGGTATAAGATGAAGGTAGTCTATGCTCACTTCCCAATGACGCTTAAGGTCGACAAAGACAAAGTGATAATCGAAAACTTCCTGGGTGAGAGAGGCAAGAGGTACGCTGAAATCCTGCCTGGAGTTAAAGTGAAGGTGGAGAAAGAGGACGTCATCATTGAGGGTGTGGACAAGGAGGCTGTCGCCCAAACTGCGGCCAATATACACCATGCGACGCAGCTAACTGGAGATAGGAGACCCAGCCCGCACGGGCGTGAGGGCACAGGCCCCGGTGTGCTCGACGGCATATATCTCTACGCCGTTGAGCATCTGAAGTCATAAAAATAAGGAATAGTTCATGGAACTCCACATCGGAGTGGATGACACAGACTCACCGGAGGGTTTTTGCACAACCTATCTGGGTTATGAGCTAGTGGTTGAGTTCCAGAGGAGAGGCTACAGGTTTCTGGATTTCCCGTATCTGGTGCGTTTAAACCCTAACGTACCTTTCAAAACGAGAGGAAATGCTGCGATATCTATCCACCTCGACGTGCCTGAAGATAAAGTTCCAGAAATTGTAGATACTGTCGAAGAGTTTGTTTTGAGACACTCGGAGCATCACGGTAAAACTTCGCCCGGCTTTGCCCTGTTGAAAGGAGGGGTCACTGACACCCTACGAGAACTCTACCGGGCCGCGTTGACAAGCCTAGTCCCACGTAGCTACGTCGAGGGACTTGTTGCTAGCGGGATGCTAGACGTCATGGTTTTTCGGCGTGGGAAGGCTAGGGGCATTGTAGGGGCCCTAGCAGCCATAGGCGCCTACCCCCTGAGGGACTACACCTACGAACTATTGGTGTATAGGGACCCGAGCTTCAGAGGGCCAAAGGCCGTTCTAGATGAAGGGGTTATTATAGAGATAGATAGGAAATTCAGACCTACAGTTTTCGCTACGTACGATTACTCCGAGCGCAGGCCCCTCGTAACACCCCGAGGTCCTGACCCTGTTCTAATGGGGTTTAGGTCTCTGAGTGCCGAGACCCTGCTTGAAGTGCTAGAGAAATACCTCAAAGGACGTATCAAGAGCCTTGGTGCCGTAGGGTTTATCCTGTACAAGAGTAACCAGGCAACAAACGCTCACCTTGTGTTCAAGAAGCGGGTGGCGGAGATTAGGCCCTACGACTCAGTAATTCTCGAAGCGACTGTGAAAGGCAGGCCTTTAGTTCTCGAGGGAGGGCACGTCAAGGTTGAAGTATGCGATGGTAGTGGTTGCATCGACTCGATGTTCTATAAGGAGACTGGGAGGCTCAACAGGGTTGCGAGGTTGCTCAGAGAGGGTGATGTTGTGGAAGTCGGAGGAGGAGTTATCCCTAGAAGGGTTTTAACGTTAAACGCGGAGTTTCTACGCGTGCTCTCAGTCAAACCAATTGAGCGTGTTTTGAACCCGTTATGCCCCGTATGTGGTTCACGCCTAGAATCCGCCGGGAGGAATAAAGGGTACAGATGCCGCAAGTGCGGATTCCGCGGCAACTTTCTTGCCAAAAACCGGGAGGAGCTGCCAAGGATACTGGAGCCTGGCCTATACGTTCAGAGCGCTAGAGCTTACAGGCATCTGTCCCGACCGTTAGAGGTATACGGTATAGAGAGAAGTTTTACGGCGGTTCTCCCCCCGCTAGCTGGCCCCCTCTAGTCACGCTCACTCACACTTACATTACTTCTAGGAGAGTGCTCTACGCGGCCCTCCTGCAGTCAGAAAAATCTTATATGCGTAACTTGTGTTGCTAGAGCGGCACAGGTGTGGAGAGATGGTTCGCTACAAACAGGTCTCAGATATCATCAAGATAATGAGGAACGTTGAGCAAGTGAGGAATATAGGTACCCTAGCGCATGTTGATCACGGCAAAACGACGACTTCTGACTCACTGCTCATGGGTGCTGGAATCCTGAGCCCCAAGGTGGCTGGCCAAGCGTTGGCTCTGGACTACGTCGAGATCGAGCAACTTAGACAAATGACAGTGAAAGCTGCTAACGTGTCGCTTTACCACGAATGGCAGGGTAAGCCTTATGTAATCAACCTCGTAGATACTCCCGGGCACGTAGACTTCACCGGACACGTTACTAGGAGCCTTCGAATGATGGATGGAGGCATAGTAGTTGTAGATGCTGTCGAAGGCATTATGACACAGACCGAGACCGTCGTGAGGCAGGCTTTACAGGAGTACGTTAGGCCGTTGCTATACATAAACAAAGTAGACAGGCTTATAAAGGAGCTAAGGTTAGAGCCAAGGGAAATCCAGCAGCGGTTTGTAGAGATCGTTAAGGAGTTTAACGGTCTGATAGAGCTTTACGCAGACAAAGAGTTCAGGGATAAATGGAAGGTCGATTTCGCAAAGGGCCAGGTCGCATTCGGTAGCGCTTTGCACAAGTGGGGGCTCACAGTACCCCTAGCTGCAGAGAAGGGGGTAAAGTTCGACTACATAATCGACGCATACATGCACGACAACAAAGAGCAGCTTGCACAGGAGTTCCCGCTCTACGTGGCTCTGCTCGACATGGTCGTAGAGCATATACCCAATCCGAGGGAAGCCCAGAGGTACAGGGTACCCAAGCTCTGGCGTGGCGATTTGAATAGTGAAATAGGAAAGGCAATGCTGGAGTGCGACCCCGATGGTCCGACGGTCGTTGCGGTGAGCAAGATAACCATAGACCCGCATGCCGGGCACGTTGCTACCGGCAGAGTTTTTAGCGGTACTGTGACAGAGGGGCAAGAAGTTTACCTTGTAAATGCTAAGGATACCGCTAGAGTCCTGCAGGTAGGTCTATACATGGGGCCGTATCGAGAGAAAACCGACCAGATCTCGGCCGGAAACATAGTTGCTATGCTTGGGCTGGAGAAAGCCAGGGCCGGCGAAACCGTCGTAGACACAAGGTTCAAGGAAGCTATGGTGCCCTTCGAGCACCTGGCCTATGTCGCTGAGCCTGTGGTAACGATTGCTCTAGAACCGAAGAAGAGCAGCGATCTGCCTAAACTGGTTGATATTCTTCGAAAGCTCGCTATTGAGGATCCAACTCTAAAAGTGTATATCAACCAAGAAACGGGCGAGTACCTCCTAAGCGGAGTTGGCACACTGCACCTCGAGATAACGCTTTGGGAGCTCAAGCAGAGAACAGGCATCGACATCGTGACCTCGCCGCCTATAGTACGGTACAGAGAGACTATCCGCGAAAAAGGCCAGGTGTTCGAGGGTAAATCCCCCAACAAGCACAATAAGCTATACTTCTATGCCGAACCCCTCAACGAGGAGACGATAAAGCTCCTTCAAGAGGGTAAGGTCTACCCAGACCAGGATTGGCGTGAAAGAGCGTCTATTCTAAGGGAGTACGCTGGCTGGGATACTGATGAAGCTAGAAATATCTGGGACATCGACGAGAACTTCAACATAATCGTAAACAAGACAACGGGCATACAGTACCTCAGAGAGGTGCGGGACACAATAATTCAGGGCTTCAGATGGACTATGGAGGCTGGTCCACTGGCACAAGAGCCCGTAAGAGGCGTAAAGGTGGTCTTGGTTGACGCTGTTCTTCACGAGGACCCAGCGCATAGAGGTCCCGCGCAGATAATGCCAGCCACGAAGAACAGCATAATGGCGACTTTGCTATCGGCCAAACCCACTCTTCTAGAGCCCATACTGAAAGTGGATGTCAAAGTGCCGACAACTCACGTAAGCGGGGTTCTAAATGTCCTAAACAGACATAGAGGTAAGATAATAGGAATGGAAGAGAAAGGGATGATCATGCGCGTCCTCGCAGAGCTTCCTGTGGCTGAAAGCTTCAACATAGCCGATGAGTTACGCGAAGCAACGCAAGGTAGGGCTTTCTTCGCTTATGAATTCTACCGCTGGGCCCCTGTCCCCGCATCGCAACTAGAAGAGATCGCTCTTGCTATAAGGGAACGCAAGGGGTTGCCAAAGCGGCTCCCGAGAATTGAAGACTTTATCGGACCTTAGCTGCGCCTGGCTCATCCGCCCCCCTCACTTTTCTGAGAGCCCTCTAGCGGGGTCATGACTCCCCTTTTGGGGCTTTTTAGAAAGAGCTTCGCCGCGTTAGCACAGGCGCCCCAGTCTCTGCTGTGAGCTATGTTGCAGCTGGGGAAGCGGTGGTAGCGTTTCCCCAGCTCTACCCCCCATGCTCCGCAAACAGGGCACTGCTTCCCAGAGACATTGTCGCTCGGCTGGAACTGCCTCGCTCCATCATAGAGTGCTAGGTTCTCATGTCTCTCCGCGACCTTCAATAGGGTTCGCTGTAGCTTTGCTCCCCTCAGGCTCCCTCCCCGGAGCACAACTGCTACAATGACGGGGGTGTAGCCCCGGTCCCTCAGCTTCCTGACCAGATTCCGTAGCTCTCTGAACACGCCCTTAATCCAGTCGTCGCTCACCCTTTGAACCTTCCTCGACGCCCGCCTCGCAACCCTCTCGGCGCGCTCCGGCATCAGGCTCATCTTCGCTCTCAACCTCTAGCGATCCTCAGAACCTCCTTCACTGCGTAGTCCTCTCTCCGCAGCTCTTCGATAACTCTCTCTTCCTTGAACCTCTGGAAGGCCTTATTCCGGTTGCCCAGCCCGGAGTAGCTGGTCATAATAGCCGCAAGGAGTCTCAGCAGAGTCGTATTTGGAGGCTTAACCACGCGGTGCGCCAGTAGCCTCAACCCTCCCTTGCAGTGAGTTGCAACGTGAGCCTAATGTCGTCGAATCGCTCCAAGTCCTCAAGCACGGGCCCTGGCAGACAGACGGAACGTAGAGCTCGTCCCTCGAGGCGTTAAGCACCTCAAGGGCATTGATTGCGCCGTGCAATATCTCGCCGTTGCCGACCAATGCTTCTTTTCACGAAGTCTGCGAGACGCCGCCTCTCCGGCCCCGAGGCAGTTTGCCTGGTGTTCTTCGTGGCGAAGGACTTGCTGAGCGGCTTGGGCTGCCTTAGGCGCCACAGATTTCTAGCGAGGCTAACCAGCTTGAGCCACCTCGACACGCTCTTCCAGACCCCTCTGCTCACTCGACCATCATGGCTAAATGTGAGAGGGGGTTGTAATCGTTCGCACAAGCTGTGACTAATAGAAACATAGCCCAAAGGCTTTGCTCGAACACCCTCCCGCAATCCCCTCTCCAAGCCCTCATGATACAGGGAGTGCGCGGGCCGAACGCGGGAGGAGACAAGGGAAAAACTGAAAAAGCACCATTGCTGGCCTTAAAATGTACGGAAAAAAGAGCTCTAAGAGAGCTTATCGGAAATTTCCCTGAACCTCTGGGAGAGCTTTCGAAGCTCGCCATCAATTCTCTCGATTCTCTCTTGATACTCTTTCTTCTCGAGTCTCCCAACTCTATAATCCCTTTCAGTCCTCTCGAGTTCACTGAGTTTCTCTCGAATGAGAGCACTAACTGACTGAAGTTCAGCGGCTATCCTCCGCCCCTCATCACCAAGCTGACCTAAAATTTTTGCCACCTCGGTTTCGAGCGAGCTGTCCTTCTTCTCATATTCTCGAATCGCAGACGTAATCCTGGCTGTTCCGGCCCGCCTCTCCCTTAAGCCACGCAGGTGCTCTATTGTCGAAAGCAGCAGCTCTTCCCGACGCGAGAGGTTCCTTTGTAGCTTCTCAAGGAGTTCGCGGGGGAGAGCCGTCTGCTCGAGGACTTTTTTCTTAGCTTTCTCAACGGGTCTGTGTTGCAACCGGGCAAGCGCGTAGATGCCACCTCCAACCGCGGCAATCAGGATAACGAACAGAAGAGACGTGTATCCTGAAGACTGTTGCTGGAGTGAAATACCGGTTACTGGAATGCTGGGATATGTGTCCGGTAAGAAGAGAGGGCCGATGGGTTTAAGTGAATAGCAGTGCATCGCGTTCTCAATGCTTTCCTCTGCTACAAACTCCGCCGGTAGTTTTAAAGTTCCCCTGATGCATACCTTAACGCGGTAATTCGTGACCGTTGCCCCCCATCCAAGGAATGCATTTATGCTTGAAGACTGGTTCACGTGATACCTTAAGGTCAAGGTCGTTCGTTGCCCCCTCATCTGCACAGATGACATTAGGTTCAGCACTACGAGCGTGGAGTCAGAGTAATTGTACGTTCTCCAGTAAGTGGCAGGGTAGGGACCGAGTACTCCGGATGCGCCGTCAAACGCGTAGCCTTTCGGGAGGTTCAGTGAAAGCGTTGATATTGGGTAGTTTGAGAGTGCCACTATCTCTATGGAGTCGAGGAATACGAATCTCCCAGGCTCTATGAGGATAGTCCTGTTGAGCTCCGCTATTTGCCCCACAGGAATCTGATAAATAGGAGCCTCGCCTTTGACGATGTCCAGTGAGCCCGGAGAGGCCGTGAGATTGTAGTTGATCTGAGAGCCCGTCACTTTTCCCAGCGTGGAGTTAAGGGTGACTCCCGATGCAAACGATGCTACTCCTGTCACATTCGTTACGTATCCTAGAGGGCTGAGCGGGACGGGCAAGCTAACCTCTATTTTTTGATCCGTAGTGTTGATGGCGTTGAACACAAAAGTGAAGTTGACTCTGCTGACAGGAGTCTGGAACTTGAACGAGACTGTGTTCCCGTCCTTAACGCCTATTACTGGAGACTGCGAGGGGGGCCGTGCAAGTCCTAAAACCAGTTTATCCGTAAAGCCTGACAGGTTGAAGGAGATATACGTAACGGGGTTTTGGAGCTCTAAGCTATAGAATACCAGGCCATACCCGTACTCTAGTCTGGCAGTGACGGTGGCTTTCGCCGGAGGCATCGCCTGCGAAGTCGCGTACTGGGATATCGCAAGTACCGTGAGAACCAGCAGGGTGATACATCTGGCACTCAGGGTCACTTTACTCAAGCCAACCCCCTGCACCCTACTTATACAGGAAATTTATTAGTTTCGCAAAAATGCATCCTGGCATTCTTTCATCCCCTAAACCTTCTCGACGTTACGACCGTACCCTCTAATGATGTTCAAGCGGACAGCTCCTGGAGCAGGTGTTGTTTTTATTACGCCTTTTGTAACGCTTACAAGAAGTGTGTCGACATGAAGGTATTCATAGAGACTTACGGATGCTGGCTCAACAAAGGAGAGAGCGAGATAATGAGGACGTTGCTGTCGCGTGCCGGCCACGTCTTCGTGGAGTCACCCGAGGTGGCAGACGTAGTTGTGGTAAATACGTGTGCCGTTAGGGGTGATACTGAGGTTAAAATATTCAGGAGGCTAAGGGAGCTGGAGGAGTTGAGGAAGAAGCTGGGCTTTAAGCTGGTCGTTGCAGGCTGCCTTGTGAACGTTCGACCAAAGTCCATATTATCGATCGCGCCCGAAGCAAGCCTCATAGAACCGGATTCTCTTGAAAAGATAGTCGAGGTTGTTCAAAACAGCGGGCAAGTTCTTGAGCTTAGAACTTACCCCCGTGCAAGAACCACACTGCCTGAGCACCGGGGAGGAGTAACCTATGTTCTACCGGTCCAGTCGGGTTGCTTGGGGTCCTGCGCGTTCTGCATAGAATGGGTGACGAGAGGATTTGGCGTGAAAAGCTACACTGTGGAAGCTATCATCGAGGCCGTTAAAGATGCAGTGAGAAAGGGGGCCAAGGAAGTTTACCTGGTGGGGCAGGACCTAGCGGCGTATGGCTACGACCTGGGCACGAACCTTGCAGGTCTAGTGAGGAGAATACTTGAGGAGGTTGACGGTGAGTACAGGATCAGAATAGGAATGATGGAGCCCATGTTACTTTCCAAGCAGCTCGACGCCCTTGTAGACTTGATGCACGACGGCAGGGTCTACAGGTACTTCCACATACCAGTACAGGCAGGAGACGATCGCGTTTTAAGGTTGATGAACCGCAAGTACACCGTCCGCGAGTACAAATCGCTGATCCAGAGAATACGCTCCGCCGGGTTTACCTCTAGCGTAGCGACGGACATCATAGTTGGCTTTCCGGGCGAAGACGAAGAGGCCTTTAAAAACACATTAAGACTAATAGAGGACGTTAAATTCGATAAAGTCCACGTGGCCAGGTACACCTTAAGGCCATTCACAAAGGGATACGTTATGAGGGGCCTTCCAGAGCCTGTGAAAAAGGAGAGAAGCAGGATCGCCTCTGAGGTATCACTGCGAGTAGCTTACGAGGTGAATAAAGGGTACGTGGGACGCCTCTCCGACGTCTTGGTAAACTCGGTATCAGCAAAGGGGGATTTTGTTGGTAGAACCATCGAGTACAAGCCCGTGATCCTCAGGGGCTATGATCTCAAGCTGGGTGAGACGGTTAAGGTGAAGATAAGGGAGGCCACCCCACTAGCTCTCGTAGGAGATGTCGTAGATTAAACCTCAAGTAACTTGATTTCGAGGGGATTGGAAAGGAGAGATGGCTAAGCCCAGCTCAGTAAGTACTTCCTTTGCTCCTCAGTGAGCCTCTCGATCTTCACACCCAAGGACTTAAGTTTCAATGAGGCTATCTTGCGGTCAATACTCTTTGGAAGCTTGTATACCTTCTTGTCCAGCCTGGCGCCTCTCTCAACCAGTAGTTTAACTGCTAGCGCCTGGTTCCCGAACGAGAGATCCATCACCTCGCTGGGGTGACCCTCGGCGGCAGCCAGGTTCACGAGCCTGCCCTCGGCTATAAGGTAAAGCCTTCTGCCGTCTGGTAGAGTGTACTCTTCAACGTGCTCGTTTATCCTCCTCTTCCCCGTCGCGATCTTCTCGAGATCGCGCACAGAGATCTCAACGTTGAAGTGTCCGGCGTTAGCGAGAAGAGCTCCATCCTTCATGCGCAAAAAGTGCTCAGCTCGTACGACGTCGGTATTACCGGTTGCGGTGATGAACAGGTCTCCCATAGCCGCTGCTGTGGCCATATCCGCAACGTTGAAGCCTTCGTAGTACGCTTCAAGCGCTTTTATGGGATCCACCTCAACTACCGTCACCCTCGCTCCCATGCCCCGCGCTCTCCACGCAATGCCTCTTCCAACCCACCCGTACCCCACAACGACTACGTTCTTACCAGCCAGCAGGATATTTGTGGCTCTGAGTATTCCGTCGATCGACGACTGCCCGGTTCCAAACCTGTTGTCAAACATGAACTTAGTGAGTGAATCATTCACGGCGATGACGGGGTAGAGGAGTGTCCCCTCCTTCTCCAAAGCCCTTAGCCTTATAACACCTGTGGTCGTCTCCTCAGTGCCTCCCCGTACTCTTCTGGCAAGACCCGGATTTAAGATGCTAGACCCTATCTCGTAGTCCAGCCCACCCTTCTCACCGAGAGCGATCTTATGTAGCATTACAGTTAAGTCTCCTCCATCATCCATAGTGATGTCGGGCTCGATGGATGCCGCGGACGCGATAGCCTCAAAGTACTCTCTCTCACTCATGCCGCGCCAAGCGTAAACATGAATGCCTTCTTGAACAAGGTAGGCAGCCACGTGATCCTGCGTGGATAGAGGGTTTGAAGCCGAAAGAGCAACCTCAGCCCCAGCGTCTCGGAGGGTCAGCATGAGGACGGCTGTCTCTTTTGTAACGTGCATACAGGCGGCGACTCTGACCCCTTTCAAGGGGCTTTCACGCGAAAACCTCTCTCTTATGAGCCTTAGGACTGGCATCTGCCGCTCAGCCCACTCGACGGCGAGCCTGCCTTTATCAGCCAAGGATAAGTCACGAACCCTATACTCGGGCACCAAATATCACCCTCCCGGCAAGAAGGGATTCTGCTAAAAAAACTTAGTGTGAGTGAGTTAAAGGAGTGCCTCGTCGAGGTATCTGGCGCACTGACAACGTCTCTCAGCGGGTATTCTAGGTATGAGATCCACCAGTAGTCTCCTAACCTTCTCAGTGTTCTCGGCCATAACGCGGGCCACCTCGTGAGCGGTGACGGGTTTTTCAGCCCATACATCGTAATCTGTGACCATAGCGATGTTGAGGAAGCACATTCGGGCTTCGCGAGCTAGGTTAACTTCAGGAACCAGTGTCATCCCGATAATGTCCGCGCCGAAGCTTCTCCATAGCCTGGACTCAGCCCGGGTGCTAAACCTAGGTCCCTCGATGCACACGTAGGTTCCTTTATCGTGGACTCTTATACCCAGCCTTCGAGCGGACTCCATGCATAACGAGCGGAGCTCTGGGCAGAATGGATCAGCCATGGATACGTGGGCCACCACGGGCCCATTGTAGAAGGTGAGTTCGCGCCCCTTCGTCATATCAATAAATTGGTCTGTACACACGAAGTCTCCAGGTTTGTAGTCCTCACGTAAGCTTCCAACCGCTGAGACAGAGATTAGCCTCTCTACACCGAGCTCTTTGAGGGCCCAGATATTGGCGCGGTAGTTGATCATGTGAGGCGGGATGCTGTGCCTTTTCCCGTGGCGGGGGAGAAAAGCAACCTTTACTCCCTTAATCTCACCAATCATGATCTCCGAAGAGGGGGCTCCGTAGGGAGTGTGCATCTTGTACTCCTGGACGTTCTCGAGGAAGTCTGGAGAGTAAAGGCCAGATCCTCCGATTATACCTATTTTTACTCGAGGAGGGGCTTGTGACACAAGAAGTCAATTCTCAAGGCCGTATAAAACTTTTGGCAGTTTTTACAGACGTATGTTAATTTTATCATCTGAAGAGGCTGTAATTCCCAGTATCTCTTTAACGTACTCAGAAAACTCCTTCCTGAAGCCGCAAACAGGGATGACCACTTGGGACTCGCTCGCGGTCACGTACTCTACGAGCTGCCGGAAGTCCCCGTGGCTACTCAGCGGAACCCCCGTCTTAACCGCCCAACCAGTGAGCGATAGTGTGAAAACTTTCTTCGGGAACTTTCGTGAAAGTCGCGCTACAAGGGGGAATCCCTGCTTAGGTGTGTTGCTGATAGCGTAGCGCCCGAGTATCTCACCGAACTCCTCGTATACTTCATTGTACTTCGCGATCTCTGACTCCACGATGACAGGTATATGGGTGGACATGCTCAATAAAGCAGTTACCTCTTGGGCTACGCCAAGCCTCCTAGCCTTTAACACTACCTCGTCTCCCTCCCTCTCCTTTAAAATCGAGATGATCTTAGCGTAGATCTCTTTTCTTTCTGGAAAAACGTAATCAGGGCTACCATACGTCGCGTCGATCAGCACAACGTCTCCCTTTAGGGGCTTAGCCGGCTGGAGGACGACGCGTCTCTCGAGGTTAAAATCCCCCGTGTACACTACCGTCAGATCACCGATCACTACGCGGAATTGGAGGCTTCCGATAATATGTCCTGAATGAAAAGCCTCGATGCCTAAACCTTCAACTTCCAGCGTTTCGCCCGGGTTGACCTCTATAATGTTTTTCAGCCTGCGAGCAGGGTCTATGATCCTTCTGGTTGCCGGGCTCATCAGTATATGAGTTTTCTGGGAGAGCTTTCGTAAAACGCTCGGCGAGTAATGATCCTGGTGCGCGTGCGAGACGAGGGTTACGGCCGGCTTGCCCGTTGGAAGCATGAGGGGGTCAAAAGCGATACTTAGTGAGTTATAGCCGAGAAAAACCCCTTTACTAACGATTACTTCTAGAGTTTTCATCGAATAACCTTTATCCTGTCTGCCTCCACGATCAGCCTGCCGCTTCGAGCAAGTCTCTCGAGTGCGAGTCTGTAGTACCGTTCCCCGACATCTATCCCGTACCAATCCTTGAAAGCCTCTACGAGCTCGTTGTATGTCCACTCGGTTTTTCCAGATTTAGCACTTTCGGAGATTATTTTCTCGAAGAAGTTAGTGGTGTCCTCCGCGCGCGTCCAGGGATACTGGTACCATACCCACTCTTTAACCTCGTCGACGTAGTAGTCCGGCTTGATTTTAGCCACGCTGCTAATCCACTGCATTACGGCCACTCTCAGCTCCGCGGGCGAGTACTTTCTCTCTATATACTCGCGAGCCACGATGATAGAGTCCCCAGTATCGCATATGTCGTCTACTAGCAAAACCCTCTTACCCTTTAAATCGGCCTCAAACCCGTACTTCACATGGGCTACAGCGGTGATCTCTGCGGCCCTGCCCCAGTGAAGAACCTGGACACTGACCAGATCGTTTACGTCAAGGAAGTCACAGAGAAGGCGCGCGGGCACATAGCCCCCTCGCGCTATCGAAACGACAACGTCCGGCTTCCAACCGCTCCTCTCTATCATGCGCGCGAGTTCATAAGTCCAGTTCAGGATCTCATCCCAGCTAACCAGCTTCGTGTTAACTCGGGGCACAATAACCTCTACATGCCGACGTTACTTAAAACTTTGTCTCGAGGGGATGTTACCGCGTTTGATAGTGAATCCTGCTTTAGCATTCATGTCATACTCGGTCGAGAGCACTTCAGGGGCCCTGAGTTGGCTGGGCATTGGGCGCCTAAAGCTTAGTTCATTGCATAGGAATGCGGTGTAGCACCCCAAATTATAATTACGATCTTCTGTGTTCACTATTTCCGTGGAGCCCACGCCCGAGCACAACCAATGTGCGAAAACCAAAGCCGTGTTACTGGGGAACAGAGTAGTTGTATTCGATCGCGAAGCTGCGAACTCTCTCTACTTTAAGGGAGGTTTTTACGGCCGCTTCTTCACCGTGCCAAAGCCTAAAACACCAGATGTTAAGAAGGAGCTTGAGCTCTCTCTTTTCGACGCGGTTTACCTGGCAGAGCAAGGTTGTCTGGACATTTATAGTGCGAGTGGAGAGGCGCTTCGCGTAGATGAGCTGAAGCGTCTCGCGATGGATGCCTACGAGAATTTTGAAGATGCTTATGCCGTGTACAGGGATTTAAGGAGTAGAGGGTATGTGGTGAAATCAGGCATGAAATTCGGATCCACGTTTGCGGTATACAAGCTAGGACCTGGTATTGACCACGCACCTTTCCTTGTGCACGTCCTCGATTACCATAGTAAGCTGGATCCCTTGGAAATTATCCGCGCAGGTAGGCTCTCGCACTCTGTGAAGAAGAAGTTTATACTCGCCTATAGGGATCCAGTTGACGGGACGATAAGGTACTTTGTGTTCAAGTGGCTTATGTAGATCCACCTGAAGCAAAAGCGCAACTAGAGGACTTCACTGCTCGATGGGCTTCAGGAGGTAGCAGATTGTAGGCGAGCTTAACCCGTTTAACCTAAATTTAATAATCAAGGCACTCACCTTCATGAACGTGGTTGTTCAGCTGGGTGTTGTTGGAAAACCCAATACAGGAAAATCGACATTTTTCGCCGCAGCTACCCTTATTGACGTTAAGAGAGCGCCATATCCCTTCACCACGATAAATCCCAACATCGGTATTGGATACGTTAAGGTAAAGTGCGTCTGCAAGGAGCTCGGCGTCAAGGATAATCCTCGCAACTCGATTTGCATCGACGGATGGCGTTTTGCTCCAGTGGAGCTCATCGACGTCGCTGGGCTGGTCCCGGGTGCATGGGAAGGCAGGGGTCTGGGAAACATGTTTTTAGACCATTTAAGGCGCGCTCCAGTCCTTCTCCACGTGATCGATGCCGCCGGTGCAACGGACGAGGAAGGGCGCCCAGTCAAACCTGGTACTCACGACCCGCTGGAGGATGTTGTATTTCTCGAGAGAGAAATCACGATGTGGATGTTCCAGATCGTGTACAAGGATTGGGAAAGGATATCGAAGCTCATAGACCTGCATAAGCGGTACGATGAGCTGTACTCAAGGTTTAGCGGGCTTGGCATAGAGCCTGATGTTGTGCGGAGCGCGGTGGATGAACTCGGGCTTCAGGGCAAGAAGGCTTCGTCTTGGACTAGAGAGGATATCCTGCGTCTTACAGAGTTCGTTCGAGAGAAGGCAAAGCCCATCGTTTTGGTTGCGAACAAGGCGGATCTCGACCCAGCTGAAGATAATATAAAGAGGATGCGCGAGGGGCTAGGCTCAAGGTACAAAATCATCCCCGCAAGCGCTGAAGCGGAGCTAGCTTTAAAGAAGGCGGCGAAAGCGGGGCTTATAGAGTACATTCCGGGGGAGGGGGATTTCAAGGTGGTCGGTGAACTCAGGCCTGAGCAGGAGAAAGCTCTTGAGTACATCAGGGAGAAAGTGCTGAAGCGCTGGGGTAGCACAGGCGTTCAGGAAGCGCTGGACACAGCTGTCTTCGATGTTCTAGGAATGATCGCCGTCTTTCCCGTTGAGAATGAGAAAAAGTTCTCAGATCATCAGGGCAACGTGTTGCCGGACGTTTTTATAGTGCCTGGAAAGACCACTGCAAGAGAACTTGCATATATTATACACACGGAGCTCGGCGAAAGGTTTGTCTCAGCTGTGGATGCTAGAAGCGGGAGACGCGTAGGCTCGGATGAAAAACTTTCACACCGGATGGTAATTAAGATAATCGCTAGAGCTTAGGTGGTAACGTATTGTTGCTGGAGCTAAAAAACGTCTACTACAGGTACCCGGACAGTGACGGTTGGATTTTAAGGAACATAAATCTCGAGGCCAACGCAGGAGAATTCATTCTGCTGCTCGGTCCGAGCGGGTGTGGGAAAAGCACTCTCGCAAGGATACTCAACGGCTTAATTCCCAACTTCTATGGGGGAGAGCTTGTTGGTCACGTCAGCATCAAGGGTTTGGACCCACGTAAAACACCGACATACGAGCTAGCCAAGCATGTGGGATTTGTTTTTCAAAACCCTGAGAACCAGCTTTTCTTCACGTCGGTGGAGCGGGAGATAGCTTTTGGCTTGGAAAACGCAGGTCTTCCTCCAGAGGAGATACGCAGAAGAGTGGAAAATGTCCTTAGGGAGTATGGACTCTGGGAGCTCAGGAACAGGTCTCCCTTTGAGCTGAGCGGGGGTCAACAGCAACGAGTCGCTCTTGCCTCGGTTATGGTGCTAGAGCCAGAGATTCTGGTTCTCGATGAACCAACGGCGAATCTAGACCCCCTAACGGCACTGAAGGTCTTAGGTTTGGTGAAAAAGAAGGTTCAATCTTCCCGCATTCTCGCGCTAGTCATTGAGCACAGGCTGGAAGTAGCTCTGCCTTTTGCCGACCGTGTTGTCGTAATGAATGAAGGAGAGGTAGTGTTCACAGGTAGACCGCTCGAAGGAGTAAAGAAATACGGGTACATTACAGGTAAGCCCTTTATCGTCAAATTTATCGAGAAGCTGGAGGAGTACGGGTTGCAAATAAACCCCAAGCTTTTAACACCTGAGCACGTGGCCGCTGAGGCTCGTAAAAAGTTGCAGGGTGAGGCTCGTGGAGCCGGTAATTAAGGTTGAAGATGTTTACTATAAGTACCCTGATGGCGCGGAGGCCTTGAAAGGCGTCAACCTATCTATTGCCAGCGGAGAATTCGTCGCGATAATGGGTGAAAACGGCGCAGGTAAGACAACGCTTGTCAAGCATTTTAACGGTGTCCTGAAGCCCACAGGGGGAAGGGTTCTCGTAAAGGGAATGGACACCCGTTTTCACTCGGTTGCAGAGCTCTCAAGGATCGTGGGCCTTGTCTTTCAGAACCCAGATCACCAGCTGTTTGGGGAAACTGTTTTTGACGAGGTGGCTTTTGCTCTGAAAAACTTCAACTTTCCGAGAGATGTTATAGAGCGCAGAGCAGAGTGGGCTTTAAAGGTGATGGAGCTATACCGGTACAAGGACAGGTCCCCCTACAGCTTAAGCGTTGGGGAGCGTAAACGACTGGCCATAGCCGCTGTTTTGGCTTATGACCCCGAAATACTCGTCCTAGATGAGCCAACAGCTGGTCAGGACTACGTGCAAAAAGAGAAGATATCGGAAATGCTAAATCTACTTAGAACTACGGGGAAAACTGTCGTTATCGTTACACATGACGTTGAGTTCGTAGTGGAACACGTAAACAGGATAGTCGTGATGTCTGATGGAAAAATCTTAGCCTCCGCGTCACCCCGGGAGATACTATCCAATTATATGCTCCTAAGACGGTCCCACCTTCTACCCCCACAATCGGTGCGGCTTGCAAAAGCGCTACTCGGTGAGAACTACCTGAAGTTCGACTTTCACAGGCTGGATAACCTTATCAGGGCTATAGTCGAGGAGGAAGAGCCGTGGAGGCACTAAGGGCCTTCCGATCCATCAAGAAGGACTCCGCTCTTGATAGGTTGGATCCTCGCACGAGGCTGGTATTTTCTTTTACGGTCGCGGCATTGTCTCTGATAACGCTGAGCGTGCAGCGGCAACTAATCCTATTTGGAACAGTCGTGCTGGCCGCTCTCTTAGCGAAAAGGCTCAAGCTCATGCTCGAGGGTGTGAAGGGGATTCTACCGCTAGCCGGTGCAATATTTTTCTTAAACTGGCTTACAGCCATGCACGAGGGGATCCTACAGCCTCTAGCTATGACCTTGCGCTTTCTCGTCCTGACAGCTGCCTTCTCTGTATTCTTCCTGACCACTCCTCCTGATGAGTTAGCGCTAGCTCTTGAGGAGATGCACCTCCCCCGGGACTACTCGCTACTAATAACAATGTCGTTCCGATTCGTTCCCACTCTTGCTCAGGACGTGCAGATCGTAATAGACGCTCTTAGAAGTCGGGGTCTAGAGCTCGAAAAAGGTGGTTTTACCACGCGTATAAGGAATTACGTTTACTTAATGGTGCCGCTAGTTGTATTCGAGGTAAGACGCAGCCTCATGATAGCCGAGGCTTTAGAGGCTAGGGGTTTCGGAGCTCGGACAAAGCCAACTAGGATGGTGAAGCTAAAGCTCACAAGGAATGATGTGCTCGCACTCTTTTTAATTGCTTCATTCGCGGTGCTTTTTCTCGTAATGTCTTAGGTGGAGCCGATATGAAGGTCTTAGCCTTCGGAGATGTCCACGCACCGGAGTATCTGCCGCTCCTCCTCTCGTCGCTAAAACGCCTGAGCGCAACCGAGGTCTCAGCCGTCCTGATAGCTGGCGACGTAGTCAAGAAGGGAAACTACAGGATGTGCGCGCCGGTGCAGGACTCCGTGCGGAGGGCTTTGCCGAATGCCCCAATAGTGGCTGTTTTCGGCAACGAGGACTACCCCGACGTACGGGAAAAGATGAGGGAGGAGTGCCAAGAGGTTATCTGGCTGGATGACGACTACGTAAGGCTTCCGCTGGAAAAAGAGCTAGTCGTTGTGGGTACAACCGGTGCGCTTGATAAACCTACGAGGTGGCAACTGGAGCATGTGCCGAACGTCCATGAGCTTTACGCTAGTAGGCTGAAAAAGATCGCGGAGCTCATCTCACAGCATGCTGGAAAAGAGCTGACAGTACTGTTAACACACTACCCACCGAGGTGCCGCACTCTGGTAGGTGAAAAGGAAAAGTTCTGGGAGGAGATGTCTAGCAAGAAGCTCTCAGAAGTCGTGAGGAAACACCCTGTCGACGCCGTTGTGCACGGACACCTTCACGAGAGCAAAATCCACTCTGACTTCATTGGACAGACGCCAGTTTATAACGTCGCTCTCCCGGCGATAAAACAAGTGAGGATAATCGAGGTGAGACCCATAGGTTTAGTGGGTTTTATGTGACAGTTCTACCTTTACGTGAGCGCTACTCCTTTTCTGCCCCACGGTCCCTTAAACTCGTCGTCACCTTTATCGGCCTCGGGGTCGCCCCATGGGGCTAAGCATCACTCATTACAGGCCTGCCCCACGAGGGGCATCCGGGGAGTAGTAGCCGGCGGCCGCCACGCCTCAGCGGCCAACCGCGGGCCGGGCCCAGTGTTGCTAGGCACTTAGTTTTTCCCTCAATCTTAAGCAGGAGAACCTAGTTCAGCAATCGAAGGTTAATTCACCGCTCGATCGCGAGCTGTTTCATCATCGCCTAATCCACGACACTCTTCCAAAAAAGTTTTCTGGCCATGACAACAGAAATAAAGACTGAGTGTCTGTTGTTTAGAATCGTGAGTGTTCGTTTCTCCGCTTGGAGCCTAAAGGGGTTGACCGGTGACGATCTTAGAGTGCTAACGTCAATCGAGAGAGGTATGATAAATCATGAGTACGTGGATGTTGAACTTATAGCTTCTATTTCGGGCCTTGCGAAAGATTACGTGGAGGTGGTTCTTAAAAAGCTGAACAAACTAGGCCTCGTCCAGAGATATAGGGGTAGCTTCACGGGCTATATCTTAACTAGCCGCGGCTACGACTGCTTAGCCTTTAATGCTCTCGTTAAGAGAGGAACCATAGTGGCTATCTCGGAGACTCCAGTTGGAGAGGGTAAGGAATCGGAAGTATACCTCGGTAAAACCTCGGGTGAGAGGATCGTTGCAGTCAAAGTTCACCGGGCTGGTAGAACTAGCTTTAGAGGCGCAAAGAGGGTGAGGGGATATGTCGCAGATAAGAGGCACTTTTCATGGCTATATCTCTCAAGGCTGGCTGCACGTAACGAGTATGAGGCTCTCAAAATACTATGGAGGGAGCGTGTTGCTGTGCCTGAACCGGTTGACTGGAACCGGCACGTAGTTGTCACAGAGTACGTAGAAGGGGTAGAGCTCTCAGAAGTCCCTCCATTGAGTGAGCCTATATTGACTCTGGAAAAGATTCTTGCTGAGGTTGAGAAAGCTTACAAAGCCGGTGTGGTTCACGGAGATTTAAACGAGTACAATGTGATAGTGACTAAGGACGAAGATATTAAGTTGCTCGACTGGCCTCAGTGGGTCTCGTCGGCACATCCCAATGCAGCATTCTACCTTAAAAGGGACATCGAGAACATAGTCAACTTCTTCACGAGAAAGTATGGACTACGGTTGAACAAGGAGCTTTATCTAAGTAACATCTTCACCCGCTTAGGGCTAGTTGCGTAATGCGCTCTTTGTAACAACAGAGGTCGCGAAAACGCTCTGGTAGTTGGTCCTGCCGTAATGATTAATATCGCGAAGTTTAGTAGTAAGGAGCGGGGGTGTCGATACTTCGCAGGGTAGTGGGTCTTGACATAGTACCTGGCTCCTCGCCCCAGGCCGGTGAGCCATTATTCGCCCTCGCCTTAGTAGAGGAGGGACGAGTTACGCTGAGGATGGAACGGGTACCTCTAAGCGAAGTGTTGGCCCTGGTGGGGGAGAGAGGAGTCGAGGCGATTGCGGTAGATAACATTTACGAGCTAGCTGGGGACTTTCGAGGAATTGCTGAAGTCTTGAGAAGAGTTCCCGGGAAAACTCCGAGGCTAGTAGAGGTCACGAGGCTCGGAGACGAGGTTGTGAGCGTTGAGGCTCTTTGCGTGTTGACAGGATTATGTAGAGGAAAGTTGAGTCCGGTGGAAACAGCAGAGCTTCTAGCGTTTCTCGCAAGCAGGGGGATAGGCTCAGAGGTCCTGGTTTTCGAGGAGGAGACACGAATACGCGTTGGACGTGGAAGGGTTCCCGGGCAGGGGGGGATGAGCAGGGAGCGGTATAAGCGTAACATCGAGCAGCTTGTCAAAAGGAAGGTTGCGGAGATACGCGAGAAGCTGGACAAGGCAGGGATAGACTACGATCTCTTCGTGAGAAAAGGAGGCTGGGGAGTGGTTGGGGCAACTTTCGTGGTTTACGCTCCCCGCGAGAGGCTCAACGGCCTCGTGAAGCCAGAGTCTGGTCACGACATTTTTGTTGAGATATCGCCGGTAAGGCGTGAGAGTATCGAGTACAGACCACTAGGAGCTACGCCGAAACGCAGCGCTAGGAGCGAGCGTTACACGATTGTGGGGGTAGATCCAGGAATGACGACAGGTGTGGCCATCCTCGATTTTAGCGGAAGTATCGTGAGCGTGTTCTCAAGGAGGTTGCTTAGCAGGGGTCAGCTAGTAAAGCTACTTTTAGATTTCGGGCATCCCGCAGTAATAGCCAGTGATGTGTCCCCTGCACCCGCTTACGTTAAGAAACTTGCATCTCAGCTCGGTGCTCTTCTGTTTACACCGCAGCGTAGCTTGAGCGTCGATGAGAAAAGAAGGCTCACGTCTGGCTATCCACAAGTTGAGAATTCACACCAGAGGGATGCTCTTGCCGCCGCGCTCAAAGCCTTCAACGAGTATCGCGAGAAGTTCGACGCCGTTGAACAGGAGGCCAGCAAATATGGCCTCTCTATTCCGCTAGATAAGGCTAAGCTTCAAGTCGTTAAAGGCCTCCCCGTCTCTCTTGCCGTTAAGGAAGCGGCGAAGGAGTACCTCCAGCTATCAACCAAGGAGGAGCTAGCGCTCCAGGACATAGCCCAGGGAGGAGCCGAGGAGCAGCTAAGGTTTTACCGAAAGCTAGCTGAAAGGTTGCTTCAGGAGAATAAAGCTCTTACCCTTGAACTGAGGGAGGCTACGAAGAGGGTAAGCGAGCTAGAGTTGACCCTTAAAAAGCTGCTTTCCGTCCGTAAAACCCTCGGCGCAGATGCAGAGAAGGTGAAGCTTGACTCTAGGGTAGAACAGTTACAGAGGGAAGCCTCGCACCTGAAGGCGAAGCTTCAACAGTTAGAAGATAGGGTGTCCGAGTTGGAGCGGATCCTTCTTGGTATGGCTTTCAGCAAGTATAGGCTTGCCATAAAGCTTTCGTGGCTTGTGGAAAAAACCAGAGAAAACGAAGGAACTCTACAGGAGCTCTCGGACAATATAGTATTTATCGATAAGAGCTACCCCCTAGAACTTGTACAAGACCTTGTTTTTAAAACCTTAAAGGCTAAGGATTTTCAAAGCTCGGTGATTGTTGTTACGAGAAGCTCGAAAGAAGCGGAGACTTTAAGGAGAGCGATACCCCCTGAGGCTCAGGTAATATCTCTCGAGGATATCGCGCAGTATTTTGACATAGGCCCGATAGTTGCCTTTGAAAGCAAAGAGCTCGCTAACGCGTTGGCGCGTCAAACTCAGGGGGATATCTCTAAAATAAAAGGCATACTCGAGGAGTATAGGCGAGAAAGGCTGAGGCTGCTCAAGGATTTAAAAGAGAGTAACCTCTCCGCGTAGAACCTTCTCCCAGAGTCTATTGATTCCGTCGAGGTGGTGGGCCAATATTTCCTCTGCTTGGTGCTTTACACGTGAAATAGCCGCCTCATCAGCATTAATCGCAATGTATGCCAGGAGGGGCTCGTTTATTGGTTTTCCAATTTGGCTAATTAGTTTTATGTAAACTTCTCTTATGTGGTCAAGCTGTGCTATCTCCTGAGATGCGTTAAACGCTACGATGTTATACAATTTCCCAATGTGACTTATGGGGTTCTTACCGGCGGTTGCCTCTAAAGACATAGGTCTGAAGGGTGTTATAAGCCCATTCGCCCTGTTTCCCCTGCCTGTTGCTCCATCGTCTCCATGCTCAGCCGATGTGCCAGTAACGACAAGGTACAGCCCCCCTCTGTCACCTTTACTGGGGTCATCTCCTGTATTCACGTAAACTTCGACTTTGCGCTTAGTTATCTCTGAAGCTTTCTCTAAGACAAGTTTCCGGATTTCCTTTTTCACGTCTAGATACTCCTCTGTTGATCTCACGTGTCTCGAGACTATTGCAGCTGCTATAGTTAAGTGAATGGTATCGCCTTTCCTCACCCCCATAACTTTTATGTCTTCGCCAACCGCTGGTACCTCTTTCTTCACTCTCGGAGAGTTTAGCAGTCGTTCTGTCTCGAAAACCAGTCTCTCTGTCTCTGATAGTGGTGCGTACCCGATCCCCATAGACGTGTCGTTAGCACCCGGGTAAGACTGCGCGCGTTGGTATATGTCGACCAGGTCTACGGATCCTTTCCCAATCCTATAATCAACTATCACGTGATGATCAGGGTCAAGATACCGAATGTTTGTTTTAATCCACTCGCGTGTTGCCTTCAGCACAAGGGGTCCAACGGGCACGGGAACACGCGTACCATCGGCCTCAACAACCTCTGTTGTGGCTCTGCCAGAGACCAGGATGTAGATCGGCTGTAGCACTTCCCCTCCTCCAAATCTAGGTGAAGATTGTCCTCCTACGACCAGTACTTTATCTAAGTTGTGGTGCAGGATGCGGCCAAACTTCTCCAGATAGTATTTTGATAGCTCGCGGCTTGCTGCCTCAGATATGGAGTCTGCGATGTAGTCAGGGTGTCCGGTACCTTTTCTCTCTACGATTTCAACGGGTAAGAGGTCCGGTGGAATGTACGCCGATTTCTCAACTACTATATTCTTCTGCGCCATCGGGTGCTCTAGGGAATTGTATTGCTTTTATGATTTTCCTATAATTACTGACAGTAATTTATCTCACTCTTCCTCTTCTTCCGTCGTGCTCTGATTTGGAGGTGCTTCGGGCTGTTTCGGCTGGTCAGGCTCAAAGAAAGTGACTTTGTCGGGCTCTGTTGACACGAACAGCAGGTTGCTGCCTCTGATAAACACATCTCCTAGAATTGCTACCACCTTGCTGGTCTCCGTGACTTCTTTGGTCTCGGATAATACGATGTTCATTGAGGGATCGATGACTTTCAGCTTTCCCATGTACTCGGAGCCGTCTTTCAGCTTTATGAGCACGCTTTTACCGCTGTAGCTTCTCAAGTAGTCGATGGGATGCACCGCTCTATACTGGGCTTTCGAGGTCTGCGTCACGTTCTAGCCCATACAGCGTCACTATAAATATTCTTTGTGTTGCTCCGAAACCAGTTTAGTCAGAGACTTCAGATGAAAGGGAATCAGAGAGGGCGCTCGCTGATTGTAGTAAGTTGTTCGAGCAGCGGTTACCGACTTCTGCAGGTGACACCGGGGGTATAACAGGCGTGCTCTAGCTCTCTTACGACTAATGGTGATCAAGGCTGTGGAAAGCTTGGTCCTGCGAGTGGACAAACCGACAAGCCTGGTATTGGTTGTCAATGCGGCTTTAAGGATCCGGCTCTACGAGCTGATTTGTGTAGGCTAAATTATATAGATTGGGCTTGCAGGGCATATGACGTGTCTTTGAAGAACAGTGATGTAAAGCAGGATACGCGTAACTCTATACGACCTAGGTGTAGGAAATGCGGAAGCGAAGATGTTATAGCTAAAATTGACGGCGAGTATTACTGCGCAAAGTGCGGGATGGACATAGTTTTAGAGCACTCGCGGAAAATTGTCGAGAGCTATGAAAGGAGGTATTTAGGTTAATCTCCGCCCTTGTGCCTACTGGCCTCGTGGCGCTTTTTGAGAAGCCTTTCCCTTTGCTTCTTCTTCCACTTGTAGTGGTGTGTGTATCTATACTTGACGGACTGGAGTCCTCTCCCTCTTCTACCCGCTGAGGTTTTACCTTTGAAGACCCTGGAAACATCTCTTTTCGCTAAAAAGATTTTAGGAAGCCTCGGTTCAGGTAGAGGGGCACCGCTCTCGAGAGCCTTCTTTAAATTAATCAGATACTCTCTCAAGGCCTTGATGTTTTCCTCATGAGTTGTCTTTCTGCGAGTGTCCACGTATATTCCGAGAAGCCGCGCCTCGCGCTCGGTCAAGTTCAGTGCTTTAATTTCACTGAGACTGAAGCCTCTACCTTCTCTGTAGGGTCTTGGGAGCACCCCCCCGTATCTTCGCAGAGGTACCGAGTTTACTTGAGCCTGCGATGGGAAAGGGGTTTGCGCCTCTCCTGCCATAGGAACCCGGGAGATCTCATTCAGGTTTGGAATAAAAACATTTCCACTCGAGTGTTCCTAGGTTCAGAGGTCACTGCATTGTGCGTAAGGAAAATGGGGGGCTAAAAATTTGTAAAGTTTATCGGTGACCTTATTGGAGTTCCATCAAGTGCTTACGCGCTTTATGTACAAGCAATCCTACGATTACCAAGCCTCCTACGAGGCTTATAGGCAAGGTTATCGGTATCACTGCCTTGGCGGAAGCGATGGAGTAATCTTCAACGGCTCTCCGAATGTAGTATACTAGCAGGAGTGAAGCCACAGAAACCAAGAGGAAGGCTAATGCTGCATAGGTGTGCAGGCCGATGGGTCCTGAAAAGAAGATGTAGACTGGGGGTAGCAGAGTGATGACTGTGTTGATAAGTAAAGCGCGTGTGAGGAGGCTTGAAGCCCTCTTGACAGCATCTTCCCGTTTAATAAACATCTAGACCGCCGTCGCTTACACTTCATCCGGCTTAAAAACGATTACTGCATGGTCCCAAAAGCAATATATAAAGAGTTCATTAAGATTTACTCTGATGTCGTCACATCCCGAAGTTACACTTAGAGTTGCCGAGGCACGACCGCGAGACGTAGGAAGAGGCATTGTAAGGATCGACAGAAGCGCTATGAGCAAGCTTGGTGTGGATCCAGGCGACGTTGTCGAGATTGAAGGGAAAAAGGTTACAGTTGCGATAGTGTGGCCTCAAGCGCTGGAAGATGAGGGTGCTGGGATAATCCGGATGGACGGCCTCATAAGGCGTAATGCGGGAGTGGCTATAGGTGACCAGGTTAAGGTTCGAAAAGCTAGGGTGGCCCCTGCGAAAAGGGTCGTGCTCGCACCTACTTTCAAAATGGGCTTTGAAATAGTGCCGGAGCTTGTGGAGTATGTGAAAAGCAAGCTTCTAGGACGTCCACTCATTCGCGGAGACGTAGTTGAAATACCTACGTTTAGCACGGCCCTGCAGTTCACCGTTGTCTCAACTTTCCCTGCGCAGGCAGTGCAGGTCACGGATGAAACAGAGGTCAGCATCAGAAGCGAGCCTGTTAGCGGGGAGCTTGCGATACCGAGGATAACCTACGAGGACATTGGTGATCTGGAGGAGGCTAAACAAAAGATCAGAGAGATGGTCGAGCTCCCGTTGCGTCACCCTGAGCTGTTCAAGCACTTGGGCATTGACCCGCCTAAGGGGGTGCTCTTCTATGGTCCTCCTGGAACTGGCAAGACCCTGCTCGCGAAAGCCGTTGCTAACGAGACCGGCGCCTACTTCATCTCCATCAATGGCCCCGAGATTATGAGCAAGTTCTACGGTGAGAGCGAGCAGAGGCTTAGGGAGATCTTCGAGGAGGCATCTAGAAACGCTCCGGCTATAATCTTCATCGACGAGATCGACGCCATCGCCCCGAAAAGGGAGGAAGTGACAGGCGAGGTCGAGAAAAGAGTTGTAGCACAGCTCCTAGCACTCATGGACGGGCTGAAGGAGAGAGGACAGGTCATCGTCATAGCAGCCACAAATCGGCCAGACGACATAGACCCCGCTCTCAGGCGCCCGGGAAGGTTTGATAGGGAAATAGCGTTCCCAGTTCCGGATAAGCGGGCTAGGAGGGAGATTCTCCAAGTGCATACGAGAAACATGCCACTCTCAGACGACGTGAACCTCGACGAGCTGGCCGAAATTACGCACGGCTTTACTGGGGCGGATCTCGCCGCTCTCTGCCGCGAGGCCGCAATGCGCGCCCTCAGGAGAGTGTTACCGAAAATAAACATCGAGAGTGAGAAGATTCCAGCCGAAATTCTCAGCGAACTGAAGGTAACCAAGCAAGATTTCATGGATGCCCTTAAGGAGGTCCAGCCAAGCGCTCTGAGAGAAGTGTACATTGAAGTACCTGAGGTTCACTGGGATGACATCGGCGGTCTTGAGGATGTTAAGCAGCAGCTGCGGGAGGCCGTGGAGTGGCCACTGAAGCACCCCGAGTACTTCAGAGAGATGGGCATTGACCCGCCTAAGGGTATACTGCTCTACGGCCCACCTGGCACTGGCAAGACCCTGCTGGCGAAGGCCGTGGCAACCGAGAGCGAGGCAAACTTCATTGGCGTGAAAGGGCCGGAGGTACTTAGTAAGTGGGTTGGGGAAAGCGAGAGAGCAATCAGAGAGATCTTCAGAAAAGCCAGGCAAGCAGCGCCCTGCGTGGTGTTCTTTGATGAGATAGACTCTATAGTCCCGAGAAGGGGCCAGAGATACGATTCCGGCGTCACGGATAGAATTGTGAACCAGCTTCTCACGGAGATGGATGGTCTTGAGCGTCTTGAGGGTGTTGTGGTGATTGCGGCTACTAACAGGCCTGACATCATTGACCCTGCTCTGCTCAGGCCTGGGAGGTTTGACAGGCTGATCTACGTCCCGCCGCCCGACGAGAAGGCTAGGCTCGAGATCTTCAAAGTGCACACGAGGAGAATGCCCCTAGCCGAGGACGTAGACCTCGCAGAGCTCGCAAAGAGGACAGAAGGCTACACGGGAGCAGACATCGCCGCTGTTTGTAGGGAGGCTGCTATTACTGCGCTCCGCGAGGCTGGGAAGCCCACAAAGGTGACGATGAACCACTTTTTAAGGGCTCTTGAGACCGTTAAGCCCAGCGTTACCAGAGAAGACCTCGAGAGATACAAGAGGATAGCGGAGGAGTTTAGGAGAATGCTGAGCTAGAATATTCAGCCGAGAGTTCTCAATTCATCTATCGTATTTGGTACTCCTCATCATCAGTAAAATAGGACCCGAAAAGCTCTAAAAACGTAGTGGCTGATGAGCCTGGTGCGGCACCACGAGACTTCAGCCTCAATCTCTAGTCTTTTCGCGATTCGCGAGAAGCTTGATAGGGCCTTAGTAGATCATGAAGGAAAACTGGGAGGTTTATAAAGTACGGTGCCGTACTAATGAGAGACGAGACATGGGACAGACTTTTAAGTAGTTTTGCTGTTCATGATCCTGCGAGGCAATTGTGGCTAAAGCTTACTACTTCGCCGGTCTGCCACTTAGAGCACGTAGGGGCCTAAGTAGCGATGATGTTGTACTCTACAAGTTGCTGGAGTCAAATGCCGAAAAACTAGATGATATCGCTATCTTTTTCCTTCCAACAGTATCAGATATCAGAGTTGAAGAGGACTGGAGAGCTAGGATTTGGGTGCATCAGTTTAATTCTTGGAACGACTATATGATAATGACGAGGCCCTTTTCTTTCTCGTTGGAAGAAGCTGAAAGGTTAGCTCAAACCTTAAAGTTGCGCAGTGACGCTAAGGTTGTAGCATCGTTTGCCTCCTCGCGCCTCTCATCACTCAGGGCGCTTGCTGAGCGCTTTGCCGATAAGGTTGACGGCTTTGAAATAGACCTCGGACTGACGTACCTCTTATCTGGAGGTCGCAGGGGATTTGAATCGTATGTTATCGATATGTTGGAGGAGTTCGTCTCGGAGTCGGCACGACCTGTCATTGTCAAACTGAGCCCAGCTGCCCCTCCTACGCAGGAATTTTTGCGACATCTGAAGACAATAGGTGTCGGGGCCGTGATTTTCTCCCCGCATGTGGTTTACTCGTTAGGGAATGAGTTTTTTAGAGTGCACTCGACCTACCTCTCGAAGGTTTATGCACTTATATGGGCGAAGCTCGCCACTACCAGCGATGTCCCCTCTGCCTACATAAGCGACATCCCAGAACATCTACTGGGGGACTTTGCGGTTGAAAGATCCTTTGACATTATCCTGTACGATACCGCATTACTGCATCGCGTCGCGAGTTTTCCGCAGGTAAAAAGGCTCGGCGACGAGTTTCTAGTTAGATGGAGCAGTATACATGAGAGAATGAGACCAGCCTTCAACCTGCGAGAGGAACAACAATGCGTTGACGTCTGTCCATTTAGAGCATTTACCCGTGAGGGTGAAGCAACGGGCATCATGGGAGACTTTCTCGTGGCATCGGAAAAATGTGACAGGTGTGGTTTATGCCTCTCCTGCTGTAAAAGCGCGAGGCTTGTAGCTGTTATTACTCCGGAGGAGTAGACGTTACGTCGCTTAAAGTCAGGTAGAAGTATCTCATCGCGTCGTCCAGGCTATTCACGCCAAGGAACGCCTTAGAGAATATTCTCGCTACCTCTTTTAGCTCAGAGGTCGCTTGGGGCATTGTTATCTTGAGATCTTCTAGAGTGGCGTGCCAACTCTTAGCCTGCAAGACCTTTGATACTAAGCAGAGCTTCTGCAAACGAGTAAGCTCCGGGGGATCAATGCACTTGAAGTAATGTTTAGCCAGCCTGTTCATCACGTCCATGCAGTTCTCGATAGTCATGTCGCTCCACGCGTACATGAGGAATCTTGCCTTCTTCAGAATCGTTAGGTCGAGTTTCGCCTGGAAGCGGGGAGTGGCTTCAAGGAGTAGGAGGGCCGTCTCGGGCTCAAGGTCGTAGTAGGGGGAGGGGAGAGAGTCGAGGAGCTTTTCTTTAAATTCGCGGGCTATGACCTCTACAACCTTCCGGGCTCTCTCGCTTAAGGGTTTAATTACGATGACTGTATACTCGCCGCTCACGGGGTTTTTCTCTGGGCTCAGGTGCACCGGTGTGTAACCGTTCTTAACCCAGAATCTCAGTAGCTCCTCCGTAACACCGAATCCGGCGCCTACCCAGTCGTAGCCTTTGGTTAAGGCCTCCTTTTCTAGTTCAGCTAGGGCGAAGCTGCCGAGTCCTTTGTTCATAACCTGCGGGTGCGTGGCTATCCGGACGATTCTAACTCCTTTCAAATCTCCGAAGTCGAGGAGCTTGTAGTGTTTAATAATCCTATCAGGTATTATGTTACCCATAAGCCAGGCCCCTTTTGCGGACTCCCGCGACAGCTCAGGCCCTAGGGAACCCTCCACGGCGAGCTCCAGCGAGGTAACGACCTTCCCAGTTGACGTTTTGACCATCCGGATAAAGTGGTGAGGCGCTTCCATCATTATTCCAAGATCATTGGGGTTGTTACGGTAGTGAGCCATAACGTAGATTCCGAAGAACTCGCGAAGCTCTTTCTCGTTTTTCAAGAACAGCTCCGCCTCGTCGGGAGTGTGGTACGTGATTTCTCTGTTTTCGATGGCCCGCAGGTCTTCCTCGGTGAGGGTGGCTGGCTCTGCGTCCAGTAACAGGGTATCAAACGCCCAAGCCTCGATGGGGTCTTGAGGCGCGTAGCGTATCGGTTCCTCCATTTCGTACTCAAGAACTTCAACATCCTCACGCGACCTCAACCGCCTCAGAAACCTTATTGAAAAGCCTCGGCCAGACCCCTCGTACCCATGAATAGTGGAGGAGAACACCAACTTATCGTATCTATCCAGTAACTTGAAAAGTAGCGGGACAGGTATTGCGGCGGCCTCATCGACCACCAAGATATCAGCCTTGGTTTTCATGGCGTCAATTGGTGTCATGTATACAACCTCGATGCCCTTTGACTCTATTCTGACAGTATAGTCATCAACGAAGTGAACGTTAATCGGGTGTTTGTACATTTCGAGCACTCTTCGAGCGAAGCGGAAAACTTCCTGAATGTTTGTCTCGCTAGGCGCCGTCAAAACCGCACGGCATCTCCCCTTGGCTCTGCGTAACCTGTGAACGAGCCATCCTAAACCAATTCCAACAGCCGAAGATTTTCCTCTTCCACGGTCTGCGGTCAGCACGATAACCTTTTTCTTCTCGGACTTTTTGTAGAGTTCTTCAAACCTCTTAAGTACCTCGACCTGATCCTGCGTTAAAGCGAGCTTGTAAACCTTTACTGGTATCCTCGATTTTTCAGGGTAAGTTATTGCTCTCTGAGCATATGGCGATGTCTGTAGCCTAGCGAACTTCTTCACAAAGTACCTGGCGTCGGCATCGTAGATCGCTATCCCGCTGTGCGCGTAGAGCTTGTTTAGGAATCTTCTCATGAAAAATCTTTTCAAATCATTAGCCGTATAGCCTGGGACAATTAAGTTACTTTGGAACCTCGTGACTAGCTCCATTAACTTACTAGGCGAGGGCAGAAGCAGAATGTACAAGCCCCCTCCTTCAACAACGCCCATTAGCCTGCCAAGGTCGTTCGGCTCTAGGTTATTTATGAGGTCTGCGATGCATGAGCTGTAAGTCTTGCCGAGTATGACATCAAGGTTCTGGTATGAAACGTAATCAATGTCAAGGTCCTTCGGTGCCCCCCTGGCAAAGAGGTCTCGCCTCATGGAGCCGTCGGAGTAAAAGGAATGATATGTGTAAAGGACTTCGCCTTCTCTAACGAGGTCTCGAATCTCGTAGAGAAAATCTAAGGCAGCAGTGATGAGCCTCGAGTCGTCATCACTGTATATCACTAACAAGCGCCTGTGATTAGCCTTTTTAGCAATAATCAGCTCTTCTCGCACTTCGTCCAAGTGCTCTTGTGGGATCAGCGGCATAACTAAGCCCCTATTGCTCCACTATAGGTCGTAACTTAAATACCACGCACTACCTTGACTCGCTTAGCACAACCGACCCTCTGAGGCTTCCAGTCTGAGACTCTTTTCTAGGAGTAGTCATGGGCGTCCACAACGAGTTCACCGTCACGCAAGACGGCTTATGGTATCTCAACATTTTTCGCACAGTCTGTGCCCGGTAAGCAACTTTATGACAGTCACAAGTACAATTTTCATGTCACCGAGGACATTCCTTTCAAACCTGGCTGTAGTTAGCCTCCTTATCGCCTTAGCGGTGTGTCCCTACGTAATCTGCAGTAAACCGCAAAGTTTCCGATAGCACGCGGAAGAAATCGAGGGATAAGGCCAAAATAGCATCGCTCACAAGAGGAGGATGAGGGCTAGAACCCCTGTTCGACAGGATTACTCGGTTTTATGAACTCGCGGAGGAGTGTTGTAGCGTACATTCCTTTCTTTAGCGTGAAGGAGAACGTTGCGTAATCCTGGCCAACCTCTACACGCAAGTTCAGTGGCGATAGACTAGCTGGACGATATGTTCCTGCTGACGAAGCCTCTGGGATGCTCTTTATATAAAAGCTGCCAATGTCTAGACCCTCCTCTTTCAAGACCTCTCTTTCAACTTCCCCTTGTACTCCCTGCGACAAGTGAGTGTTGTAGCCGAAGACGGGAAGTAATAGGGTCGCTTTACCTTCAAGGATGAGTTTGTTGACTTTTTCGATGTTTGTGTCATTGGCGACGAGGACAGGCGTGTGACCGGAGCCTGGAGAACCCAGCGTTATTCCTACGTAGTCGCCCGGCGATGCGTAAACCCATGAAAGCCCATGCTCAATTCTCCTGCTAAGTACCTTGTTGAAGAGGTAGGCTTGATAGGCGCCCACGAACAGTTTTCTCACATAGCCAGATATTTTACGGATAGCCCCCACGTAGTCTCCTGGTCTTCGTGCTAGATGCGCTATCACGGCGCGCTCGCTCCTCATGCTCTTAGGGAATATTTCGAGTGTCCCTTTATAGTCGCCAGTTGATGCGAGGTACTCTCTAGCCATCTTCGCTTTAGTGGACTCGTAGGGGAAGATTCTCAGTAACAACTCTTCTACGGCTTCTTTGAACCTTCCTTGAATAATGTGCCGTCCAACTATGTGCGTTATGGGACGTATACTTCCGAACCTCTGGTACCCAAAGTAGTTGGGTACACCCCCTACCTCTGTAAGCTTGTTCAGCATGGCCTCCAAGCTATCCGTCTTGCAACCTCTAACCTTCACGATGAAATGGTTCCCGAAAAGAAGCCCGGGCCTCAAGTGGAACGGTCTCTTGACAGGGCAGTGGATCTTCACGCGTTGGCTCGAACTGTTGAAAGCTATTATAGCGTCGAGCGGTATATCTCCTTTAATGGATACGAATTGGAAGGTCACAGCGTTAGTATCTTTCAGGCCAGCAATTCCTACGTCTGACTTTTTAACCCCGAAGTACTTACGGACCTTGTTTAAAGCCGTTATAGAGTCAACACCCCTTTTTTCAACAACGACCCACGTGTACTCTCCTGCGCCTTGCGGTATCTCTGAGCAGTTTGAAGACGCTTTTACGCCCTCAACGCTTATCTCGTAAACCACGAAGTCCTCGATTGCTTGTCTAATAGACCCTCCAATGCCGTCTCCATCCAAGCCATAATACCTCATCTCTAAGAGAATATCGAGCTCAACATTGGATTCAACTACCATACTTGTTCGAATGTAAAGCACGCTGGGTTATGTTTTTCTGCGCATATATAGGGTCCTCAAAGGTCTACCAAACCGGTTGTCGGGAACTTCATGGTCCACTCCAAAGTATAAGAGTGCAAGACAGCAAAACCTCCTAGCTAGGGCTGATACGAACGCTGTGCTCTTAATGGGCTTTGACTAAGTATGTAAACGAAATGGCATGAACTCTAAGTAATTACCTTAAGGTTTTACTTAAACGTCCCCTTTGTCACGTTGGCCTGGTTAGTAAGTCTAGAATTAAGTATGTTACGGGAAGCTATGAGGAGTAAGCTTTTTCAACCATGTTGCGGGTCTCTACGTAATGATGAACTCCGTCAAAATACATGTCGTGGAGATGCTTCTGCCCGAAAAGTCTAACATTATAATCGGTCAGACTCATTTCATCAAGAGTGTAGAAGACATAGCTGAGGCGGTTGTTACAAGCGTTCCTAACGTAAAGTTCGGGCTTGCCTTCAACGAGGCCAGTGGAGATAGGCTCGTGAGGTGGGATGGCAATGACAAGGAGCTCATCGACGCAGCTATAGAAAACGCGCGGCGCATAGGTGCTGGCCACATTTTCGTCTTGCTGATAAGAGACGCATGGCCTATAAATGTACTTAACCAGCTGAAGATGGTGCAGGAAGTCGCCTCGATATTCTGCGCTACAGCAAACCCTGTTCAAGTCATAATAGCAGAGACCAGTCAAGGTAGAGGCATCTTAGGCGTCGTTGATGGTTACAACGTCATAGGAGTCGAGAGCGAGGAGGAGAAGCGCAAGCGTGTTGAGCTCCTCAGGAAAATAGGGTATAAGCGTGCGTGAGCACAGAGCCTGTGTGAGAGCACTTGGCGGAAGAACTGAAACAGGTTATTGTTATTAGACGAGACTTAGAGATGGGAAAGGGTAAGCTTGTTGCACAGGGGGCGCATGCCTCACTCAGTGCGTTTCTAGAGGCCGAGAAGTCGCGCCCAGAGTGGGCGCGTATTTGGTTAGCAACAGGGCAGAAGAAAATAGTCGTTCGAGTTGATAGCTTGGAAGAGCTTCTGCAGGTGTACAGTGAGGCGAAGAAATCAGGCCTCCCGGTGGCGCTCATAACAGACATGGGTCTTACGCAGTTAGAGCCCGGAACTATTACAGCCGTTGCCATTGGGCCAGCTCCATCCTATCTTATTGACCCGATAACTAGGCGGCTCAAGCTTCTTTAGGCATGTCTTACCGAGGAGACCACGAGATGCCGGAATACGATTACAGGCAAAAATGTAACTAATGTAACCTTCTTGCTAGTCCGAGGCTCGCCCCTTAGGGGCGAGCTTAGATAACCTGCCTTAATTGGAGCAGTCACTGTGCTAAGCAACCTACAAGGGAAAGCTAAAAATAGCATTTCTAGCCATAATACTGGTATCGAGTGATTAAGATGGCGGATGACACGCAAAACTGCATGTTAGAGGGATGCACACGTCAAGCAGAAATAATTCTTGAGGTTGGAGGACAGGCTATCTATCTTTGCAGACCCCACTTCACACAGCTTGTAGCGAGGATGACCAAGGCGGCCGTGCGTAGAGGGTCAATATCTGCCAAAAGTATAAGAGTGGAGAAGGTTGGTGACGGTAAAGTAAAGTTGTCTATCAAAAGAGTCAGAAAAGTAGATGTCGGTGAAAAAGGGTAAGTTTCCTCGGACTATTACTTTGGTGCTGACCTTATAACGGCTTTCAGAAACTGCTTCATGAGAAGTAATGGGATCAAAATTATATTAAACTCAGTTGCTCATCTAGAAGCTGTTTAAGCTCATCGAACACATCCTTAGAACTTATTATTCCACGTTTAAAACTACTCTCCAGATCCTTCAACTTACTTTCGATGTCCTCCTTTGAGATGTCTGGAGGGAGACCTATTCTTCGCATGTGAAGTATAGCCTTGTACACGTTTCTCTCAAAGGTCAGCCATGTTGTTTCCAGTTCATGTATCATATTGACCGATTCCTCGGAAAGTGCGTTGATCTTCCTCTGAGCCTTTTCCTCGTCGATAATCCCTAGATCTGCTTTCACCCTCAGCTCCTCAATCTCCTTCAAGTTAGAGCCTATTCGGGCTTTCAACACGGCTATTTTCTCAGACAGGAGGGGTCTACGTCTCTCCCACTCGAGCAGGCATCTCTTCACAGTCTCGGTGTACTCGCTCCAAGCCCTGTCAGCATCCTCGAAAAATTGCTCCAGATTCTCGTAGCTGAACGAACTCACTGCTCCTCCACCTCTTCACGTATTTTCTCGAGCCTTTTTAGCTTAGCCTCGAGCTCCGTTTTAACGCTCTTGTAAGCCTCTTCACTTATGCTACCCTCCCTATACTTCTGCTCGAGCTTGCTCAAAGCCAACCTGAGCTTGGCTATCTCGGGTTTAACCTCCGCGGCCTTCACGCGCTTGTAATGAGGTATAACTAACCTGTCAAGCTCGTCGAGCTTTTTGCGAATCTCTTCCTTTTCAGCAGTTTTCTCGTCGATTTTCTTGTCGAGCTCAGACTTAAGCTCCTCGAACTGGCTGTCATCTAAGACACCCAGCTTGTGCTTGAGTTCAATGCGCTCCAGCTCGGATATGTACGCTTCGAGAGAGCTATCGATCTCCAAAAGCTCTTTTTCGAGAGTATCCCGTAGCTCTTCCCAGCTCTCAATGACTTCGCGTGCCGCCTTCTCATACTCTTCCCAGGCTCTAGATAGCTCGGAAGCACGGTTAATCAGGCTTTCCAGCCTGCTTGAAAGCTCCTCGTAGCGCGGCACCCCAGCTAAGGGCTCGGCCGATACCAAAAGCTGTTGCGGTGGTGCTGTAACCTGCTCGCTAACGCTGGGAGCAGGCTTTACCTCCTCTCTCTCAGCTTTCTCTCTCTTAGTCCATTGCACATAGTAGGGGCAGTCCCAGTACTCCATCAAGCATGGCATGAAGGCTGGATCTACCTCAGCGCCGCCCGCGTACTTACAGTAGAATTTTCCCCTTGCGTCTTTGTAAAGACCTGGACACACTCCACTCGAAGCCATTCAAACTCGAATTTACACGCAATAAGGGGCGATATATTAGTATTGAATAACTCGCCCGTCATCTCAAGGTATTTTTACTGTATGGCTTCGCCAAAACTCCGAGCCGCAAGCTTGAGTTATCGCAAAACATTAGGTAACCTACAATAACCCCAGTATAGTCAAGTGATCTGCGATGAGCGGAGAGGGAAACACGTGTAGGTACTTTCGGCAAACCGCACGGGGATTTCGCTGCGTTTTTATTGGTGTGGCTGAGTGGAGAGCCTTGGGCGAGAAGTACCTGAGCTACTGTAAGTCCGGGGGGTCGGGTTGCCCTGTACTAGCCTCGGTAAGTAAGAAGCTGGCACTAGGAAATAACTTTAAAAAGGGTGCGTCCAGTGCCTTGTTTAAGGAAGATTGACTACGTTTTCGCCCTTGGTGTGCTTTTGCTGGTAACTGGTCTAGTTGCGAGGCTTTACACGTGGCTGGGACCGAGATTGGACGCGCCCTCACTGCTCCTGATCTTCCCGATCATCTACATTCTTCACGCCGTGGCTGAGAGGCGCGGCATAGACGGTGGCGTTGCTCTGCTGGCCCCTTCCTTGGTTGCAGTGCTGGCATCTCCATACGTGCTCCTCTCAGCTAAAATGCTCGAGGAAGACATCAGGAGTGGTCAGATCGCGTCCCCGTTCCTAAACGATTTCATGGCTAGGGGTGAAGGTTTAACAGTTCCTTACGTTTTGGCCTTCGCAGTCTTTTTAGCGGCTATGCTACTCGGAAGCATTCTGGTGAGAAACCTGCTAGGGAGTGTTCAGCTCGAGTCGCCTTCAAACCCGGTGTTCATGTTAAGCGAGAAGCCGGGTATTCAACGTTGGTCAGCGATAGGCGTACTCGCGGGGGTTTTGGTTGCTGCACTCATCCCCAGCGAGCCTCATATGTTCGTAATTGCACCACTGTGTGTCTTAATCATGCTTAGTTCAACATTCATTCAAGCCTCTTTGATGTTCTATATTTCCCTTGAGTATTTCCTCGGTGTTCCTTTTGGGATGGTTGGAGCCCTTACGGCTTTATTTCTCTACTCGTTGGCTGTGAATACGGGAAAAAAGGAGGGCGAGGCGAGCGCAACTCTACTGATGACTTCATCCTTTCTCTTAATAATGACGCTGGCATTCTTCATAGTGTTCGGAACGGGCTTCCCGCTCTACATAGCCTTTTTCCTGTTAAACGTTCTTTTAGTCTCTGCTTTTGTAGTGCAGGTGGAAGGAAGAAGCTTTATTTTAAGTCCTTTTATAGCATCCTATGTAGTTCTACTCGTCTCGTATTCTCTCCCAGAGCAACTTAGGCTGTTAAGCCTACCTGTTGCCCCCTTCATTATCGCTGCCATTCCCGGGGTCCTCGCGAGCCTTTACTTAAACTTGATCAAGCCTCGATATGAAAGCGACGAGTGCACATTTACCCCGGTAGCCGCCGTAGCTCTACTCTCGCAGCCTCTCGCTTTCGCACTTCTCCAGGCTGAAGCTAGCTCAATACAGCTCCCTCAGCAGCCCGTTCAGAGTACTCAGGCAAGTTTATTGTTACCAATTCTCGCGCTCCTCGTAACGCTGTTGCAACGGCGTTTTTCAAAGTCCTTGTTCAACAGAGGCTCCTGGTTGTTTATCCCGGCATCGTTCACTGTATTGCACCCTGCTGGTCTAGCTTTGGCCTCAGCATTATACCAGCTGCTGAGCATTGATGGTGTGGTTTTGATGGTGATCTTCTCCGCGGTTGCCTTAGCTCTGAATATCACAGCTTTTCTCAAGGGTGTGTCGCTGCAGGGGTTTAAAATAATGTTCACTATAGGTATGGGCATTGGCCTAGCTATCCGCGTTATCTTCTAGCCACCGACAATCTGAACGATATCGCCGTCCTCTAGTACAAACTCTTTCCCCACGCGTCTAGGGCTAAATGAGAATCTGTTGCTCCAAACCAATGCGTATTTGAAATTCTCTTGGAGCTGTGAGTGTATGAGTCTAGCGAGCTCTATAACCCTTGTTCCTCTTTTTGTAACCACGGGCCTTTCCTCAACTTCGCCGGACTTAGGGTTTCGCGTATAAATCCTGATTAAGTCAAGCTCCCTGAAAAAATACTCAGCGACTTTGCCGAAGTCGAAATCATCACATGAGGTAAAACTTAGCACGGGTACGGATAGGGATTGAAGGTAATGCTCTACCTTTTTATCGAGGCTTGGGGACTTCGTAACAACAATAACACATGGTTTGTAAGAAATCTCTCCGAATACGCTCTCCTCAATGTCATCGAGTGTAGCTTTGCCTTGGATCTTCACCACCGCGTGGTATATACCGTAGTCCCTCAGAAGCGCCACAACATCCTGGAGAGTGGCACCCTTTAGCTCGCCTACGACGACGATTCCACCGGTCGCCTTTCTCTCGATCTCCACCTTGGTTTCGGGCCTCCTCACGGCAATGCGAGCCTCCTCTAACGCGCTGAGAAGCGTCGAGGCCTGGTACTCCACATCGCCCAGAGCATCGACCACGAGCATGAGGGCGTCAGCGTTTCTCGCCAGCGCCAACAGCTTGGCCTGAGCTGACACATCTCCGAGGAATGGCGGCGTATCGACGATCTGGAAGTAGACTCCCTCCCAAACTCTCATTCCAGGGACGGGTTTCCGGGCCTCTGTGGCCTCTAAACCCGTTAAGCACCGAAAAAGCGTAGTTTTGCCAGAAGCAGGAAGTCCGAGCAAAACGACCTGTATGTCCCCCTCCTTCTCCACAAAGAACTGCTCCCCGCCTCCAGTCTTTCTCCTTTTTTTAGCCTCGATCTCCCGCCTTAAAGCGGCTATTTGCCGCGTCACCTGCATCCTAAGCTTCTCGGTGCCTTTGTGTTTCGGCACTGCTGATAGGAACTCCTGTAGCGCTTGGAGCTTCTCCTCGGGTGTTCTGGCCTCGACTGCTTTCTTCCACTTACTCTTGGCCTCAGCGGGGAGGTTTGTCGGCATTCCAGAACTTAGTGAGGGATCTTTGACTTTAAAAGTTGACTTCGACAAGAGCTCAGAGTCTTCACTCTCCGTTGCTCTTAATAACGACAATCCCGTTGCTCTTCTCGAGCCTCAGGCGAACTTTTCCAACGGAACACGCCACTTCGCCTGAGAATGGTCCGCGTACGGCTGTCGCGTTTATCCGTATCAAGCACATGCTTGAAACTGGAACTCTAGAAACGATCGTGCCGTTCGCTATGCAGCCATCAAGGTAGTAGTCACTGTTCACGACAGTTCCATTCGGTGAGTCTAGTAGGAAACATATATCGCGGATGAGAGCAGTGTTAGGGGATTGCCGAAAGCCATAGAAGTAGTAGAGATTAAGCCAATACGCAAAGACCAAACCCGAAACCAACAGGTGGAGTAGAGCTAGGACTGCTTCATCCACCTGGGATCACCAGCTTTAGCCCCCACTTGTCGGCCACTACGCACGGCCCAAGTCCCCTCACTGCTAAATCGCCGTTGACATAGTCGTGCGGGCACAGAGGTTGGAGTGTAATGCTTATTCGTATCGTGTAGTTGTACACGGGCAACTTGAAATACTGGTAAGCGCTCACGGCGTATATTCTGAGTATGCGGCCCGTGAGCTCGTCTACGCGGAGCCCTACGAGCTTGTAGGTGTAGTTCAATGCGAAAGTATCCTCGCCGAGGCTGGTGCTCACCCTGGCAACGCACAGCAGAGTCCCTCGTTCGTAGTTAGAAGAGTTCTCGATAACTGAAACCGCGTACGATTTTACCCTAACGTGTTTTGCGAGGGTTTGAGCCCGCGCAAAGAGCATGGCAGCTTTATCCGGACTCTTGCAAGCCTCACGCGCGGTAATCAGGAGTAGTGCATGAACGTCTTCGCCCTCGTAAATGACCCGGTAAGTTTCCTCCTGATGTAAATTCAATATCAGCAAGCTCAGGACAGCTACGGCTATCAGAGCGGCACTACCACGCCTACGCACGGCTACCCCCTCCAGGAGAAGGAGTAGGTTCGGAGTTCCTCACCGCACCAAACAGCTACGAACCCGGTGGTGGCATCAGGAAGGGGGGCTGTAGCGTTAACTTCCCTAAGGTACTCGGTGACATCGCTACAGTTAGAGTGTAGCATAACGTATGCTGCTATTGCGGCGGCATTTCTCGCGTTTTTAACCTGCACAGAGAGCGGGTGCAGTATAAGTGTAGTAGCCTTACTCAGCGTAAGGAGGACAATGACCGCAACCACGGCGGCTTGCACCTCCCTCATGGCTCGACCACCACGATGCTCGAGTGGTTGCGGCACACGGTGATGATGTTGCCGCGCTGCGTTCCGTTGAGGGTTATGGGCTTCGACGAGTAAACCGTTGTGCACGCTCCGGGGGGTAGCAAGCCCTGAACGTGCACAACGTCGCTGTCTACTGAAGCATCTTGCGCAAATACCAGGACGCTAGCAAGTAATAGAACTTCGAAGATTGTTAGAAGAGCCTCCTCGACGCTTTTCAACACCTCTTCACCTCTATCAAAACCAGCTTTAAGACGATAGGCCCATCAAGCGAGAAGAAGGAGCCGCAGACCTCAATCCGTGGATTGTAAATGCGGACTTCCCTTGTCAACTTCGTCAAGCACAGCCTATCAGTCCAACCGCGCTCAGTTGCGTTAAATATAATCAGAGTGGCGTTTTCGGCGCGGAAAACCGAGTTGAATAAGAGCAGGCATTCATCATTCATCCTCCTGACGCTAATCCATGTAGTGTTCAAAGGGGTTGCTACGCAATCCGGGATCATGAGCTCAGGATCTTCAAAGGTCAATAGTTGAAGACCGTTGACGACAACACGGCACTGTGTGCTGTTTAAATAGATTCGTGAGTTGAAGTCGATGAAATCGGATTGCGTTAGCGTCACGAGGCTAAACGAGTTAAGGTGTGCAATGGGTCTTGCTGATCGAAGGTGCATGTAAATAGTGGCAAGGATAGAGACAGAAATGGTTACAAGTATCACGATTTTCAAAACATCGCTCATAATCGCTCCCACCACGGAAAAACGATCACTCGCTTCGTAGGAGCAGGAACGTAGACCACCTCCAGAAAGTGCCCGCTTGTGTCGGGATAGGGTACTTCGGCTACATAGGGGTAAGGCACGCACACCTGCCACGCTGCCTGGTTGCTGGCGTTCACGAGTTTTATGCAGAGGTTCCCCATATTCGGTGTCTCATTTACCGCGATCAATTCTTGCCTAAGCGTAGTATTCACTCCTAGAACCCGAGGTTCTGAGGCTGTTAGAACAAGCCCACTGC
This sequence comes from Infirmifilum sp. NZ, assembly GCF_022693705.1. Classification (NCBI taxonomy): domain Archaea; kingdom Thermoproteati; phylum Thermoproteota; class Thermoprotei; order Thermofilales; family Thermofilaceae; genus Infirmifilum; species Infirmifilum sp. NZ. Next base: position 1,127,299 of record NZ_CP094288.1, read on the forward strand.
CTCCGCTGCGGAAGCTCAGCTCAACTGCGACGGGTAGTAAGAGAAGTTTTAGCCTTTCTCCGGGAATCTCTAGACGCCCACCCCACGAGGGTGCAAGCTCAATTGACCTAGGAGTGGTCACGTCTTGAAGCTCCTCAAACCTTACCTCCAGCACGCCCGCGCTCGCTGTAGCGGAAGACAGTTCTTTTCCATCAAGTAGTGCTGTGATGTTGTAGTTTTCCCAGGAAGGATACGCGTTGAAATGTATCCTTACTGCGTCCCAGCCGTAATCGATCTCTGTGATTTCTATTCGGGGTGCTATGACCCTGTAGATGTAAATTGAGTTGTTTACTTTGAGGTAGATTGTTAAATTCGGAGTCTCCGGGGCGGTAAGCGAGAACAGGTAAAATGTCTGGTTACCGATTAGAACGATAGGCAAGGTAGCTGCTGGGAGCCTGCTGGCCTTCCTGGTTGTCCCGACTTTAGCGGTTTCCCCGAAGGCCGAAAGGACTTTTACCGTGGCGTTTAAGCCCTTAACCGAGTAGATACGCGTGGCGCTTGCATCCAGCAGGATTACCGTGGCGTTCGTCTCGACAGTATAGATCCCCGGCATTAGTGGGATGAAGTGCGTTGTATTGTGTGGGAGAAAGTCCATGCCAGGTAGAAGCGCCAGAGCCGCGTTGATGCTCCCGCTCGGTGAGTAGATAGCCGTTAGCCTCAAGCTTGAAATCAGGGAGCCGGACACTGTAGAAGAGTACACTTTGCCCGACGGTGTGTCCCAGTAGGCGAAGTAGAAGGTCTTTGTGGAGGAGTTGCTCAGCGTCACGGATGCGGTAACGTAGGCAGAGTATCCATAGCCGATCGTCAGCCTCAGTCTCTCATTGCTCAGCCGGGCGTTTCTCACCGTGAATGAGCCCGACCCGCTGTAAACGAAGCCCGAGTAGTAGAGGTTCCTGCAGGAGCCGCCCTGCGTGCAGGCGTCCAGCCAGACCCTGACGGCGCCTCCCCGATATGTTATGCTCCAGGAGCCAGAGACGTTGAACTTCCCTGTGTAGTAGTCGCTGGAGTAGTATACCGCTGAGTAGGCATCGGCGTACTTGTTGCTGACACTTATCGCTGTCCCGCTGGTGGTCAGCGTCAGCACGAGGGACTGAGGAACGGTTTCGCTGTAGCTTGTCCCCGAGCTGGCCGTAGCACTCTTGGACGCTTGTAAAGAAGTACCAGAGAACGTAAGAGTACCTAAAACAGGGCTACCAGAGACTTGCAGGCTACCGCTCACCGCCGCACCCTGAGGCAAAGTGAAGTTCACGATCATAGCCGCGACGGTCAAAGTGTAAGTTGTCGGCGGTGGACTGCCACCCGCACTGCTGTAAGTGAAGTGAATGTCGTTCTGGACAAGCTTCCCTGTGCCCCAGTAAAGCTCGAAGTGGAGGCTGAAAGATGACCTGCTTGAACCCACCCTGAAAAGGTAGTAGCCGCTGTCCAGTGTTCTTAAGCTCTTATCGTGCGCGTCGTAAACGCCTCCAAAGGACGCCATGAAAGGAAAGCTCTTGCTCACTGTAACCGGAGACGGGCTCAATATGTTCTTGCAAACCAAGTTGCCGCTCGAATCGTAGTAGCACTCGTCAAGCTTTACAGAGGAGGTCCCAGAATACGAGTGAGTGCCATGACCAGAACCGCTCGAAGGGGAAAACGATACTTGGACGTTGTTTATGAAGTACTCCCAGTTTATGCTCTGAAAGCTGGTCAGCTTCGAGCAAGACATGCTGCACGTCCAATCCTGCCTCGCCCCTACCCCCTTATCGTCGGTGAGCCAATCGCTCGAACAGGCAATTCCCCCATCAGGACCAGTTTGGCAAGAGCAGCCGGGGTTTCCCGAAAACCTGCCCGCCAAAAGAAGCGTAGTCAGTAGAAAAATTAGGAAGAGTAACTCAGACCTCGACTTCAACCTGCACCACCACCTCCCCATAGACATTCACCTCTAACCAGTAAGGCTCCACGCCCTCGAATGTTCTCGAACCAGGACCATATCCCGCGACGGCGTTTCCACAACCATAGCATACTCCGGGAGGTCTCTGCCAGCTTACTGTAAGGTCGCTCGGGTCTATGAGCTTCTTCTCGAAGATTATGGTTGCTGATCCCTCGTGAGGCAGCGGAAAGCCCTTGGAGAAGTAGACCTCATCGTTCCTAACAACGACGCATACATCCTGCGACATGTACCCGCCCATGAAGGGCTTCGCCTTCACCTTGAGAACCCTCACCGTGACCCAAGTCCAGTTCGTCGGGATCTGCAGGTAGAAGAGGGCTTGATCCCCCCACAGGCGCCATGTCGCGTTGCCCAAGTACTCGTAGTTCCCGATGAACGGTATGATCATGTACCTGTCCCCGGGGATCAGCTTGGCTGGAGCTAGCCTGCCGTTGACGTAAACCTCGCCCTCGATCACCCTGTGCTCCCGCGGCAGGAGGAGGGCGTTGAGCCTCAGCACCCCTCCCCTCACAGCCCTGTAGACCATGTACCTCCCGAAGGGGTACACGCCTGTAGGAGTCGTCCAGTTCACGGGGCAGATTAGGTGCGTGTCGTTGAAGCTGAAGCAGCCCCTGTCATCGCCCCCGTGAGCCTCGGCAACGATGGTCGAGTTGGGGGGAACCCTCAGCTCGAAGTCCCCGCTGTAGAGCGAGCCGTTCACGCTTACCGGAACGACGACGTTTCTGAACTCCAGCACGTAGAGCGTTGCGCCCTCAGTGCTGACCACCGCGTCCTCAGAAAAAGTCAGCGTCGCGTTCAGCCGGAACTCCTCCGTAACATTGCCCCTCACCACCCTGATTTTATCGGAGCAAAGGACCGTGTAGTTGCCGGCGTCGGCGCACGCTCTGACGAAGCTGAGCGTGGAGTTAAACTTCACCCTGAAGATAGTCTCGCTATTTATGACAGAGCGGTTTACCAGCAGTGGGTAGTTAGCTTTGATGGTGACACTTGCATAGGCTTTTCGGTAACGTAGAAACGTCGTAGTGTTCCTGCCCACCTGAATTGCAACAGATGAATTTACAGGATCATAGATCCCTGTAGGGAGTGGTTCGACGACAAGGGTAGTATTGCACTTGGTTTTTAATGTTACCGGAAGTTTGTACAAACTTCGGTTCACTACTACACTGGCATTCTCGATGTTAGCATACAGTATCAGCTGGCACGAAACGCTTGAGGATTGATTTCGGGGAGTTATACTACCGCTAAGGCTTTCCGGAGAGTTCAAAGGAGGCTGCTGCCTCGAATGTATCGTAGATAGTGTAATTAGTGCTGTAAGGAAAAATACCAGCGTGGCCGCAAATACGAGTAGTTTCTTCCTAAGCTGCATCGCTTACCGCACGCTCTCCGGATATGAAACAGCTCCAAAGGAGAACTCTTCTGTCTCCGTCTTATAAACGAGGCCATTATGCCTCTGGGTGAGAAAACGTGAGCGAAGAAGTCGGTAGAAGCATCATGGTCATAATCACCCTAGCCGTCGTCTCTCTTATAGGCTACTTCATCTACTCCGTTGCCTCTGCGACCACGAGCCGCCCCGTTCTGGTTCAAGCGGGCGATGCTGTTCTCACCTCTACGGGTAACAGCTATACTGTTACGCTATGGCTCCAAAACGTTGGAACCTCGACGGCAGATCTCTCAAATGCTAACCTCACGATCACGACGTACAACCTAAGAGCGCCGTTAACCTGCAATCCTAGAACTGTTGCAGCGGGGACCACGAGCACTTGCACCGCCACCTTCTCAACGACCGTTCAGATCACGAGTGCTGTAACAGGGTACATCGTAACCAACTACGGTGTATACAAGGTTTCAATCGTAAGAGGATAAAAAAGATGGCTGAGCTAGGTGAGCTCGAAGTCCTATTTCTACTCTCCTTCACGGAGGCTCCTCCAAGCCACGTCCTGGCATGGCTGGAAAGTAGAGGAATATCCTACAGGCTGTCTGACGAGACGAGAAGAGTCATCGTGGAGGACGAGAAAGCTGGGTCAAGGGTAGGCATACGCACGTCGCTCGAGGGAGCTATCAGAGAATTAGAGTTCAGGCTCGAGTCGTTTTCATCGCGTGTTGACACGCTTGGGGAGGTTTTCAACATCACACTTCTTGTGGCCCCGGTCATGCTATACTCAATAGGCTTTTTTAGACCTGGAGTTGTCCAGGGAACCCTGCCACTCCTCCTAGTCCTAAACGCTGTCCTCGTAGTACTCTACAGGGACCTGCATCCGAGGGTGTTGAGCTTACCCAGGAGCTTGAAACTGGCAACAGCTCCATTACTCATAAGCGCAACGTCGGTGGCGGTACTATTGTATAGAGGTGTTGAAACCGCGCTGGCGGTGCAGGCTATCTCGTGCCTACCACTGGCTATCCTAGCCGCTAGGGTGTTGAAAACAGTGGAGAATGAACTTAAAGAAAACAGGGAGATACTCGTTCGTTCGCTGCAGTCCCCAGGGCACGTTTTTCGGGCAGTTTCACCCGAAGCTCTTCTGGCAGAGACGGCTTTGGGCTTAAGCCGAAGCATTAGGCTAACGGTCTACTTCTCTTCCGTATGGGGCATCGAAGACCCCAGTCTTTTGCTATTAACTTATGAGAAAATTCATCGTTTTCACAGAAACTTGGTCAGGAAAGGGTTCACAAGCGCGGCGCTTAACCTCGTAACTTTGTTCCTCCTAGGCTTCGCCTCAGCGATAGTTAAGAGCATCTTCAATAGGTTACCGATGGAGAGCGTTGTTCAGTGGGTGCCGGTGGAGGATACACATGGAGTTCAGTTTTCAATAGACATGTACTTGCTGGCCTCAGTCGCCGTGTACTCAGTAGGGCTAAGCGTCTTATCAACCGGATCGCCGGCTTTCACCGCTCTCTGGTTGCCAATAGCCTCACTGGCAATAACTTTAGGTAGCTTTTTTGGGGGCGCCTTGCTCGGTGGGGGGAATGTCTAAGGCCATCTACGCGCTTATACTGCTCGTTGCGCTTATACTCTTGCTCATGGCTTTAAATCCTGCTCAGATGAGCTTATCCACAAAAAGTGTATACATCGCTGAGAATGGCAAGTTAATCATTATAAGCACATAGCCGTCACATTGAATAATTTTTCTCATAGCTGTAGAGTAAACAATTTATATTTCAGCTAGCTTCAGTATGAGAGCCCGGAAGATGGTCAAAGGATACATACTTGTATCCACGAAGCCAGGTAAGGAGTACGAGGTTGCGAGTGAGATAATGAAAATACCCTTTGTTAGCGACGTCGATGTGACCTACGGGTTGTGGGATATAGTCGTTAGGGTTGAAGCCCCATCGCTTTCGGATTTAGACAGAATTATCTCCAATATCAGGAGCCTAAAATTCATCGAACAAACAGCAACCCTTATCTCTCAGGAGATAAGCTAGTGACAGAACTCCAGTACCAGTGGATAAATACTCCGGGATAATTTTACCCCGAGATGAATCACTCTAGGGGTAATCCGATGCCCTAAATTATCCACTCTCCCTTGTTTATCTTCTCTGGGATGTAGGAGTCAGAGAGAAATCTGAACCCGTGACCGCTGAGAGCTTCTATCTCAACCTTTTGCCCCTTTTCTATGAAGAGATTGAGCTCCTCGAGCCACCTCTTTGACTCCTTAAACCACGGGTAGTTTAAGAGTTCTTTCGCGCGCTTAATGTCCCTCTCAGTAGCCTTGATTATGAAGTTTCTAGGTATTTTGTATTTCTCGATATCTGTAATTGAAACACCCAGGAAGCGGGCCTCGGGGGTGGCGAGGCGCTCGCTCTCGTAGCTCAGGGTTATCGATCCGCTCCTGTACACGCTGTAGATGTAGAAACCGTAGCTGTCGCCATCAGTTAGCACGTACACTGGCAGGTCAAACTCCTCCCATAGCCTGCGAACCATTCTCCTCGTGCTTCTATCGGGCTGCCCTTTCCCCGTGATGAGTATACAGTTATTCTTTTTCCAAAACTCGTCCTCGTTCAGTTGCTCGAAGATAGCGCCTTTCTCGACCACTAGCACGTATTCCGCCTTGACCTCGAGTATTTCGAGGCTATCCACATTCGAAGGAATAGCGTAGGCACCGCTACCGAGCCTTGATAAGTCTATGATTTCTCCTTTGCTTCTGATCGTCATGCGTCCGACGATTCTGCCTTTGGCATCGTGCATTAAGCCCATGTGCTCTCGAAGAAGCCCTGTAGCTACCTCTATATCCTGTATCACTGCGTTACTCTCACGCTGATCGTCCCAAGTGTTCTCCCCGAGAGGCCTCCCATTTTTATCCGTGAGTGTGTGCTTGCCACGATAGTAGAGGTCACGTATTGTTGGGTGAACACCCTCTCTTCGCGCCTCCAGAATGAGTTTAAGCATCAGGACGGTCTGCATGAACCTTTTCGACTCACCTACGTCAAAGAACTCCCTTCGGGCGGTCCTTGGGCCTAGCAAGAGCATTTTTTTCTTGCTGTCCCAAATGGTGTTAGCGAGGGTTCTCACGGGTATTTCGAGGTAGGGTGGCTGACCCCTCAGAATCTGGTCTGCCACGCGTTTTCCGAGCTCCTCGAGCTTTCGAATGACCTCCTCCTCTGAGGGGGCTTGAACTCCTCCCTTCCTACTCGACATATTGCTCCACCTTCTTCTTCCCTAGCTCCTTCAAAAGAATTTCCTCGAGCTTCCTTTCAAGTAAAGTAGGCTCTACTGAGGCAACCTCCGCGATTGCCGCGACGACTTCCGGCATATAACGCCTAATCGTGGACTCTTTTTTCTGAATCTCATGGAGCTTCTCCATTCTCGTTATATATGACCTCAGCTTCCTGGCAGCCTCCCTAATAGCTATCTCCAGCTCATGCTCTATTTCGGGAACGTCCGCTATGGCTTCTTTACCCACACCTTTAAAGGGTATCTTCGTAGAGCAGACGTGAGTGACTACCGCGAGCGGAGCCGGGAACTTTACTTTGTACACGCTCCAATCAATTTCGTCAACGACCTTTCTGGAAACGTCGACACCCTCGTCGTACAGCAGAGGCATTTTGTTTGCAAAACGCAGGATCATTGGTTGGTCCTGAGGCGGGATTTCCCCACCATAAGCAACTGCAACCTCGACTATGAACGGGTGTCCTCCGTAAGATGAGGGAGGTCTAGTTACAGCTTTAACGAAGCTCGGCTTCAGAGTGCTCCTAACTCCTTCCTTTAAAAGTTCCTCCCCTATCGGTGAGAGAGTAATGGGTCGAGGACGGCGCCAACCCTCGAACGAGCGCATTTTTGAAGCAAGGGCTTCGAGGTCCTGAAGCCTGAGCTCCTTTACCCTTAGGGAAGGATCGAAACCAGCCCACTGAAGGAACTCCTGCGCTATTTTCTCACCCACACCTTCAAAGCTTTTAACTAAGAACTCCCTCAAAGTGGTGTTCGAATCCTGGATGTTTTTTGTGAGCTCCTTGAGAACTTCGACATCTACACCCTTCGGGTGGTACTGACCTATCTTCGGTGGCTCAGGAAGTTTTTTTGTGACCCTTTTGAAGACGACTTCCTCCTCAGGTGTCTTAAACCTTATAGTTGCATAGGGGGCTATGAGCGCGGTTCGCTTAATATATTCTTCAATGCGCTTCTTTGCCTGTACCCACGAGCCCTCAAGTGTGAGCCTCACGGAAGTTCCATGAACCTTAGGGTTGTCCTTCTTCCTTATTCTCATTCTAAGAATGTGCGGTATGTTTTTGTCGACATCTATGTATAGCAGGTACTCGCCTATGAACTCGGAGTTCACTGGGGCACTCTTGACATAGATCGGCTGAGCCGTCGTCATCTGCGCGTAGAGTACGGCCATTTTTACTCCAAGTCCAAAGACACCCCTTGTTTGTCTCACTACGTACTTAGACCCGTAAAACACTCGGCCAAAAACATTCGGGATTTCATGTATTGGTATGCCTGTTCCGTTGTCTGTGACTTTTACTGTCACTCTCTCAGAGTTGTTAGGATCAAGGGAGATCTCAATTCTTATGTCAGGCAGAATACCGTGGGTTTCAGTGGCGTCCAGGGAGTTTTCAACCAGCTCACGTACAGTCTGGTATAGAGCCCGCGCTGGATTGGAGAAACCTGCTATCTCCTTGTTTCTATGAAAGAACTGTGCCGGCGATAATCCACGATACTTCTCCAATTATCTTCCCCACTCGACTGAAAAGAAAGCCCAGATAAACCTGATTTCAAAAAGAATTAATTTCAAACAAGAGACGCTTTAGAAGTTTAAATGATTACACGAGGTCCATAAAGTTTTATTTTTCTTCTCTTAGCTTGAGAGATTCTGGCTGAGCGCAGGTGGTACCCAATCGCTGCAATGAGTAACAACGCTGCGGCGGGTATTACGAGCATACTACGGTTGGACTACATAGCTTCCTAGAAATACGTATCGTTTAACAAGCCTCAAACATGCAACCCTTTCGCAAACTAACTTTAGACGGGAGCTGAAGGTGCTGAGGCAGGTAAAACCGGAAGAGGGCTCGTTGATGAGTGGAGGGATGAACTTGCTAAGCGCAGGTTTAAGCAGGGTACTCGTGGCAAAGTAAAGCTCATGAAAAGCCATTAAGGTGCCTTGGAGCTTGGTATTGAAGGGGTAGATGTGCCGAATGCGAGCGTACTGAAGAGGATTTCCGCTAAGCTATATTGGGATCTGAAGCTCAACAGCCCACTTGCCTACAAGCGCGGGGACTTAGCGGTGGCGCTGAGTCTAACGCCCCCAGGGGACGCGTGGCCGGTTGTCGGATACTTCTACAAACACGTTTGGGGGGTTATTGAAGACTACTTCTCCAAATCGGGGCATCGTGTTGACGAGGTTTTGCAGAAAAGAAAAGTGATGCTGGCGAACAAGGTGATGTACCCTGATTATGGAGTTGAGCTCGCTTTAGACGCTCAGGTCATAGGCCACGTCGTCTACGACATACGTAGAGGTACTTGGCGTTTCCGCCCCTTGTATATGACTGTCTCAAGGATGGTGGAAGAAGAGGTGGGTTTCTATGCCGTTACGAGGCTAGAAAAGCTAGCTAGGGGATTTGTGCTGAAGCAAAAACACCTTGAGAGATATGTACTGCCCAGGGGGGATGAGTACGTAGCTCTTGCAACGCGCGACTTAAGCTTGCTGGGCGTCGGAGTGCCTCTGAGAAATGAAAGGATCTACGTTCTGAAAACATGGATTAGCAGACCCTACGGTATTCTCGAGAGGGATCCGGACTGGTGGGAGGTGACGAGGCTTCACGAAGAATACCTAGCTGAAAAGGAGATTGAGGCAATATCCTTCCTGAGAGAGATTCACAAGAAGTACAGGCTCCCGGTAGTGGTGTCGTTTTCCGGCGGTAAGGACAGTCTCGTAACCCTCAACCTTGCGGTTAAAGCGTTTGGAAGCGAGAAAATCAAGGTTTTATTCAATGACACCGGGATAGAGTTTCCGGAAACTGTAGAATACGCGCATAGGATATGTGAACGCATGGGCGTGGAGCTTATTGTTGCGGATGCCGGCAATGCCTTCTGGCGCGGGGTCTCCGTAATGGGACCCCCTGCGCGAGACTTCAGGTGGTGTTGCAAGGTCACTAAGTTTGCTCCAACAGCCCGTGCTTTGAAAAACCTCTTTCCGAGCGGAGTACTGAGCCTAGTGGGTCAGAGGAAGTTTGAATCCATGCAACGCGCGCTTTCGCCTCGAGTCTGGAGGAACACGTGGTTGCCTAACGTTGTAGCCGCGTCTCCTATACAGGACTGGACTGCACTAGATGTATGGCTCTACATCTTTAGGGAGAGGTTGTTACCCAATCCACTTTACTACTACGGTTTAGACCGTCTCGGTTGCTGGCTTTGTCCTGCAACTGAAATGGGTGAATTCGAACTCGCGAAACGAGTCAACGAGTCACTTTACTCGACTTGGGAGAAAGTTCTACAAGAATACGCTAGCGAAAACTCGCTCGGAGACTACTGGGTACGCTACGGGCTCTGGAGGTGGGTACACCCGCCTAAAGACATACTTCGCGCTTTGAACCTACGTGAGACGCCTGTCAGGAGAGGTGCACGAGTAACGTGGAAACATTCTGGGAAAGTGATGATTTTTGAGGTGGACAAACCTCGGACAAAGCTCAGCGGAGATAGGTTCAGCAACTTACTCTATACGTCAAGAAAGGCAAGGTCGTCAGCGAAGAGGATAGAGGTCGAGCACAACAAACTAATTGTAGAGGTCAGCGAGGCCTCACAAGATGTTGAAGAGGAGTTAGCCCGGGTTGTTATACGCGCTTTCTACTGTGTGGAATGCCTAGAGTGCGCTAACTGGTGCCCTACAAATGCTATATCATTGAACCCGAACGGGGGAATAACCGTTGACGAGGAAAGATGCTTGGGATGCGGCATGTGTCAGAGGAAATGCCCTGTTGCAGAGTACACGCTCAAGCTTCACGGGCGCCTCACGAGCGGCTGACCGCATATTTGGCATTTACCGAATGTTTTCCTAGCACAGGTAGGGCAGTACGAAACACCGCACTTTTCGCAGAAGAAGTACTCGTCTCCTCTGTAGATCTTCTTCCCGCACCTGACACAGCGACCTAGGACAAGCGTCTTAGGTACGTACGCCATACCTATTGCACCCCTCAACCACTGCGGCTACACTATTTAAAAGTTGCCCCCATTAACCGACATTAAGGATCGCATTCCCCGAGATATTTATCTAAAGAATACCCAAAAATTAACCTCAGGCTAGAGATCCCCAAGGTGTATTCCTAGGACTTGTGACTGCGCAGGAAAATTGCGGTTATCACTAGTGTATCTCCACCGCACTTGGGGCACGTTCCAGCTTTTTCAAATAGCTTGTCACCGTTTTTGTACGAACGCTCAGTCTCAAATCCACATTTCTCACACTGAAGTAGCGTTATCAAGATCCTTTTCTCCGGCTTTGTGGACACGAGTTTGTAGAGAGACCAGCCCACGTACCCCTCAATCATCACTAGTAGGATGGATCCAGAGAGGTAAGCGTCGTACCCTGTCCTGAAGTACAGGTATAACAATGCAGCGAGCATCAAAAAGCCCCCGATTAAGAGTAGGACGTAAACTGGAATCCATCTTCTTTTAGCCTGGGAAACAGGGTCTAAGTTCATGGCACTCCCACCGTGTTTCCAACGCCTATGATTACTAAAGTAGAGCCTACAGGCTGTGCTCTGATGAAGTCCTCTATTATACCCACAGCCTCTCTAACGCCTTTGTATATCTCTTCGGTCATTACAGAGAGAGCCTCGGCCTCTGACATTTTTATGAGTACAGCGTAAAGAGGAATGCCATTCTTCGTCGCCAGTTCCTCGATAACGAAACGTTCGGCCCCGATACCCCCCATTGCAACTCCATAGCCGTAGGCAAGCATCCCAGATTCCTCGCCCTCGTACTTCAGGGCGGCGTCGACTGTTAGGATTTGCGATACTTTCTCCCGCTCCAGAAGCCACTGCAGTGCATCATCTAGTCTACCCACAGTGCCTCCGGGTCCTCTCGCTTTTATTACATAAACTCTCCTACCGTCAAGCTCTAAGTGGTAAACATGGGTGTCTTCAACAGGTTCAACGGGTTTACGGTCCCGCGCATACTTCCTAACAAGGTAGCTTGTCACGAGCGGTCCAGCAGAGTCGCCTATAGGTACGCTTCGCTCAAACGCCTCAAGGGCCCCCTCGATGGCCTTGACCTCCTCCATTACGAAAGGCATTTGAGCGCTGAGCTGCATAAGCAGCCACAAACTCCTAAACTTCCTCGCAATAAGGTAGTAGTGGTTTAGGAGCTTGTATATGCTGTTTAGCGCCCTTGCAATCTCCACTATGTTAGACAAGTTTTGCACTTCAACGCGTGAAGCTTTAGGAGCTATCCGAGCTATTCGTTCCTCTAACCCTTTCTCGCCTGTCCGGACAATGTGCTTAATCTTCTTGACGATGCCGTATGGATCTATATCGACCGGAAGTATGATATACGTTTCTACAAGCTCGCTCACTTTGCTCGAAAGCAGCTTTTCATCTTGTACATCGCTGTACCGCTTGATCTGGCCCATCAGGAATCGCAGGGACTTATCCCTAGCGTTTCTGAATACAAGGAGGTAATTCTCTACCTCGCTGATCGCTCTGAGAATTTGCATCTCTTGAGTGAAGAACGAGAAGAAAGCGAGTATGATAAGCCAAAGTATCAAGCTGTAAGTGTCGCCGTCCATCCGTTACACCCAAGCTAGATGAGAGAGTACCCTTCCGCTTTAAAAATATATGTGGTTGCTCGAACCCTAACGATATTCAGCCCTCTAGGCAACATTTACTACAGCGTTTGCGAGGAAACGAAGGATAAAACCACTTGACCAATAAGGAGAAGTGATAGGTGTAGCTTCCGTTCCAGGCACTGCGCTACCTCATTGCCTTGTCTCAAAATGATGGAGATTCAACCGATAGCCGAAAGCGCCCATCAAGGGTGGCCTCTAGAGTAGGACAACCCACAACTAAGCCACTGAACTCCTTGTTCGAGTGAAAGAGGCGGCTCTGAACAGTTGCAGGCGCAATACGGCTAGGCGGCGGTGAAAACAATTGTAATACAACCGTATGGTTTTTTCGCTATAACATATAGCGTTTTTTTCTATTTTATGTGCTCTCCACCTTATACAGGGCGTAGATCGGGGATGCGCGGAGTAGTTTTAAGCGAGATAAATGATAGGAAACTTCTCGAGAAAATAGTGAAGAAAGAAGTCTATGATCACAACAACTCTAAGGTAGGTGTCATCTGGAAAATCTACATCGCCAAAAAAACTAAGCAGCCATTGAAAGTCGTGATAAAACGCGTAAACGGAGAGTTTCTTGAAACCACGCCTGATAAGCTCAGAATTACGGGAAAGAAAATAGTTCTACTGGATCACTCGTACGAGGGGGCATTGGCCTTGCTGGAGAGACTCTGGGAGATAGCAGAGGAGCTGAGGAAAATAAAAAACGACCTGTTAGTCTTAGGAGAACGCCACCTCGTGATGAAGGAAATCTCCTACGAAGAATATATGGAAGAGAGGAAGCGACTCGAACGAAAAAGGCTTCTCTTAAAGCTGGAAGCGTACACTATTCTTGACACTCTCAGCTACTTCGTGCATCAAGAGGGGGTTCAGCTCACGCCAGATGATGAGAAGAAATTGTTCTACTCGCTAGACATACTAAAGAACAGCCTCCCGGTTATATCAGTTGAGAGGCTGAAAGAAGTGTTTAAATACAGAAACATTGAATGACGGCGTCATAATCGCAAGCTTTATAAAAATCAGCGAGATAAGGTATCTAAACTGCCAGAACAGGTGTCTCTATGGCCGATCTCAAGATAGAGTTCTCCCAGAAATCGGAGGAACCTCACATCGACTATAAGCTACTTTTAAACGCGAGCTACTCCGAGATTAAAGAAACCGCTGAGAAATTACGCCCGCTCCTCATGCCTAAACCGGGCGTGGACTATAAGCTGTACCTTTCCTTCAAGCCGCAGCTTCGGGAAGGAGAGGAGCTGATCACGTACACTCAGTCCGCGTGTCCAGAGTGCAACTCTCTCTTAACTGCGGCGGTGTTTAAGAGAGACGGCAAGGTTTGGATCAGGAAGGTTTGTCCTGAGCACGGCGAGTTCGAGGAACTTTACTTCGGGGATGCCAAGGTATATGAAAGATTTAGGAGCTTTCAGAGAGACGGAAGGGGGAACACTGTTACCCACGTCCCCCTTATGGCACTATGCCCGTACAACTGCGGGGTGTGTCCGAGGCACAAATCCAATGCGGCTTTGATCAACATAGTTCTAACCAACAGGTGCGACTTGAGCTGCTTCTACTGCTTTTTCTACGCGTCTCGAGCAGGATACGTGTACGAGCCCACGCTTGAGCACATAAGGTACATGCTTCGGCAGGCAAGGTTGGCCGAGCCTGTAAAACCTCCTGCAATACAGTTAACAGGAGGTGAGCCGACGCTCCGCGACGATCTGATAGACATTATAAGAATGGCAAAAGAGGAGGGATTCACGCACATACAACTGAACACCAACGGCATTCGCTTGGCGTTTGACCCCGATCTAGCGGTGAAGGTCCGGAAGGCTGGTACAAACGTCGTGTACTTAAGCTTTGATGGTGTCTCGCCTTTAACCAACCCTAAAAACCACTGGGAGGTTCCATACGCCTTGGATAACCTCAGGAAAGCAGGGCTCGGTGCGGTACTTGTCCCGACGGTTATAAGAAGCTACAATCTGAGTGAGGTTGGGAAGATAATACAATTCGGATTGAGACACAATGACATCGTTAGAGGCGTAAACTTCCAGCCAGTCTCCATAGTCGGGCGCATGCCCAGAAAAGAGCGGGATAAGGAGCGGGTGACGATCCCGGATGTGCTCAAGGCGATAGAGGAGCAGACGGAGGGCCAGATAAGAGTCGAGGATTGGTATCCTGTACCGAGCGTTGTTCCCATTTCGAGGTTCGTGGAAGCGCTAACTGGTAAACCCCAGATCGCCTTCACGACGCACTTCGCATGCGGCGCTGCTACTTACGTTTGGCAGGATGACGGCGAAATAATACCGATAACCAGGTTTGTGAATGTAGACGAGTTCCTAGCTTTCCTTGATCAGAAGGCCGACGAGCTAGAAAAGGGCAGAAACAAGTACATTGTTATGCTTGAACTCACGTGGAAACTGAGAAAGTTCGTCGACCTCGAAAAGGCGCCTAAACGTCTCAGGAAAGGTAACAAGCTTCTTAGGATTCTCTACGAGGTCTTCGTAAAGCACGATTACGAGAGCTTAGGTGAGTTCCACTACAACACGCTGTTCCTGGGCATGATGCACTTCCAGGATCTCTACAACCATGACGTGGCGAGAGTTATGAGGTGTGACATACACTACATAATGCCTGACGGGAGGCAAGTCCCGTTCTGCTCTTTTAACGTGCTTTCCGATCTATACAGGGACAGGGCGCAGAAGGCCTTCTCGTACTCCATAAGCGACTGGGAGAAGATAAGCGGGAAATCGATAAGGGAGATGAGCTACAAGAGGAACATCAGGAAACTTATCGCCGGAGAGCCTTACAGGAGGCACTACCAGGGCATTATAGACGTCGACGCGATACCATATGAGCAGCACGTTCTGGCTTCAAAGAAGTTCGGTATACCGGTGATCGAAGACTGAGGCTCTCGGCTATGATGCTCAAGGCATTCGAGCTTGAGCTTCAGTCTCATGATCCTAAACCTCTTCACATTGAAGTGAAAACCCATCTTTTTGGGTTCGCGGAGAAAAAGTTCTTCTTGGTTGCGCCAGAACGCGTCAGAGAGCTCGGTGAGGAGGACTTTATCGACTTTGACTCTACGATTGCTCAATTAATAGGCGTGTCTATTAACGATCTTGTACATGGGGATTATGGAGTTAAAACACTTGAGTACAGTCTTACGCCTGGAAACACTTATCTGCAGGTTGTTCAAGTTAGGGATAAACTAAGCGGAAGGGCAAGCGTATTTTTTAAGGTTTTTCAAGCCACTCATGGTGGTCTAGATGAAAAATACTCAGACAACCAATACGTGAAGAAACCTGTTCGCGAAAGACTTAGATTAATTGCAGAAGTTTTGGGAATCGACTTACCGACATTGGAAGAGGAAACTGCAAAGCTCGGGATAAAGTTGGATTAATAATAATTCGTTTTTTGTCGATTAAATAGCTTTTAGTAGAGTTAACTATATATAGTTTGCCCGCATAGAAACATCAAGTTTAAAAGTCAACCTGTGGTTCCTATGGAGAGTCGCATACGCGAGGAGAAGGAGAAACTTCTTGAGCATTTGGAGATTGTCGTGAGACAACTTATCTCCTCGACGAAATCTTCTCAGATTTCAATAAAGCTTCGCACCCTTCTGCGCTACGCATACGTCTCGTATGTGAAGAGAACATCAGACATCAATGTTATTCGAGGATTAGTACCTAGGGTTAGGCCACCGGCATGGCTCACAAACCAGTATTACTACAGAGAGATCGAGGGAATGCTTAGAACGAAGTTCAACGCGAGAATAGAGAACAGAAGACAGTTTAGGTACGTTGTTCTCTACAAAAGTAACCAAAAATAAGCCTTAAGTTATTTACCTGGTTTTTACGGCTTTACCTCTTTTAGTTCTGCCCATCTCCCAGCCAGGTAGCATTGCTCTACCTGCCCCCACAACCTCTCCTCTCTCGGATTTGACGCATACTTCGTCCCCTGGGAGAATCTCTCCATCCGATGCGACAACGTGTTTTGAGAAGAGGGTCCTGCCATCGGCAACAAACGTTGCGACGTCATCGGGTACCGTAACGCACGGCAGAGATCCACTCTGTACAAGCTCTCTCACGGTTCGCCAGCCCTCCTTACTCAGTATAATGAACCCGTCACTCGCCCTTATAGTGGCGAAAAGCTTTCCATCGATCAGAACCTGCTTTATCCGACCCGTTTTCCGAGACCTCACTACTGTAAGCCTGGCCTTAATGTCATCGAGCTTAATCTCAATGCCCAACTGATACCTCAAAATGCTCTCTAAGACCCGCAATTCATAATCAGTAGCAAGGCTCATCCAAGCCCCCCACGCTCTCATCGCCCCTCTGCATCACGCTAGTTATTATGATTTTCTAGCGATCCGTGTTTTTCACGCTCGGGGGTGGTATTGGCTAAAAGCGAATTGACCGAACAATTCCTACTGCTCGCCCACCACAACGATGAGTTGTTCCGGCAAAAAGCTTAAGATGATCAGGTTACATTTTCCTGAAGAAGGGCCCGTGGCGTAGCTAGGAAGCGTGGCGGCCTGCGGAGCCGTAGGTCCCGGGTTCAAGTCCCGGCGGGCCCGCTTCTTCGGGTTAGAAGAAAAATTTAAAAACTCAGGTGATGTGTATGTCTGTCGCTTATGTCACGCGTCTTAGCTCTACCTAAGTGCACGTCGTGCGGCAAGCCGATACCTCCGTTCGAGAAAGCAACCAGTTTTAGGTGTCCTCAGTGCGGGGAAGTTGTTATATGGCGGTGTGAAAGGTGCAGAAGGCAGGGAAACAGCTACGTTTGCCCGAAGTGCGGTTTTCGCGGTCCGTAGGTGATCGGATTGGCTAAGGTGGCTATTTTAGTTAGGATTCTTCCAGAAGATGCTGAAATCAAACCAGAGGATCTTTACCAAAGGATCTCTCAGAAACTTCCTGAAAAGTACCAGATTGCTCAGTACCAGTCTGAGCCTATAGCTTTTGGACTAGAAGCTCTGCGCATGGTCATACTTATGCCAGAGGACGTTGAGGGCGGAACGGAGGAGATAGAAAGTATTTTATCAGGAGTACCCGGAGTGAGCCAAGTAGACGTTTTAAGCGTGAGCCGCATTTCTTAAACAACCTTGTAGTTTTTACTCAGAACCTGTTACTTATACTTCCTCTGCAGCACTTCAATCCACGGGTTATCTTTTATGAAGCTAGGAAGCTCTCCACTAGGTGAAGGATCTTCATCTTCGTGGAAAACTGGCCTATTGATGTTGTTACGTAATGCTGATGTGTACTGAATTAACTCTATTCTCTTCGAAAAATTCTCAAAATTTTGGTTTAAGCGTTCAAGGCTGTCGATCAGCCTTCTCAGTAGGAGACCGTCGGTAACGTTTTCGGATACTGGAAGTCTTTGAACACTTGGAGGAGCTTTTATACGCGTCTCGGAGGCCACGAGAATCTCCTCAAAGGCACTGAGCACAGCTTCCCGAACGCTTTTTTCTAAAGCTTCTGTAATTTCTTCTAGGAGCTCTTTCTTGATCCTATCTACAATATCTTGAGACATTGCTGACTCCGCGACCTGCGTTTCCCGTGTCTGCACGGAAGGTTGCTGTAAAGCGCCTCTTAGGTAGAAGGCGCTTGGGTCGAGACCGTGCTCGCGCGCGAGCTTACGGTATTTGTAGAGAGCTTTATACACCGTTCTCTCCGAGACACCCAGTGCCGAGGCTATATCCTTCGCTGATCCTCCGCGCCGGAGGAAGTACTCCACTATCCTACGCTCAGTATCTGTAAGCTCCGAAAGTACCTTCTCGACATCAACAGTCATACGAACGTATTACTGCTCACTGGGGGCGCTTATAACCCCTACTCTGTTTCACGAAAGTTAGAACACCCGTAGCTTTTCCAAACAGTGTTTACGCTTTGTTTATTTCTATGAAATGAATCTACAGGGATCCTACACCATTAGTGGTAGCATTCACCTTGGCGAGAGTGGGGCCGCCGGGATTTGAACCCGGGACCACCAGCGCCCCAGGCTGGCATCCTTCCAAGCTAGACTACGGCCCCCAAGTCTAGGAGGAACCTATCAACGCCACCTTAAAAAGTTTGCCCGCGCTCTCTGGCTCGAATTTGTCTGACGTGTATCGCAATTCTCTTGCCTGTAGAGGACATGGTTTTTAGGTGTAGGTACGCTGAAAAGCGAGAGGCGTGTACAGCAAGCGTATGCGAGGGTTTTTGCTACGACAATGTTTTTATTAGTTTAGAGAAGGAACAAACAAGGGATGATAGGTCAGAGTTACACTGAAGAGATGATGAGAAGGTATTTGCTTGACTCCGTAGTAGGGAGAATAACCACATGAGCTAGTCTGCGCTGAGAAAGCAAGGGTTAAGTATGCAGATTTAGAGGATCAACGAGACACGTTACTGTGCTTTAAGCAAGAAGATATCGTCTCCCCCGCTCTCGATTATCTTCTCTATTATCATCCCGGTCAAATCTACCTTACTGTCGAAAACTTTCTTAATTGACACGGCGATCTTCCCGCCCGGTTTGATGACCCTAGCTATCTCCATCATAGCGTTAATAGCCTCGTGTAAAACGGTAATACAGGCTACGCCGTCGAATGACCTGTCTCTAAAGGGCAGATTGCCGGCATCGGCTCTCACAGCATCACCTATAACTGTGAGATTTTTTCTCTTGAATACATTGAGCATGCCACGAGATAGATCCAAGCAGATGTAATACTCCGTAGCGCGGAGTAGGGATCCAAGCATTCCAGTTCCACACCCAATATCGAGCAAATTTTTGGCGCCGTCCAGGAACATTCCTGCGATCATATTCTTGCGTAGCTGCTCCGCTCCATAAAGATCCTCGTATCTTTTGGCTATTTTGTCGTAAGGTAGCACAGTTCTCTTTTTTAAGCAGTGAAAGAGGAAGTTAAAAGTGTGGCGCCGCGTAGTGATTAAAGGGTCTACACTTATCGGAGCCACTATAGCGTTCTGGCTGCGTCGTTTCTCGCCTAGAACGAGGATAGTTTTCACAGAGCCTTTTTCTGACGTTTACAGTGTGAGAAGCTTAAAGGAAATATTGAAGGGAAGTGGGGGCGTCATTTATTCCAAGCGGTATCTTTCGCAGGTTCTCTTGGTTGAACACGAACCCGTTTCCAAGGTGGGGGATCGCGATGTGTTAATCAATGCAGTTGAACCATCCTTAAAGGGATCCCCCATAACGTCTGTTCGTGCAATTGAAGAACTTCGTAGGATGCTGATAGGAGAAGCCGTTTTTCCGCCATGCCCCCTCTCACTGCAGCTGGTTCTGTACCTGCGGATGGCCGGCATTAAGGCGTTTATATCCAAAGAGTCATCTGGGTACTCGCGGTTACCTGTCAGCTTGAGTGCTGGCTTGCTGACTGAAAACCCCCCAGATCCACGCTTGAGTGACGTCTGCAGGGAGGGAAGCGTTTTCGTCAAAACAGCTAGAGGAAGCATCTCTTTGCCAGTTGAGCCTTTCCTCGATGAAGCTGTTCACAGTATCTCAGCAATGCTCGCATGGAGTCTGGCGTCGGATACTGAGCTTGCAACCGCTAAAACACTGGCTGTTGAGCTGGGAGACCTTCTCTTCATCGAGAACGATGATAACATTCAGGTCAGGGTTGGAAACTTTCCGCCCGACTCATCCTCTGTTAAAACATCTCTTCATGGTGACTCGTGGTTACGACTACAATTGGACAAAGTAAACAAGAGAATTGTAGGAGTTAGCGGAGCTTTATCAAGAGGCGAGTTGCCTCTAGCCCTTCTTCCGTTGCTAGACACTGGGAATGTTTGCGACCCCAAGAACTTGAGGATCTTAGCAGTAGTTAAAAGCCCTCTTTTCTCTGACAATAAGTTCCTTGATCTGCTTCTCGCTGCTTGGTTTAAGACATGCCGACGTCCTTCAGCTCCTCCCACGAGATCTCTATAGGGGAACCCTTCTTTGCAGACTCTAGCGCTTTTGCAACACACTTTAGAGCAATGTACCCTTCTAGCACGGAAACTCTAGGCTTGCGCCTTCTTTTAACAGAATCCAGAAAATCTAAGAGCTCGAGCTTGAGGGGCTCTTCTTGCTGATAGGAGAGCTCGATGCCGATAGTTTCCTTGTGGAGGGAGGTCTTAAAGTTTTCGAGTTGGAATCCCTCTATGCCGTTATCGATGATGATGCGTCGCAGAATGTAGTTAACTGTTATAACAGAGCTCTCGGTCCTAAGGGAGAAGCTCCGTCGCTTATAGTTGGGAGCCGTCCGCCAGCTCGCAGTTAGTTGCGCAGTCCTTGCACCCGGGTATTCAAACATCGCTTGAACTTCTACCTCGTAGGGAAAGTTCTGGGTGTGAAAGGCTACCGCGTAAACTCTCTGCGGGAGATCTCCGAAAAAGAGGTTAGCTATGTCGACGTCATGTACTAGAAGGTCGTGGCCGACCCCCAAGTTGAGGGTGTAGTTGCCAGCGGGGCCAGGACCTAGCCTTTCAGACGTAAATGACAGAACCCTCAGCCCCCCAGTTCTGACCACGTTTTCTGCAACTCTCACTATGGGGTTGAACCTCTCGATGTGCCCGACCATGAGAATTCTGTTACTTCTAGACGCGGCTTTTAAGAGGTCGTAGCCCTGCTCGGGTGTTTCAGCTAAGGGTTTTTCCACAAATACATCGCACCTCTCTATCAGCGATTTCACTACACTGTAATGATGCACCGTGGGCACCGTCACGATCGCCGCGTCCAGATCCTTCTCGCGGGAAACCAGATCCTCCACGTTGTCGTAATATGTGTCTGCGCCGTATAAGCTAGCTATTTCCTTAGCTCGAGAGGGATCAACGTCGACGACGATAAGCCTGTTCACAGCATCTCCTTGAAGAGAGGAGAGTACCCTAACGTGGTTTCGACCCCACCTCCCTACGCCGATTACAGCTATGTTGAGCGACATTCGATTCAACACTCGTAAGAATGCCTCTCCCTTTATCTTTTGTCCCGGCATGCCACTTTTGTGGAGAGGAAGAAATTCAGCCACCTCAGACAAATGTTTTAAAAGTGCAGCCCATTATATTCTCGCATGGTTAAGTGTGAGCTGTGTGGAGCCGAGATAAGAGAGATAGCCTACCGGATAGTTCTCGATGGTGCAGAGATGATAGTATGCCCACGCTGTGCCCACGGGAAAACCGTATTAGGCACCGTCAGACTAGGGCTTTCCCAACCGAAGCAGGTCTCAAGGCAGAAACAAGTAATGCGAACCACGCGGGAAGACGTTGAAGAGGTGATTGTAGATGGGTACGGCGACATAATAAGGCAGGCACGCGAGAAAATGGGGCTTACACGTGAACTATTGGCGGTCATGGTTGGTGAGAAGGAGTCTACGCTAAGGAGAATCGAGGCGGGCCAGCTTGAACCAACCATAGACCTTGCTCGAAAGCTGGAGAAAGTGTTGAAAGTAAAACTCATCGAAAGATACTCAGTTAGTGAAGGCGCCTATTACTCCGACCGAGATATAGGCGGCTACGACGTTACCCTTGGGGATATAGCTGAGTTCAAAGAGTAGTTATGACTAAAAGGGCTGTTTTAGTCTTCCGCTTTGACCAGAAGGTTAATCCCTCTAGTGTCCGTGAAATGGAAGAGCTCGCCGCCGCAGCAGGGTACGAGGTTGTCGGGTCTCTTATTCAAACGAGGCCAGAGGACCCCAAATATAACATTGGTAGAGGCAAGCTACCGGAGTTGCATGAGAAGGTGAGGAATGGGAAGGTCGATAAAGTGATTTTCTTTAACATGTTGAAGCCGAGCCAAGCCTACAACCTGAGGAAAGAGCTGGGAGTAGACGTTATTGATCGTTACGAGCTAATACTTGAGATATTCGCTAAGAGGGCGGGTAGCAGGGAGGCGAAGCTTCAAATCGAGCTAGCGAGGCTAAAAAGAGAGCTTAGCTTTGCTAGGGAGTACATCAACCTCTCTAAGCGCGGTGAGCTTCATGGCTTTCTTGGAGGTGGTAAGTACGCTGTAGACGCCTACTATACTTACGTTTCTAGCCGCGCGGCATTAATCGAGAAGCTCCTCGAAAAAGTACGGACTCAAAAGAGCGCGAGATGGGTCAGAAGGGGGGAAGCGGGTTTTTACAGCGTCTCTTTGGCCGGTTACACTGGTGCGGGAAAATCGACTTTATTCGCGAGGTTGACGGGAGAGGATGTATACATTGACGGCAGGCCCTTTGCCACACTGTCTACGACTTCAAGGCGGATCAAAGTCTGCGGTTACCCTGTCATACTGACAGACACAATTGGCTTTATAGACAGCCTGCCGGAGCAGTTGCTCGATGCGTTCTACACGACGCTCGGCGAAACGCTCTTTGCCGATGTGGTAGTCCTAGTGGTAGATATCGCTGAAAGCTTAGAGGAGGTAAAGCGAAAGTTCAACGCTAGTATTGAGATTCTGTCCGGTCTCGGAGTGCCGCTTAAGAAAGTGGTAGTCGCAGCTAACAAGACCGATGCAACAAGCCCTGCGGATGCCGAGAAAAAACTGTCCGTGCTCAAGGCGAGCGGTCTACCAGTAGTTCCCGTGTCCGCGAAGCAGGGCATGGGTTTAGAGGAGCTCAAAGGTTTAGTGGCGTCTAAACTACCTGAAAAAGTTCTCGAAACTATCTTCGTCAAACCCGGGGAAACTAAAGTCCTTGAGGAAGCTCTGACGAAATGCAGGGTGATTGAAATTAGCGGGGCCCATGATGGTGGGGTAAAGATCGTGATAGAGGGCAGAGCCAACGTTGTTGAGAGGATTAAAGCAAGGTGTCAGGGATCGTGAGCACGCAAGACTCGAACCTCGAAGTCTACGTGCTGAGAATTGGGCATCGGCCAGTGCGCGATCACCGCGTGACCACCCACGTGGGTCTTGTTGCGCGTGCTTTCGGGGCTCGTGGCTTGTTCTTAGAAGAAAGGGTTGAGAAATCAGTGATAGAGACTCTTGTACGCGTCTGTGAAACGTGGGGCGGTGAGTTCAAAGTTGAGATCGTAAGTGACCCTTTGCGATTTATAAGGGAGTGGAAACGTGCTGGAAAAGTTGTCCACCTCACAATGTATGGCTTGAATATCGCCGAAGGAAATACTATAGATTTACTCAGGCAGTCTAAAGATAAGTTGCTGGTAGTCGTCGGCGGTGAAAAAGTTCCTTGGGAGGTCTACGACCTCGCCGACTTTAACCTAGCTATAGGTAATCAACCGCACAGCGAGGTTGCAGCTTTAGCCGTTTTTCTTGATAGGCTTTTTGACGGTAAGGAGCTGATCAGAGACTTTCCCGGGGCTAAAATTAAAATCATACCTTCTCCAAAAGGTAAGAGAGTAGTCAAGCTAAAAAATAGCTGTAGAAACTCTCTCTAGAGATTTTCTAAAAACATAATTAACATAATATGCGGAGCGACTTCTTAAAAGTGATAAACTGAAGTCGCTATGGATCCAAGCCCTACAAGCGTTACTCGACGCATATTTCAACATTCTCTTTAACTCTCAGGGACTCGCGAAGGCAGGGGCCAGACACGCGGGAGAAACGTGGGAAAAACAAAGAGTACTACTAATGCGTGAAACCGAAGCTGATGCAGTGTAACTTAGAAGGAGTGAGAGTAACATAACAGTTTTCCTTATACGAAAGTAAAGGAGGTCTGCAGAAGCCGGGACAAGGGTACTAATTTATATGGTGAGGAGTAGTACAGAATAGTAGTTTAATGCAGGGGTGGTTTGATGCCCGATGAGGATACGATTGTTTTACTCGCGAGGAAAATCCATGGTGAGAAAGCGGAGAAAATTATGCGTCTCTTATCTGAAAGGGTTGAGATTTCAGACGAGGATATAGCTAAGGAGCTTAATCTCGACCCGGCTGAGGTCAGGAGAATTCTTAATGAATTGTTTGAATCAAGGCTGGTAAAGTATCGTAGGGCTAGAGACGAAGTCATAGGATGGTATAAGTATTTCTGGCGGATAACGGATGAACCCGTTGCTAGAATTCTAGAGGACAGAAAACGCCTAGCACTGGCCCTTCTAGAAAAAGCCCTGAGTTACGAAAGAAGTGATGATTTTTTTGTATGCCCACGCTGCGGTAAGAGATTCTCTTCTAGCGAGGCCGACAACAACGGCTATGTATGCGACGCTTGCGGGGAAGTGTTGGAGCCTTTTGACAACTCTAAAATTATTCTTAAGCTCGAAAACGCTATCAAAAAACTAAGTGACTTCACTCCTTAATTTGGTGGATACCTGCTCCTCCCTTTCTGTTCCTACTGGTTTTCTTATCTCCCCGTTATCTTTGGTCGGTCTCGGGCTCACGCTACGGGGGCTAAGCATCGGCCATTGCGAGCCTGCCCCTCGAGGGGCTTCCGGGAGAGGAGCAGCCGGCGGCCGCCGGCTGCGGCCAACCGCGGGCCGGGGCCTCCAGTCGCCTTGCCACGCTCTCCCAGACCTTGTCGCCTACCTCAACTGCGGGCTGAAGTAGCGGGGCGGGGATCAAACCTTCACACATGCTGTGCCGGCTAAAAGCCTGAACCGATGTCGCTCGAACACCCTCCCGCACCCCCTCACTAACCTGCTGGAAGCGAGGGAAGACACGAGTAGAACAAGAGAGGAAACAAAGGAAAAACTAAAAAGTAGCATTGCTTCGCAAACAGCAGATAACGTCTCCTGTCCTCAAACCTCCTCCGGCCTTAGCAACTGTATTAATAAAATCAACCAGGCTTAAGCGAACAATGCAAGACACATGTGCAGTATAAAGTGGCCCCAGCACCGCCCTTTCCCGGGGCACGCGGACCCCAGTACTCAGGACGGCGCACCCCCCTTAGCTTCCGGGTTCGGAATGAGACCGGGCGTTGCAGGGGTGCTATGGCCGGGGCCAGTATGACACGTATTTACAGGGGTATAAAAAAATTGCGTTGAAGCACTAAGACAGGAGGGCCTTCGCAAGTTTTATACTAAAGATCGGGTGCTTTAGGAGCTTTGCAGCGACACTCGTAATGTTTTCTCCGTTAGCTAGGTTCACGACGTCTTCTGGGGAAAGGATGTCCGCGAGCTGGTTAAGCTCGTCATCGCTCAGCTTCTCGATTACGTTCAACGCCTTTAGGCTGTCTCTTATTCTCTTACCCCAGTATTCATTGTACTTATCAACATACCTGCGTAGCATTTTAGAAGATAAATCGCCACTCTCTAAAGCCTCAGCGGAAACTTCAGCCGCTATTTTACCACCGGCTATCGATGTGTGTATACCCCCTCCGGTTAGCGGTATTACTTGACCTGCTGCCTCGCCGATCAGCACAACATGATCTTGCACTATTTGACTCAGCATTCCCCCGATTGTTACAGCTGCCCCTCTAAACTCGATGATCTTAGAGCGGCTGAACATCTCTGGGTGAACTTTGATGAACTTGTCTAGGTAGCTCTTCGGGGCAGCGCCTTGGACTCCTATTCCGACATTTGCGAGAGTTCCGTCCTTTGGAAAAATCCAGACGTACCCCTTAGGCGCTATGCTATTACCCAGGTAAAAGTATGTGAGTTCAGGGTCCGGTACCTTAACATCCGTCATAACGTACTGTATCGCTGGTATGACTTTTCTCTCGCCGGCTTTCTCTAAGTTGAACGTTTTTGCCACGAATGAAAGGTACCCGTCAGCTCCGACGAGAAGAGGGGCTTCAAGACTCAGTGTTCTAGTGTTTACTCTAACCTTTCCATCCTTCAGAGTAACTTCTCTCGCGGGTTCTCGCATGAAGATATCCGCGCCCTTCGATGCTGCATACTCGGCCATTACCCTAAGGAAATTTCTCTTGTCTATAACATAACCCATTTCTCCCTTCTCTGTTATGAGCACTTCTTTGCCGTTTGGGGCTACAACTGCTGCCCCCTTTATGGGCCTTGAGACAAAGCGGGGGGCATCGCTCTTTGAAACTTCTGCTGTTTGGAGCACACGAGCACTAATACCCTCTCCGCAAGGCTTAACGGCAAGGGTCTCGTTTTTTTCGATGACAGCGACTCTGAAGCCTTTCTCGGCCAGCTTCCTGGAGAACATCAGTCCCGCGGGGCCAGCACCTACGACTATAGCGTCGTAACTCATTTTTATCAGGGGTATAAGTTATATACCAGGTATAAAAATTGTACCATTGAAGATTACGAATGAGGAGAGGGACCATCGAGCAGGAAGTGGAAGAGAAAGTTCGCCACGTACTAAACGGCGTCTCTGAAACTCTTGAAAAATTCGTGGAAGAGGGAAAATTGTCTTTGGTTGAAGTCAAGATGATAATAAGCTCTCTAGAACCTAGCTTCCGAATTCTCTCAAAAAAATGGGCTCTAACTTTGCTCTATGCTCTTCTATTGGCAGGGCCCTCATCCTTCAATCAACTACGTACGGCTACAGGGATTAGCAAAAGAAGCCTTGCTTTGCGCCTCAAGGAGTTGGAAGTTCACGGTTTGATCGCACGGGAGGTCAAACCTGGACCTCCAACAACAATTCTCTACAGGTTAACTGAAGCAGGTCGTGACACCGCGCTTCTCATGGTGCCCCTCATCTACTACCTTTCCAGGCAGACACATCTTAACCTTCAATCTTAACTGGCTGCTTCCCGCGTCCCTTTTACTGGTCGGAGACCCATTCTTGCTGGGTAGTTATGGTCCCCCTCAACCTATCTCCAATCCTGAGGAGTAAGGGAAAAGTGCTGGTCAAACACGTAAGATACGGGGAAACTAAAGATATTGTCACATCAGCTTAACCCCCTAGGCCTGCGGATTTCTAAGCTAGAGCCGCTTGTCTTAACTTCAAGAAAACCTTGCGCGGCCGGGGGTCGCCTTGCCGGTAGAACAGGGCTGCCCCTCGGGTAGAGAAAAGAACATGGTCGCGTTCGTCTGCTGTGAGGGAAAACAGCGACTCGACATCCCGTACGTAGCTTTCGGGGCCAGCGAGGATGATCACGAATCCGGCAAGTTGGAAAACCCGGGGGTCGAACTCCCTGGGGAGTTGACTGATTGCTATGACGCCATAACCCCACTTTCTCACTTCTTTAAACAGCGAAAGTAGGTAGGGGGAGTGGACGTGCGCCTCTTCTAAGACTACAACCATCTCGAGCCTCTGCCTTGCGCCCCTCGCCCTCATGTAGCCATGTAGCAACAGTAGCAGGACTTGCGTCGCAAACGCCACAAGCTCCCGGGACGCCATCAAAGGTAGAGTGAAGTAGACGTCCTGCTCTGCCAGCTCGGTTATTCTGTAATCATTTCCGTGGAGCCGCGATATATCATCAAACAACCTTTCAAGGTCAGGGTCTCCGTTAGCCAGTTTCTTAAAGGGCTCGAGGCTCTGTTCTCTTAAGCACTCGGCAATAATCTCGCGGATAACGTTTCTAGCCCCCCTCAAACCGTATATCAGCTCGACATATCTACCCAACTCCCCTGCGTATTCTAGCAGATCCCAGCCGGTAGCCGTAAGAAGATCTATCCTGTCACTCGTAATTATCAGGCGTCTGGTGAACAATCTCGCGTACGCCTCTTCGCCATGTGGATCTATAACCCAGGTCTTCACTCCACTTTCCCGTGCTTCAAGTATTAAGTGCCTTGCTAGCGTAGACTTGCCGCTGCCGCTAGTTCCCAAGATTACTCCATGCATGTTAGGCAGTTTTTCAGGGTTGAGAAAGATGTCCCTGCCTCTCTCGTCGATGCCTAGGTGAAAACCAGTGCTCTCTTCTCTCGGGGCTAGGACCGATAGCGGGGATATAACGGGAATTATGTCTCCTGCGAGGAGGAGCACTTTTTTCTCCATGAGTGAGCGTATGATCCTGTCCATCATCGCTATACGCTATTCCAGTACTTTTAACGTGAATACGTCATGGGAAAAGTGGAGACCCATCCGGTCATATACTTCGCGCACGTGAGGAGTTGCTAACAGGATGGCCGATGCCAGGTAAACGGGCTCCCGTCTTTCCCACCTTCTCCTGCTCGCAAGGAAGTACTTCTGGCTCTGGTGGATTGTGCTCAGCTTATCCAGGGCCGTTCCAAACTCGTAGCTCCGGTATGCCTTTGCGTCTATCTTGCTTGAATGCTCCCACGAAGCCGGCTCAAGCCTGAAGGCAAGGTACTCTATCGATTGTGCAAGTCTGTAGTTGATCCGCGCCCTGGAGAACACCTCGCGGAGGCTTGGGTAAGTGTATGTTACTGTGGACTCTCGTAAGCTGTAAACTTGGGTCTCGCGGCTCAGGCTTACGGAGTAAATATCACCTTTGATTAGGGGTATAATCATTACCTGAAGCACTAGGAGGACGAGGAATGGAGGGAAATAAGGCGTGAGGATTGCGGTCAGAATAAGCACTCCCAGAAGCCTTATAGGACTACTTCTAACCTGTTTCAACCAGGCTGGCCTGAGGATTTCCCTAACCTCGTCTGCCCTCAGCCTCCTGAGGGTACATCCGGTAAGCTCTGTTCCCAGCCCAATGGTCTCTTTAGCCTCTAGTAGATTGTTTGCGAGATCGCAAAGCCTAGTCACGCATCTCTTCGCCAGCAGGAACACTCTCCCCCTTTGCACTACGAAGAAGTACTGTCCACCTGAGGTGAATGCTGCGTTGAAAAGCGTCATAGAGCGTGCCCAGAACTCTCTTTCGTCGAGGTCGTAGCAACCATGACGGCAGTCCAGCACCTCGAAGCCTATGTATCCGCAATACAGGTTACTCATCCTACCGTAGCACGCGTTCTCGAGGCACTCGAGGCTCTGTAACGGGCATCCTCTCAGCGTAAAGCTCACGAATAGCTTGTAGATCTCTTTAGCTGACACGGTGAACGAGAGCGAGATTAAAAGGTAGGCTAGTGGAAGCGAGTAGGTTGTCAGCGAAAGACCTGAGAGGAACAGAAGAAGGGAGACTATACTTCTGTTCAATGCCCCGCCCCTCCTCGAGTACTATTGGCTTTCTCCCAGCCTTCGAGAGTCCTTTTCACTAGCTCGCCTGAAATCCAGGTACAGTTCGCGAGCCCATTTTACATTTTCTCCGCTACCTAGCCGTTTAAGCGCCTGGAGTCGATAGTTCAGCAGAAGCGCTTTTCTCGAGAAGATGGGCTCTTCGTAGATCTTGTACCTCTTGAGGAGCGAGAGGTACAACTCATGATCAAATGCTGTCGCGTAGATAACCCCAGTGTCGACCCCACTAAGGGTTTCTGCATTTTCTATGAGCTTGATTAGTTTTGAAACCTCCTCTTGGTTTCTCGGGGAGGATCTCAGGTCGTTTAAAGCCAGTTGCTTGTAGGTCGTTAGGATCCGCGTGTAGAGATCCCTATCTAGCGTCATTATATAATTGTCAGCAGCTTCGAAGTTCAGTTGCCTATAGGAGAATCTCCTGTAGCCGCGAAACGCGTGGTACATTATATGTAACTTCAGGGGTAGCTGGGGGAGTTTTTCCTTCACTGCTAGCCTTACAGGCCCCTCAAGAGCTCTCAGGCTTTTTTGGGAACGAAGGTGCATGTTCAGGAGTTTTCTGACCCTGCTGCTCTTTCTACGCGCCCCCCGTTCGCTTACCGTCACCTCGAATAACTCCCTTTCGGTTCTCTTAGAGAATGTGGAAGCGCGTTTTTTCTTGAATAAATTCTCCACCTCGTTTACTCGGGTTGGTTCGTCCAGATGATTTTCAATCCAACGCTCCTCATCCTCCCTCCTCTCTCTGTCTAGGACTTTCTTGGCCCAGCTGAGTAACGGTGGCTTTATGAGGCTGCGGGGATGTGGTAGGAGAGCTTTAGCCCAATCGCTCAAGTAAAATGCGCTTACTCCAGCGAAGCTTAAAAGTGCCGAGGCAGTGATCAATAAAGTCATCACAATCCCAAATAGCTGTGCGATGGGGTTTAGAACTTCGATGACATTCTCGGTTATCCACGCCGTAAAGCGGGTGACAGGATCCCATGAGCTAATATAAGTCGGGGCTGTTGTCGCGTTCCACTGGGCGATACCCCATATTGTCAAGTTCAGATTAACCGTCGTGTTGCCCTCTATGGAGTCGCAGTGAGCAATGCTAATGTGGAGCGCGTACTCGCTGAAACCCGGGATGGGCGTCTCGGTCAGATTGAGTGGTACTTCCCCGTTTACGGAGATTCCTCTGGCAACACGTTGTAGCCACTTCCTGTAAGCTTCACTGGCTTGTTGGAGCCAGCCGGGATCTATGAGCTTGCCTGGAGGCTTCTCGTCGCTCACCGTGATGTTAGGCTTGCACCCTCCAAGATTCGGGCTGTACTGCACGCGGTACGGCCCCCCTCGTACGAGAACCGTTACACCGCGCTTTAGTTCGTGAAGTGAAAATGAGTAGGTGACATACTCCTCTCCCTTATTCGACCGCACAATAGAGTCTCCCACATAGGCCAACACGTGGCCTGAGTGTCCGTTACCCTCTTCGATAGGCTCTACCGGTAACCATACCTGGACATCAGTGGTATAGCCTTCTTTAACTTGAAAGACGGCTGGCCAGACGTAGCAGTTGCAGCTCGAGTACTCGCGCGGGGAGTAGCAGCACGCATGGAGCGTAAAGTTGGTCCAGTAGTGAACCAACCAGAGGGCAGTGTAGTTTCCAATCGGGAGCAACACCGCCGAGCCCTCGCGGATCCGGGTCACGTACACGTGGCCCCAATCATCTCGGAGAGCTACCAACACATCTGGCTTGAAAAAAGGAGTAGCGGAAACGTCCTCTACGTGAAACTTCACAACCCCAATGTTGCTCTCAACGGGGATCCCAACACTTAGAGGCTGAAGGCTCAAAGTGTACGTTTGAACGGCGGTGGGTATCAAAACGGCGAGGATGAATGCGACAAACCACACGGGTAAAGTGAGCCTTCGCACCCTCGGTACAAGCAATGTAGGTGTCAGCGAAACAAGCAGGCCTTGAAAGCTCGGGGAGAAGTTTAAAACGGTTAGCAAGCCTCGAAGCAATGCGAAGGCGAGTCCAGTAGAGGTGGCTAGCAGTTCCAGGGGTCCCAGAGCAGCGTGCATAGATGTTTGATAACCCGCGACGACCGTCGGAGCCGTCGAGCTCCCTGCCTCCGCGAAAACAATGCCTAGTACAACATCCAAAACAGCCACTGCTTTCGAAAGATCCAGAAGCCGGTCAAGGAATGCGCTTAGCGAGGCTATACTCCTATCGATAGTGCTCTTAGCAGAATCGAAAAGCCCTGGCCCGGCCATAGAGAGGAGTGGCTCTAATGCCACCACTATAGACACCGCCAGTAGCACTTCAGCCAGTTCTCTGGAGAGCCAACTCACCGCCTCGCTCCTCCGCCCCGTGAACCATTTACCCAGGAAAACGAGCAGCACTACCAAAGGGCCGACCGACCACGCGATCATACTCTCACAAAGTTGACGTAGATCCCCTCGAAGATTCCGGCGAAACCCACTCCAGCCGCCGTTGCTAGCGATAGAGCTACCGCGCTTAGGGTCATTGCCTCACCTAAAGCTACGGCGGTCTCACCTGCAATGCTCGCTACGTTGACCCAGTCTGCCGGAGAAAAAGGCGAGGGTCTATGGACCCTGCCTATAGCTTTCGCCGTCACAGAGTTGCTGTACAACAAGCCTAAACTCGTTGCGAGATAGATTGCCAGAAAACTACTGCCCCACCTTCGAAACTTAGGGACTGGTAGCAGAGCAGAACCAACCAGGGCGAGATATTGTGAGGCTGCAGCTACAACCCTCGAGGCGAAGCTTAAGTGCAGGAAAAATACCGCAGCTATAGATAGCTCGGTTACAGACCAGCCCGTTGCTGCACCAAGTACGCTAGCGAATGGCGATGTAAGAGGCGCGGACGCCAGAACCGCCCGCTCGCTCTGGACGTAAAGGATCGTTTCGACGGCTAGTCTGCTGGCATTAGCAAATGTCAAACTGCTCTCGTTGAGTCTCTCACTGACGAAGCCCGCGGAGTTGAGGCTTATAGGTATTCCGATCGAGCCAGCTATGCTGTCAGCGGCTGAGAAGATCACCTGAAGGATAACGGTGTAGAGCAATACATTCACGGCTGCCTCGAAATCGTAGACAGCTTCACCGCGTCTACCTAATGTCCACTTGAGCGTTCCGAGTGCGAGGTACAGTAGTGCCCCACTCGCGGCGACGAGATCAACAACCAGCATCTACACTCCCTTCGATAGCGTGCCTACAATTATGGTCCAGCCACGCCTCAGCAGACTATCCATGATCTGAGCAATGCTGGAGATCTCCGGGATGCCCAGCGAGTTAAGCACGTAGACGACGAAGAAAGTTATCGGTATGATCGCGAGTGTTTCAGCGGCGCGTATAAATTTAGACACGGCGAGGCTTCTCCCAAAGCTCCCTCCGGTTACCCACGAAAGGGCGGCGTCCAAAATAAGTATAATAAAGCCGAGAACGCCGATACCGAAGGTTATCGCGGACAGGAGGGCTAGGATATCAACGAATGGCTGAAAGATCTTCAATACGATCTCCTCAGGCTGCAGAAGCGAAGGTGCGTTTAGCGCAAGGGGGACAATGGCGGCGATCTTCTCGTCGACGTTGCGCCACTCCACCACTTCTTTCCTTCTTGCTCTTCTAAGCGATGCTTCGAACCTAACCTGGAGAATTTTCAGCTTAATTTTATCCTTAAAGTTCATCGTTGAAACTTAGCCGCAAGTTTATATTGAAAAGTGAGAGAAGGAACCGCGTTTATTCGTCTTATTAATGCGTGCATGTAAACAAGCAGGGATACTATGGTTATCGTGGCGTTTGCCTCCGGTAACAAAGGGGGGACTGGGAAAACAGTAACCGCCAGCCTCTTAAGCTATCACCTTGCGAAGAGCGGTAGACAAGTACTCCTCATTGATTTAGGCGAATACGGCAGTAGCACCCAGCTAACCCTGGAGAGGGACCCCGGCCCACCGTACCTCAACGACTATTTCCTGGGAAACGCCTCCTGGGGCGATGTTATCGTGACAAGTCCATTTAGCGACAACCTGCATGTCGCCCCAAGCCGTGGCGAGATAGGTCCCGTGGACGCCGAAACGCTTGAGTACTTGCTAGACCGCGTGAGCAGCCACGTTTCGCACGTGTTTATAGATCTGCCCGCTTACCCCGGTTCGCTATATGACCCCATAGTTGGCTTAGCCGAAATAATTGTCCCGGTATTTAATCCTGATTCTCTGTCCTTCCAGGCGGTTAAAGAGTGGTTAAAGCGGAGAGCTTTTCGCAGCAGAAAGCTTGTGTTACCGCTTCTCAATAAGTACTTTACGATGATGGGTGAGTGGAAAGAGAAAGCAGAGGATGAATTCGGATCGGTGTTCACGCTTCCGTTCGACTCTGCTCTCCTGTTTTCGCTTACAAGCACTATTGAAGACGCTTACTCCCTATCAAATCGCCGTGTTAAAGATGAGCTGAGGCTCCTAGCTTACCGCATTGAGAAGCCGTTGCTGAAGGTGACAGGCTGATGTCGTTAAGGAGACCTTTCGCGAATGGGTCGAGGGTTGCTGAACGCGCTGAGAAACAGTCTTTACCAATTCCGTCACCGCCTATGAGGATGGAGACAACCTTAGGAGTCGTGGAGGATAAGGATATGCTTGAGCGTGGGTTAAGGACTCTTGAGGAGCTTCTAAGGAGTCTGGGATTTGAGGGAGCCTTAGCTGAGAAGGTTCGCCAAAGGATGGTGGAGATTGATAGGGATATTAGCAGAATAGAGGCTGAAATCGCGAAACTTGAGGGT
Source organism: Infirmifilum sp. NZ (assembly GCF_022693705.1). Taxonomy (NCBI): domain Archaea; kingdom Thermoproteati; phylum Thermoproteota; class Thermoprotei; order Thermofilales; family Thermofilaceae; genus Infirmifilum; species Infirmifilum sp. NZ. Next base: position 1,161,161 of record NZ_CP094288.1, read on the forward strand.
GAGAGAAATCGCCTGTTAAAGGAGAAGGAGAGAATAGCTTCGGTTATCAGAGCATTTTCTGGTGTTGCTTGATGAACCTTCTGAGAACCTTTCGAACATCCAAGACAGGAAAGCAGAGTAGCCAGGAAATTGTGAGCGTTGAGGATCTTATACCTAGTGGTTCTAAATTACTGGTTAAAAACCCGAGCGGTTTCGTTGTCAGTTACGATGGGCGCGTAGATGTAATTCCCTTGAGGGAGCACGACATATGGGGCAGGCTATCACCAATCTTTCTATCCCAGGAGGCCGAAGAGGTGTGGCTTTTCGAGGGAAAAACAATCGTCACAATAAAGAACGTTGGGAGGGTGAGCATTGTTGGAGCACCCACAAGGGAGGAGCTAGAAAACATCATTGTAAAGATAATTGCCGCAACGGGAGTAAAAGTTGACATGAGGCGCCCTAGAGGCGTCGTGGACGTCGACGACTGGAGAGTCTCCCTTCAGCTTTCCTCGGGCGGTCAGTTGCAACTGGTTGCAACTCGCTTCGCGAGAGTGCCGGCGATCACAGAAATCCTGCCTCCGCTTGCAGCTGCCAGGCTTCTTCTTTTGCTGATGAGACCATCGGTCGTACTTATTCTCGGACCACCTGGCTCAGGAAAGTCCACGCTGCTCAACTCGCTAGTGAGGGAGGTGGCACTTAGGTACCCGTTTCTTCATATCGCAGTTGTCGAGAAGTACAGGGAGCTAGTGTTTAGGGACGGATGGTTCACGTGGGTAATTAACGATAACTTGGCAGAAGGAGTAAGGTTTGCAATGAGGTACTACCGACCCGACGTTCTAGTGGTTGGAGAAATAATGGCAGAGGACGTGTGGAGCATAGTCGAGCCAGGACGCGCAGGCCTTCCGACAATAACAACTTTTCACAGCCCGTCTATAAGGAAAGCTGTAAAAGTGCTTTCAGATGCTCTCAGAGCTCACCTTGGGTACGGCGACGAGAACAGCGCGCTCCAATACATCGACGTTTTTGTTCAAACGCGCAAGAAAGTCACTCCCAGCGGTGTGGAGAGGCAGGTTGAAGGCATCTACGTGAGCGACGGGCAACGACTCTTCCCAGTATACGCCGACGGAGACTTTGCCGCAGAAGAAGATTTCCTGAAGGCAGTGCCAGATCAACTGTACGTGGGTGCCGCGAACCAAGCCTTAGCTGAGGTCTATAGTAGTTTTGGCTTGAGTCTCAAGCGGTAAAAACTTTGAAAGCGGAGGAGCTCTTCGAAAAAGCGGGCCTACAGCCGAGGTCTGGGCAACTTGAAGTCGCGCAACTGATAGCCGAGCTTGAAGGTGACGTGCTACTGGTGGCTCCGACGGGCTGGGGCAAGACTCTGGCTGTCCTCGCGGGGCTGAAGGCCTCGCATCGGCTGCCGGTGCTGTGGCTGACGAGGGCGCTGGAGGTCGGGAGGAGGGTTGTTGCCGACGCCTCGAGGCTGGGCTTGAGGGCCTTCGTGGCGGCGGGGAGGGAAAAACTGTGCCCCTACGCCAGGAGCGTCGAGGACACGGCGGAGTTCTGCAGGGCCTTCAGGGCGCAGTGCCCCCACTTCCTCTCGCTGGTCAGGGAGGGGGTGGGGGACTTGTGGGCGGAGAGCTGGGAGGAACTACCTAAACTGCTACCGGGAGTATGTCACTACTACGCCCAGGACGCCGTGATCAGCAGGGCGGACGTCGTTGTACAGAACTACTACCGCAGGGTGAGCGGCTACTACAGCGCTGCTGTCGTGGACGAGGCCCACAACTTGCTGGCGCCGAGGGTTTTGAAGTACGATCTCGCCAAGCTGGAGCTAGCACTGGACGAGCTGAAAACTAGGGAGCCGAGCCTGGTGCCAGTTGTAGAGGAGGCTTTTTCAAAACAGGGTGCTGCTGAGGAGGCACTTGAGAGTGTACTCCAGCTTTACAGAGAGATGCTTGGTAAGGTGCATACTGCTTTAGTGCCGCTTGTAAGGCTGCTAAAGGCGGTAGTGAGGGGCGGGGTAGTCTACCGAGAAGCAGGAGCAATTGAGGTTTACATGCCTCCGTGGAAGCCCAACATTAACCCCCGCATATACCTTAGTGGTACGGTGCCGGAGCCCCTCGAAAAGCTCTTCGGGGCGCAGGTTGTCAGGGTGCCTCAGCAGCCCAGGAGGGCTCTGGTCGTCACGGACCTGACGAGCAAGTACGGCTCGGAGACCATTTGGGGCTACGTTAAGTTGCTCGCGGCGCTGAGGCGGCGCTACTCGAGGGTTCTGGCGTTCGCCACCGAGAGGGTTGCGAGGCAGGTGATCGCTGGGGTGGATTTCTACGAGGAGCGCCTCCCGGCGGAGTGGAGGGGTGTGGCGCTCTACACTGTCTACGGGCGCTTCAGCGAGGGGGTGGACCTGTCAGCGGACGCCGTAGCCCTCCTGGGGGCACCCTTCCTACCGCCGGAGGTGGAGGCGAGGTACGAGCGCTACTACAACCGCTTGGGCATCAGCGGCGACGCTGCGAGGTGGGTGCCCATGGTGACCACAACCCTGCAGTGCGTCGGGAGGGCCACCCGGAAGCCCGAGGACAGCCCACTTATAGTCCTGGCGGACTACAGGTTCAGGCGCTTCGACTTCAGCCCGACACTGGTGCTCGAGGAAGTGGACTTGAGAAGTTTAGAGAAAGTTCTAGTATCGCGTTAAAGCGCAAAAGACTCTCTGAAGAGTTTCGTCGTAGAGGCCAGTGGTAAAGCTCTGTCTCGCGAGACAATGACGGTGTCTTCGAATTGGCTTACGAAGCCAAGCCCCTGCTCAACCAGCATTGGATAGTGATACACGCGCCTCAGCTTCACCAGCTCTTCGAGTTGCTCCTTGCTTACTATCCTATTCACAACCCAGCGCTCAGAGAAAGGTAGCCCCCTAAATTCCCTCCATAGTGTTTCCAGCACCTCGTTCAGTTCGCCTTCGCGGGGGATTTTCTTCACCGAGACAACTCGGTAAATGTTACTCCAACCCTTTTCCACGACAAAACCAGCCCCATCAGTTGCAAAAGGCTCTATGGCGAAAACTTCACCCTCAAGCATTTTAGCGGCAAAGTACTCGAAGCCTGGCACGTTCGGCACACTCTTGCCCGCATGAAGCTCGAAACGCTCTACTTTATGCCCGGTTAGATTTCTGATGGGTCGTAATCCATAAGAGGATATCTTCCTCGTAATGGCAGCTCCTACCTCGTTCACGCTTACACCAGCTTTAATGATGGCTAAAGCCTCTTCGAGTGCCTCCAGGCTGGCCTTTACGATATTGTTAAACCTACTGCTTAATGGAATAGTAATCGCCGTATCGGCGATATAACCCTCGACGTGCACGCCGAGATCCACCTTAACAAGAGCTCCTCGAGGAACCGCGCTCGTATCCTCGATACTTGGCGAGTAGTGAGCGGCGACTTCGTTAATAGCGATGTTAACCGGGAAGGCCGGCTTACCTCCTCTAGAAATTATGAACCCCTCAAGTCGCTCGGCTATCTCTATTAAGGGCACACCTTCATCAACTATATCTATAGCGAGTTTAAGAGCCGAGGAGGCTATCTGGCCTGCGCGAGCGTACTTCTCCTCCATACTGCGTGTTCAAGAGCCTTAAAGCCTTTAGCATAAATTCGTAACTATCAGACCCCTGCTATCGCGCGATCTTACCTCGCACATCAAGTAGTAATTCTCTGGGAAACAGCGCCGCCTCACTTCTACCGTAACTCATCTAAGAGAGACACCTCTACCCCAAACTCCGACCGTCCTTAAACCGACCTCCTGTGCCTAGCTATCATTAATGCTTTAATAGACTCGGCATGGGCCTCTAGCCTTGTGACGAGCGAAAACTAGAGTGCAAGAAATGGCTCTTTGAATCTATGGAAGCCGAAGCGTTAGTGGGGCTGGGTACCCTTAAAGGACAAGTGGCCTGCAAAGCTTGCGAAGCGACCAGAGGAGCACGGAACAATGGTAAGTATTTAAACCGTACCAGTTGGTTTACACCGAGTAAACCGTGGAGGTGTTAGGTAAGGATCTTGAAAAGATCAATAAATTGTTAACCGAGCTTGATGAGAAAAGAGAAGAAATTCTGACACTGACACGTGAGCTAACGAGAAAAGCGAGAGAAGCCATTTTCAGCCTACACAGAGGCGATCGGGAAAGAGGCATTCAAAGCCTTGAAGAGGCTCGCCGTCTCCTTAGGAGGATCCTCTCTTTCCGCGAGGGCTTTCCCAACATCTACTACGCCGGGTATGTGATATCGGCTCAAGCTGAATACGTTGAGGCGGAAATGCTCTACTCAATCTTAAGCGGGACTGCACCACCGTCGTTTGAGGATCTGGGCGTTGAGCCCCAAGCCTACCTTCAAGGTTTGGGCGACCTTATAGGCGAGCTGAGGAGAAGCGCTTTGGACGAGCTAAGGCGGGATAACTTTACCAGAGCGTGGGAGCTAGTAGACCTCATGGAAAGAATATTCTACGAGTTAAGCAAGTTCTCTCTTCCCGAGGCGTTGACACCTGGGTTAAGGCACAAAGTGGACGTTGCGAGAGCGCTCATCGACAGCACTAGAAAAGACATCCTGGTGTCGGAGAAATCCATTAAGCTGTCAAGGAAAATAGATCATCTCCTCTCTGGTGGAGCGGGTGATTGAACGATTCTCTATCGAGAAAGCAAGGATAGCCCAAAAGAAGATAGCTGAAAAAGTGAAAGAAGTAGACGAGATAGATTTCCCTTTAAAGTACGCTGCGGGGGTCGACGTAGCCTATGTTGATGATAAAGCCGTTGCATCAGCTGTAGTTGTGGACTACCCCGGGTTGAGAGTTATTGAAAGCAAAACCGTGGTTGTTGACGTACAGTTCCCCTATATACCCACTTTACTCGCCTTTAGAGAGGTTTGGCCGGCTTATAAGGCCGTGAAATCTCTGAGCACACCTTATCAAGTGCTGTTTGTTGACGGAAACGGGAGACTGCACCCGTTTAAAGCCGGATTTGCATGTCATCTTGGGGTAATTCTCGATAAACCCACCATTGGAGTTGCCAAAAAACTGCTAGTGGGTGAGGTTTTTCAAAAGCGGGAGAACTTAGGGGTAGTTGTTTATAGAGGCGAGGTTTTGGCCTATGCCATAAAGCTTGGAGAGCGGAGTAGAGCTATCTACGTGAGTGTAGGGCATAAAGTAACTCTTGAAACTGCCCTAAAACTGACTATAAGCTTTACCAAAAAGAACTCCTCGATTCCAGAACCATTAATTCAAGCTCACAGAATAGCGACCAGGTCTAGGTTGGAGTTTTTACGTTCGCGTAATAGCTCCTAAGTCTGTCCCTGTAGAGCGTCGACGAGTAACCCTCGATACGCTCTTTGAGCACTACCACCTTTGTGTCCACTCCTAGGGAGTCAATCGCTTTCTCGACAGCCTGAACGAGCCTTTCTTGGTCACTTCCGAGCACAATGTAGTCAGGGTTCACTCTCTTAATAGCGTTCTCGAAGTTCGGCGGGTAGTCACCGAGGAACGCTTCCTCCACGATCTTCAGGCTGTTTAGGATTTCGACCCGATCGCCTTCGCTGAAGATAGGCAGGTGACCCTTGGTTTCCAATACGGTTTGATCTCTAGCAACGACGACGTACACTCTGCCGTACTCGCCGGCTTTCCGCAGAAAGAATATGTGTCCTGGATGCAGTATGTCAAACACACCGCCAACCAGGACTTTTTTCGCAGAGCCAGCAGCGGGACCGCTCCTCCACTGAAATTCTGCAAGGCCTAAGAATCTTAAGGCATCGAGGAGCCCCTCGGCGTAGCTCGAACACGCGATTGATGTAATGCAATCACCTCGATTAAGGTAAAATTGCGCGTCCTTCAAGTATAGCTTGACCTGCTCTATTACTGTTTGAAGCCTCGACGCAACATTGGAATGATTTAGTTGCCTCAGGGCCTCCTCTACGTTCTCTATGTACTTTGAAGCCTTCTCTTTACAGACTCGCTCCAACCGGTAAGCACCTCGCGTTTAACTCCAAGCCTGTAATGCAAGAAATCTATTTCTGTATCGTGTAGGACGCCCGGAATGATTAAAGAGTGAGGCGGTGGGGATTTTTCTAGCTTTGTCGCCTCCTCTAGGCTACCGATAAAGATTTCCTCATCTGGTGACAGTGCCCTGGAAACTCCTATCACTAGCATGTTGGGCTCGACTACTCTCTCGCGGAACCTCTCCTCGAGCCCCAGGAGCACAGAAGCGGCATCAGGTATGCTCATGAACACACCATCCTCAGTCCTCATTTCCAAGAGGAGCAATGTGTGCAAACCCCGAGAGAGATTGTCACCCAGAACCTTGTATGTTGTGTATGGAAAGTACCCAACCCCCTCGTCTGGAAAGACGAGAGTGGCTATTCTGCCAAACTTGTAGACGTGCAGGCCTGTAGAGCAGAGGATAGCGTCGAAAACAGAAGGTGCAGGGTATATTTCTACGGGGACTCCGAGCCTGTAAGCCTCGGAGACTATGTATGCATGCGTTGTGGCGAAGAAGGGGTTTCCGTAGGTCAGAATAGCAACCTTATTAGTCCGCGCCAGTTCGAGTATTTCGCGGAGCCTGCCATTCTCTAAGTCGCTGCGAGTCAGGCCCTCCACTTTCTTCCCAATAACATCTTCCAGAACTCTTTTCGAGAAGCCAGGCGTGATGCTCGTGTACTCCTCTAGGAACACCAGCTCAGCTGTCTTTAATGCTTCAACGAGTCCAAGCGAGACGTCCCGAAGACCCCAGATACCTACTCCTCCGACTATCAGCATACTAACGATGCATTTATAGTGTACCAGCAGCGCCTTTTTAGATTTCCCGAGTTTCTTCCCGCGATCAACTCGCGACCCCCGCTTACTACGGACTGGAAGAGGTTGTGGGAGGATGTCTACTAACGCCCTACAGCTTTTAGCCTTTAGTCGACACATTACATGAGAATTTTTGTACCCCAGCATCCACTTAAGCATGAGAGTTGAGGTAAGTGTGGGATCTGGGCGCCGCTCGTGGCTCGAAACAACGGCTCCGTGAAGCTTTTCTGGCGCTCTAAAGGGAGCAAAGCCGCACCTAAGGGTCTACGCCACGGAGTACGTTAATGGTGACTTGAAAAGACTATGCTCAGGAGACACCAGGGAGGCGTTTGCGGGTAATATCCGCTACGTCTACCTTACACTAAGGGCACATAACCCGCTCGTGTTGCTCGGCCACGGTGCCGTGGACTTGGAGTGCGAAAGTAATGCATTAGGCCCCATCAGGCGTGTAGCTTCGGCCACCTCCGATGTTACGTGGCCGTCGCTACCCGCGTGAATACCTCACCTTGCGCTTAAAGCCGTAGGCTGGAGAGGCTGTCGCGCTTGTATAGGGTATTGTTCGTGAATACGTTGAACCGGGGACAAGTGTCGCCTAGCACCTCGCCTCGCTCCGAGAGGGAAAATCCAGGGTTACCTCGAAGAAGGCCTCTCCGGACTAGTGAATGGGAGTAATGTGACGGTCGCGGCCGAGTACCACCAAGCATTCTCATAAATCTAGTATACCTCGAGGAGCATTCCGAAGAAATTAATAGCTATAGCTACTGAGTAGCCGTCTTAATTTAGGCTTTAAGCCCCTTAATAGTGCTATTTTTTTACCGGAAGCTTTATCCCGAGTTTTTTAACGAGCTCCTTATAGCGATTACGCACAGTAACTTCAGTAACCTTCGCAGCCCGAGCGACCTCTTTCTGGGTCCGCATTTCTCCATTCTGAATTGCAGCAATGTATATTGCTGCTGCGGCTAATCCTGCGGGATCCTTACCTGCGGTGAGCCCCGCGTTTCTAGCTTGCTCGATGATCTCCATAGCCCTTTTGATCGTGGAGCCTGACAGTCTCAGCAACGACCCGATACGAGGTACAAAGTCAGAGGCGTTCGGTAGCGGAACCTTTATTGCGGCCTCCCTCAACAGTAGCCTATAGCATCTTGCCACGTCCTTTCTCCCGGCCCTAGTGTAGAGAGCTATCTCATCCAATGTTCTCGGCAACCTCATTTCTCTGCAGGCTGCATAAACAGCGGCCGCCATCACAGACTCGATGCTTCTGCCTCTCACAAGATTACTGTCTAGCGCTTTTCGGTATATCTCAATAGCTCGGTCCAGGACAGACTTAGGCAGACCGAGCTGAGCTCCAAGCCTCTCAAGCTCCACAACTGCCTGAGCCAGGTTCCTTTCAATAGAGCTTTGGGCTCTGGCTCTCACCTGCCACTTCCTAAGCCTAAGCATCTCTATCTTCTTCCTAAGGCTAATCTCACGGCCTGCCGCGTCGCGCCCAGCCCAGTCGATGTCTGTGACGAGGCTTTCGATCCCAAATCTCGAGATAGGTGCTCCGACCCTACTCCTTCTCTCCCTTTCCTCTGGCGTAAACGCCCTCCACTCTGCCCCCCTGTCAATTTCCCTTTCGCTCATCACGTAGCCGCAGTTTGCACAGATTATTTCACCGCGAGTGGCATCATAGATTAACTTCGTGCTGCCGCACTGTGGGCACTTAAGCTCTTCTTCAGATTCAAATTCTTCTTTTGCATTCTCCCTTTTAGCCATGCCACTCACCCGAAACCTATTTAAGGATTTCTCCAATTTACTTATAAAGTTTTCTGTCAAAGAAGAGGTGTACATGTGCCTATACGAGTTTTCCGCTAGCTTCCCTCAGGAATAGTACTGTGACACCGTTCTTCTCAGCTCTTGTCTTCATTCTCTTATCTGCCGTAGCGAGAATAAGTCCCTCTTTCTTGGCTAGGGATATTAGCGTTGAATCCACGTCTCCCTCTTTGGTCTTCACCTCAATAACTGAGAACAAGTTACTGTGCTTAGAAAGTACATCCTTTAGCATAGCTAGCGCAATCGATGCACTCCTACCTCTTTTGGAAGCCTTAGAGAGAGCAAGCCTCTTTAACTCCTCCACAACAGCATCGGCAATTAAGATACGGCAGACTGTGATTTCACAGTCAAAAAGCACATCTAAGAGGCTCAACCTCCGCTCAGAAACGAACAAGAGAACGCTTGTATCAACTAGCAGTGACACGCACATTGTGTTGCCTCGACTCTCATACCACTACTAACATCGTAATAAAAATCTTCTTGATCTATTGAATGCATTTCATGAAGATTCTCCTTAAGAAGTAAAAGTATTGCTCTACTATCAGAAAAAATATCAAAAACTTTTACAAAAATTTATTTAATTCATGATGAAGCTTTCAACAAGGGCTTCGATGCCTTCGCAAACACCACCTTCGAGGAAAAGAGTCATTATAATGGGAGCCGCAGGTCGCGATTTTCACAATTTTAACGTTCTCTTTAAGAACAACCCCAACTACGAAGTCGTTGCTTTCACAGCTACGCAAATCCCATTTATCGAAAATCGCACGTTCCCGCCAGAACTGGCCGGTCCATTGTATCCTAACGGGATACCGATTTACCCCGAGGATCTCCTGGAAGACCTTATAAGGAAGTACAACGTCGATGAGGTCTATCTTTCGTACAGCGACCTGCGTTTTAACGATGTGATGGATAAGGCAAGCCGTGTTATAGCCGCCGGGGCGAACTTTGTTCTACTCGGAGCTGAAAAAACGATGCTGAAGTCAACTAGGCCAGTTATAGCAGTGACTGCCTCGCGAACGGGGGCTGGGAAGAGTACCATCACACGTCTCATAGCCAGGGGCCTGAAACAGCACGGAGTAAAGTTCGTCGTCGTTAGACACCCGATGCCATACGGTGACCTTAAGTCCAGCGTGGTTCAAAGGTTTGCGTCATTTGAAGACCTAGATAAGTACAAGTGTACAATAGAGGAGCGCGAAGAGTACGAGCCTCACCTCGCCATGGGTAGCATCGTGTACGCGGGAGTTGACTATGAGAAAATTCTTAGAGAAGCCGAAAAAGAGTCGGAGCTCATAGTGTGGGACGGCGGGAACAACGACTGGCCATTTTTCAAGCCTGATCTCTATATAACGGTGGTTGACCCTACAAGGCCGGATGACGTTTTGGGCTCTTACCCGGGTTACGTTAACGTGAAGTTGGCTGACGTTATAGTCGTCAATAAGGTCAACGTGGTCGATAAGTCCGCAATTGAGCAGGTTGAAAAAAGCGTTCGTGAGGTGAATAAAAAGGCAATTATTGTTCATACGGTCTCGGAGGTTAATGTGGATGTTCCTGAGCTTGTTAAGGGTAAACGTGTAGTGGTAGTCGAGGATGGACCTACAGTAACCCATGGGTCGCTGAGCCATGCAGCAGGGTACTTTGCTGCGAAGCTTTACGGTGCTAGAGAGATTGTAGACCCACGTCCTTACGCAGTCGGCACGATCGCTGAGGCGTACAGGAAGTATGCTCACATAGGGCCCGTTGTCCCGGCACTAGGGTACTCTGAAACCCAGATCAGAGAACTCGAGGAGACGCTTAACAAAGTGCCTGCAGATACCGTCGTTCTCGGCACCCCATCAGACCTACGTCGCTACCTCAGGTTAAATAAGCCGGCTGTGAGGGTGTTTTACGAAGCTCGCGATGTAAGCAACCCTGGGCTATTAGAGATACTATCTGACTTTATCACGAAGAAGGTAAAACCTCGGTGAAGATAGATCTTTCTGGACGGTGTTTACTCGAGGCCTCCTGGTAGATAATAATATAATCCTTCGAGAGCAAATATATTCTCAGTCGGTATGGAGGAAGGCAAGGTACTTGTCCTATGCGTGGATAGGGACAACGATGTGGGTGATACTCTAGGCGTATCCACACCGGTCGTAGGAGAAGAAAGCATTCTGAAGATCGCGCTCGACTACATTCTGAGGCGTCCAGAGGACTCAGACTCTAACGCCCTCTTCGCGGCTATCCAAACGTACAGGGAGCTCAAGGCAAAAGGGTATGAGGGCAAAGTCGAAGTTGCCCTGCTGGCAGGCGTGAAGGAGGAGGGAGTTGAAGCTGACATGAAAATACTACGCGAGCTCGACTCTATCCTATCCAAAGATAAGTACACGGGAGCAATACTCGTGTCAGACGGACCTACAGATGAGGCGGTCGCACCGCTTATACAATCCAGGCTTCCACTCATCTCAATTAGGCGTGTGATCGTTCAGCAGTCTCGCGGAGTAGAGGAGACATTCGTCCTAATGGTCAATTACCTAAAGAAGCTCGTGACAGAGGAAAAGTACCGTAGATACTCCCTAGGTTTAACTGGAGCCGTCCTAGTCGCTTACGTTGTCCTCTCGACGCTGGTTCCGCAGTTTGTATGGCCTATCATACTACTTCTCACAGGGGCCGCTCTTTTCGTAAAAGGGTATGAGCTCGACGTGGCACTACGAGAAATCTACGCTTCGAGGCCGATAACGTTCGCCACCCTGCTACTTTCTTCGCTGCTACTGCTCTTGGGCGTTATACAGGGTCTATCGGTCTTCGTCCAAAGCCTCTCCAAGGGGGTCTGGAACGCCCTCGGAGATATGCTTATAGCTCCGGTGGGAGCCCAGCTAATAGTTGTAGATCTACTCGTTCTGTCGGTTGCCCTGCTAATCTTCGGTAAGTTAGTAGACGCCGTCTTATCGCGTAAGCCGCCGCTGTACTCAGATGCCTTCGCGATTACCACGATACTCATATCTCGGCAGTTGCTGGTAGAGGTTGCCAAATACCTCTCCGGAGGAGGTGACATAAGAGCGATTCTAACATGGTCTTTCATAGTTCTAGGGTTCGTGGTTTTCTCGGTAGCAATAATGCCTCTTGAGAGGAAAAGCGGGAGGTAATACTTGGATCGCAACGTAAGTAAGCTACTCCTAGTATTCAAATGGAATCTCGGAGAATGTAGCCAAGTAGACATCTCCAATATGCTTCGTTTATTATCGGGAAGTGGAGTTGTAAGGGAGTTGAGCAGGAACCTCTACGAGGTGGAGGGAAGCGTCGACCTAGGAGAGCTGATGGAGCACGCATACCGGTCTGTAACATTGAGCGACGTCATTGTTGTTAGAGAAGAGGTGGAGATTGGGGATTGTACTCTGGATGCGGAACCAGGAAGCAAGGAGTGGTTTCGCTCAGTCAAGATGGTCATCATTGGTGAAAAACCAAATAAAGTCCGAGTAGTGAACTGCCTTTTGGGAAAATTTATCCAGAAGAGCAACCTCTCCCTTGGTGAAATTTATCCCGAGCATGGCCAAAGATTTTTCCTTCTAGTAGACTTCGCAAGGGAGAAAGCTTACTGGGGTGAGATATTCCACAGCTTCAGGAGAGATAGATTCACGTACCGCTCGCCCGAGAAGAGACCATACTTGCAGTTCTCGGCTCTTTCACCGAAGTTGGCTCTCTTCCTAGTAAACTTATCCACTCAGGGACTCGGTGCAAGTAACGAGACCAGGACGTTTCTGGACCCGTTCTGCGGCTCGGGTAGCACGCTCATCGAAGCGGCTCTTTTAGGGTTTTACGCGGTGGGGGTTGAAATACACTACAGACCGGTTCGGGGGGCTCGGAGGAACGTGATTTTCCACGGCCTCTACGAAAGAGTAGACCTCATACTTTCAGACGCTTCAATGCTCCCTTTAAGGGCGAATGCTGTGGACGCGATAGCATTTGATCCGCCGTACGGCCGGCTCGCCTCCGCGAAGGGGCGAAGCCCCGATGAAACACTCAAACTCGCACTTCGGCGTGTAAAGGAGGCTCTAAAGAAGAGAGGGTCGTGCGTTTTCCTTTATCCATATGAAGGCGCCAATGCAGAGTTGAGGGATTTGGGGTGCGAGGAGATCTGCTGGATTCGCGAGCACTCAAGCCTCACGAGGTCAGTTTGGCGGTGTACTAAATGATCGCCAGGATAATGTTCTGGGGTGTTAGCAGCACGCGGCCTTTCAAGGGAAGGCTGCCTCCCTGCACCGTGGTAAAGCTCGACGGGAGAATTGTACTCCTCGACTCTGGAGAAATGTGTCAGGGAGCATTTGAGTACTTCGGGTTAAGCTACAACTCCCCATTGATTATTCTGATCTCGCATCTTCACGGCGATCATACATACGGGCTGGTGCCACTTTTGGAGTCATTGCAACTGGCTGGCAGGAAGGAACCGGTCGAGATCATAGGACCGCTGGGCGTAGGTGAGATAATTCCGGCACAGCTTTTGCTGAAGCAGGAATACCCGGTAAGGGTATTGGAGATTTTAGGCGACGAAGGCAGAATCCCGCTGGGCGGCGAGGAGCGTCTATCGGTTAGGTACATCAGGGCCCCCCACTCATACATATCGTACTCCTATGTGCTAGAAACACGCGAGAGAATACGTTTAGATGGGAGGAAACTACAGGAAGAAGGCATACCGGGAAAGCTCAGGAGAAGGCTTCTGGACAGGGGACAAATACGCTACAGAGGGAAGGTATACTTCCTTGAGGACTTCACTTTGGACAAAATCCCCGGTTTGAAAATCTCATACAGTGGCGATACGCTACCTAACGCCCGATTTGGAGCAGCAAGCCGGGAAGCAGATGTCATGATACACGAAAGTACATTCCTCCATGCTGACTGGATCGGCAGAGAGAGTATCGCCCACTCAACCTCCCGAGAAGCAGCATACCTGGCGAAGAAAGCTAGAGTCAAGCTTTTAATCCTCACACACTTCAGCACTCGTTACACCGAACTTGAGCCCCTGCTTGAGGAAGCCAAAGCCGTTTTCCCACGTGTTGTGTTGGCCGAGAGAGGCCTGGTGGTGGAGGTCAAAGCTGGGCGACCAAGGGTCATAACTATCATGAGGGCGTAGTAATACTAGTTAGAACCAGTTGCACGCTGTGTGAGCCGACTTTTGATATTTGCCGGCAAAGAATCTTGCCGCTCCTCAGCCGTGACACCTGAACTCGGCTTCTTCGTTTACTGGCCGCCCCTCACGTGTTTCGGGCACAAACCAGTTAAGAAACAGTTCTCGGTCACACTCACCTATGTCGACTAGTACTGATATCGCTCCAAGAGGGCTTTCACCGAACTCGAAGGTGCAGAAGCTGACACGTCCCTGGAAGGCGGCCTGTTTATTCAGATAGAATTTGAACATCTTCTCAGTAGAATCTCTCAAAACATAGCTTCGCGCAGCGTCGAGTATTCTCTGACTTTTGATGAGATTAGACAGCTTCTCGAGAGGTTTGTAAGACTCAGACCGACAGGTTACTTCTCGATAATCCTCGAAATTCTGGATGGAGCACTCATCTTTGCTGAATGACAGTACGTTTAGGATAGCTCTCAGGACCTTTTCCTCAGACTCAGTTGCATAGAGTGGAGCTCGAGCTACAACCATCATACTGTGACCGCAAGGAGAGGGTACTTATAAGCTTATACAGGAGATCTCTCTACTTCTACGTTAAGTAGCTTATTCAATATGTTTTCAACCTTTCTCTGGAGCTCATCGATCTCTATATCTTCGTTGACAACCATGATGTCTGCTAATGCGATGACAGAACCTATTCCGAATCCCAGCTCGCGTCGGTCTCTTTCCACGAACTCCTCCCACGTCGACGGGTCGTCCTTACGCGCCCTCCTCAGCAATCGGTTAAAACGAGTTTTGGGTGAGGAGTGAAAAGCAACCACGACAGCTTCTTTTGCATTCTGCCGAAGATAGTCAAGCTCCTCTAGGCTTCTCAATCCCTCGATAACAGCTACAGTACTCCCTGTTTTGCATGCTTTCTCATAAGCCAGCATCGCCACCGCCGCTTTGCCACTTTTGTCTCGCAACTCCTTGGCTATTCTCGCGAGGTTACTATCATTAACTTCTAACCCTCGCTCCTGTGCTATTTCGCGCACAATGTCACCCATATTTACAACGGGTAGACCCTTTCTCCTAGCAATTTCACCGAAGATGCTTTTTCCCGAACCGGGCATGCCTGTAACCAGTATTAGCTTCTCCACCCTGCATTCCGAGCTGCGCGCTGGCATACTCTTCCTAAGAGATACTCAAGGCTTAAAATTAGTTCTGTTTCAACCCTGAAGCAAAAAGTAAAGAAAAAGGAGAAGAAAAGAATATTTGTTCCTTAATGTTGTTTTAATCGAACTCGCTCTTCTCCTCTCCTTCTTCTTTCTTCTTCTCCTCCTTCTTCTCCTCGAGCTTTGAAGCGCTGATTATGTCGTCGATGCGGAGGATCATCGACGCAGCCTCGGTTGCGATTTTAATCGCATGGTCTTTAACGCTCGCCGGCTCAAATATTCCTAGAGCCAACATGTCCGCGACTCCACCGTTATTTACATCGACACCGTAACCCCACTTCGCGGGGTCTTCGTGGGCAGACCTTAAGTCAGCGATTATGTCGATGGGGTCTAGCCCAGCGTTCTCAGCGAGGGTTCGCGGAATAGCTTCTATCGCGTTGGCAAAAGCCTCTATTGCGAGCTGCTCCTTCCCACCGACCTCGGTGGCGTACTTGCGGAGCTCCCTAGCGATTTCGGCCTCGATCGCGCCACCGCCCGGGACGATGTACGGGTGCTTGAGGACGTCCGCGACAGCGTACAGTGCGTCTTTGAGCGACCTCTCAGCCTCGTCCACGGCTCTCTCGAATCCGCCTCTGACGAGGATTGTGACGCTCTTGGGGTTGGGGCAGCCCTCGACGAAGACCATCTTCTCGTCCGCCACCTTCCTCTCCTCCACGAGCTTCGCGGTGCCCAGGGCCTCGGGCGTGATGTCCTCAACCCTAGTCAGGATCCTCGCCCCAGTAGCCCTAGCAAGCTTCTCCATATCACTCTTCTTCACACGCCTAACAGCCAGAATCCCAGCCTTAGCCAAGTAGTACTGCGCAACATCATCAATACCCTTCTGGCAGAAAACCACATTAGCACCACTCTCCTTGATCTTGTCGACCATCTCTTTCAGTATCCTCTCCTCCTCCTCGAGGAACTGCTGCATCTGCTCGGGAGAGGAGATCCTGATCTCGGCGTCGATCTCCGTCTTCTCGACCTCGAGCGGCGCATCGAGCAGGGCGATCTTCGCGTTCTCAACCCTCTTAGGCATAGCAGGGTGGACAACCTCCTTGTCGACTATGATGCCGTAGACCAGCTGTGTGTCAAGGAAGGCGCCTCCCTTCTTTTTGATGATCTGTATGTTGTCGATATCCACACGTACCTGACCGTTAACCTCCTCTGCGACTTGCTTCACGGCTCTCACTGCTAGGTCTGCGAAGTAGTCCCTTAGGGCGGCAACGGCTTTGCTCCTCATGGATGTTGCCGCAACCTTCTTTAGAGTTTCCACGTCATCCAGGCTTACCTTGATGGCCTTCTGCTTAATGACCTCACGTGCTTTCTCCATTGCCTTCTTGTACCCGCCCACTATTATCGTCGGGTGGATGTTCCTCTCTAGGAGTTTTTCAGCCTCCTTTAGGAGCTCGCCGGTTAAGACCACTGCAGTCGTTGTCCCATCGCCAACCTCCTTGTCCTGAGCCTTAGCCACCTCTACCATCAGCTTCGCGACAGGGTGCTGCACGTCCATTTCATCCAGAATTGTTGCTCCATCATTAGATATTGTTATATCGCCGAGCGTGTCAATGAGCATTTTGTCCATGCCTTTAGGGCCAAGAGTCGTCTTAATGGTCTCAGCGATAGCTCTCGCAACCATTATGTTAAGATGAAGCGCTTCACGGCCAGTCTGCCTCGAGGTTCCCTCCTTCAGTATCAATACAGGAACTCCACCCAGCTGCGCCACCGACGCCATACCCTCACCACCAGGTGATGCCATTTTCCTCGCCTGCACCTCATGAAAATTATCGCTTCTATAAAAATTTTTCTCAACTCACCGCTAAGTTCATACCCATTAGCATCATGCGGCTTCCAGTAGCAGTAACTAAGCCTGAAAGCTTGAGGAGGTGCGGGGGCCGGGATTCGAACCCGGGCAGGCCGACGCCAGCGGATCTTAAGTCCGCCCCCTTCGTCCAGGCTCGGGCACCCCCGCACTATTGAAAGAATTCTACACGCTGTTAAAACTTTTTTCTAGTATTGCAAGACAAGGGCGGTAATTCAGGTGGTCAGAAGGAGAGTAGTTCTGTGCAAAAGTGGGGCCGCCGGGATTCGAACCCGGGACCACCTGGGCCCAAGCCAGGCATCAGGAACCGCTACGGGTTATCCTACCAGGCTGGACTACGGCCCCCGGAGATCCCAGATGAACTTTTATCGCTGGCCAATGTTTATTTTTTTCGGGCGAGAGTGTGGAGGTTGTTGTAGGAACGTGCGGTTTCTCCGGAAAAGGAGGACGTAGAAACTACTACAACTCTTTTAGGGGTGTTGAGGTGCAGGAAACCTTCTACAGGCCAGTGCCGCTCGAAACCCTGCGCCGCTGGAGGAGTGAAGCACCAGAAGGTTTCGAGTTCACGCTTAAAGCTTTCCAGGGAATCACGCATCCAGCCAGCTCGCCGACCTGGAGAAGGGCGAAGGGCATCAAGCCGACGGAAAACCACGGCTTCTTTAGACCAACTAGGGAGGTTTTCGAAGGGTGGGAGTATACGAGAAGCGCGGCTCAAGCCCTGGACGCGAGCGTCGTCGTCTTCCAAACGCCCCCCAGCTTTGGTCCCACAGAAGAGAATGTGTCTAACGTGGACACATTTTTCTCGAAGATAGACAGAGGGTCATTGACTCTAGGATGGGAACCGCGTGGAGAATGGCTCAATCGTCCAGAGCTTCTAGAGGGGATTTTCAAAAAACACCATCTGATCCACGTTGTAGACCCGTTCAGGCGCATGCCCTTAGTCGAGTCTAAGGTGCAGTATTTCAGGTTGCACGGCATAGGAAGAGGAGAGGTAAACTACTCCTATAAGTACACCGAGGAAGACCTGCTCCGCCTGCTCTCCATTATAGAAAGCCTCAGCGCCTCAAAAGTATACGTCTTCTTCAACAATATTCAAATGTTCCAAGATGCGTTGCGCTTTAAAGAACTGCTTGAGAGGCGCTGATCACCTCTCGGCTTCTCGTAGAAACGTCAAGCCGACTCTGGACTCTAGGTGTGTCTTAAGCCGTGAAATGATGTCAACAGGTGTCGGGTCAACCCCCCGTAGGAGAGCGAGAGCTACAGAAGCTACATCGGCTTTGAAAACCAGTGAGAGAAGCTCGCCGGCTCTGCCTCCACCCTCCCCATAGAGGTTGTAGTAGGGAACGCCTTTGCTGCTTAGAAGCTCCTCCAAGAACTCAATCCTAGCCCGCATGTACTCCGGCTCCTCCCGCCCCCTCAAGAAAATTACCGAAAAGTTGGCCAGAGGGCCACTCCAGCCCATTATCTCGTTATGGTTACCCTCAGGGAGCTCGCCGAAGAATGCGTGAACCTTTGAGTTCTCATTTAACTGTGTCTTAAACCTGTAGGCTGGGGAAGTGTAGGGAGAGTACCCGTACACGAGTGGAACCAGACCCTTCGCGACGTCCTCATGGAGTAGCCTGGCTAATGCGGCCCCCTCACTGAAAGCCCCCTCAAGCCTGCTCTGGAGCTCTCGAGCCGCTTCTTCAAGCCAGCTAACTGCGTCGATACCGGTTACAAGGGATAAAACTGAGGTAAGGGCGGAGGTTATATGCGGGAAGGCGGCTCTGGGCGGGATGCCAGGAGGTAAGCGAAGAAGAGGTACTCCCTTCTTCTCCGAGATCTCGGCCATTTTGCCTCCGGACGTGACAGCTACAATCGGGATCCCCCTTTTGAGCCCCTCGGAATAGACTCTCAGGGTTTCCTCGGTGTTGCCAGAATAGCTGACCGTCACGAGAAGGTAGTTCTTGTCTATAAACTTCGGTAGCTTTGCGTCCCTATTCAAGACAAGAGGCTTATCGGTTTTATCCGCGATTAAGTCGTAGAGGAAAAGTCCGCTAATAAAGGAGCCACCCATGCCGCTGACAACCACCCCGCTAAGGCGTGAGAAGTCAAACCTGAGTAAACTCTCAGCTTCCTCCCTGTACCTACGTGTGCTCTCCAGGACGCTGTGAGGTGTATGGATAACGTGTAGGAGCATTCCCGAAGGGTCATGCTTTCTGGCCTCCGAAGAGATCAACGTATATGCCTTGTCTTCCAGCATTGTGATTAAGAGCGTTTATGGCGATTAAAATCCTTTTGAATAACCAAGAAGCTTAACGGCTTCATCAATGGTCAATTTCTGCTCCGTCCAGTTCTCAAGATCCCGGAGGGTCAGACTCCCCTCAGAGACTTCTCGTGCGCCGATGATCACGGCATACTTAGCTCCCTTTTTACCAGCTTTCTCGAGTGTTTTCGAAAGGGATCTACCAGTATACTCAACAGTCACACGTAGAGCCGTCTTCCAGCGCAGTGTCTCTGCCACTTTAATGGCGTATTTTAGCAATTCTTCATCGCTACCTACCGGCACCACCACGGCGTCAAACTCACTGAATGTGACATCAATCCTGCCTAGGGTTCGTAGCACTTCTATAAGCCTATCAACACCTATGGCCATACCCGTTGCCGGCAGACGCGGACCACCCAGAGAGCTTATCAGGTCATCGTACCGCCCGCCACCAGCAACGCTACCAACTTCTCCTCCCAGAGGCGTCTTGACCTCAAAAACAAGGCCCGTATAGTATCCCAAACCTCTGACTATTCCGAAGTCTACCCTTGCTCTCAGGTCGTAAGCGCTTTCAAGTAAATCCAAGGTTCGGGATAAGAATTTCAGCCCCTCGACCGCCTTTTGGGATCTAACCTCTATGTTGAGATCAGCACTTGACAGTTGCTCGAGCATTTTCTCGGCACTTGACCTCTCTGCTCCTAGCCTCGAAAGCTCATCTACAACATATTCTTTTCCTTTTTTATCAAGTTTATCAAGCGCACGTAAAGCCTCGTTGACTCGGTTTTCAGGCAATCCCGTTGACAGGATTAAATCCTCCACGACGCTTCGGTGGCTGATATGGATTTCAAATTCCTGAAGCCCCGCGCTCCTCAAAGCTCTGTGAGCGATTGCTATGACCTCCGCGTCGCCCATTGGGTCATCTATCCCTATAAGCTCAACGCCGGCCTGCCAAAACTCCCTGAGCCTCCCCTTCTGAGGTTCCTCATACCTCCAAACGGGCTGTATGTAGTAGAAGCGTATTGGTTTAGGCATGTCAAGGCGCGAGGCCACGATTCGAGCTATAGGTGTTGTCAGCTCAAATCTTAAACCTAAGTCTCTGCCAGCCTTGTCCTTAAAAGCGTATATCTGATCTACGACTTCCTCACCGGCCTTAGCTATGAGAACCTCGAGGTGCTCGAAGGCTGGGGTCTCGATCTCTCCGTAGCCGTAGAGCTCGAAAACTTTCCTGATGGACTCGCATACCTTCCTTTTAATGTATGACTCCTCGGGCAGCCTGTCCTTCGTGCCCCGCGGTGGCCTTAGAAGTGCCTCTCCGGTCATTTCACTATTCGAAGATTCTCGCAATATATATATTGTCTTTATTTCGGACTACCCTCGCTTGAACGCGGGTCCCCGTTGAGAGACCTCTGCCCCCGCCAACCAGCGTGACCACCCTTCCCTTAGAGACCCCAAGTAGCTGACCGCTGAGCCAACCGGGCCCAACAACCTTGACCGTAATCCTCTCCCCTACTTCGAAAGCATAAGGCACTCTCTCAGCCTTTGTGATCCCAAAGTCCCGCGGACTTAGCACGAGTTTTACACTATACTCATCCTCCCACTTGCGTAGGGCATGGTAAAACTCCTTCCAAGATAGAGGTTTAATCCCAGGCACCTTTCTTCCGTATTTGTGCGCCTCGTACTTCTGGATTCCTAGAGGAGGCCACTTTTTACCCGCCCCTATTTTAAGTGCCCACTCAATGATCTGCGGAATCTCGGAGTCGTTGTATCCAGGAACCCAGACAGGGGCTATGAGTAAGTCCATCCGCAGGCTCGACGCTATGTATTCCGCAACCCTCATCACGCGGGTAACATCGAACCAGGGCGTGCCGGAAAGTAGTTTAGCTCTCGTAGCATCAATGGCATCTACCGAGAGGTTAATCCGGTCTAGACCAGCCTCGTCCAACTCTTCGGCTAGCCTCTCAGAGAGCAGAGCTCCGTGGGTCTCGAGGGCAACGGTGAGTGCTAAGCCTGAGTTTTTCAAAAGCCGTACAAGCTCAACTATTTGGGGATGAGTAAGGGGGTCTCCCACGGCGTCTATGTAGGCGTGAGCGGCGTCGAGACCTTTTACGCGAACACTCCAAGCATACCACTCAACCAGGTACCTGGGGGAAACAACAAACTCGGCCGTCCGCATGCGAGACCGAGGTCCAGCATCAACGGAGCAGAAGATGCAGGAGAGCGGACAAAAAGAGGTAGGCCTAAGTTGCAGGAGGTTTGTTCCCCGGTCGATCACTCCGAAGGCTATATGCCCGATAAGGGGAAGTTCCCCGTCGATTCTGTAGAGGGCTCTCATCCCAATCCCTTAAAAGAACAAGCCCTCCTCCTCTTCCTCCTCCTCTTTCCTCCGTCTGAATATATTGCGTAGCTTCTCTGTGAAGCTCTCGCTCTCCTCTTCCTCCCCCCCAGCTCCAGTTTCGAACATGTGCCTGAACGTGGAGATGGCAGAGTACTTCTTGTAGGCTATAAGCCCCGCTACGCTGACTATTGTTGCAGCGCCTATAACGGTGGCGGTCTGCAAGAGGGTGAGCTTGAGTAGTGGAGTATCCACCAGGATATCGAAGAAGACGGTGACCTCCCTCTCCTCTCCGCTGAGTCGCTGAGTATACGAGGATGAACCGTACACGACTTTTACTCCAAGGGTCGCCCCTGGAGGGGCAGGGACGCTTGAGAACAGCGCGTTTCCACCCTGGTCTGTAACATCGTGCGCTGTGAACAGCGTTTTGTTTCCAGTGAGAACCTCCACCTGCACTTCAGCTCCCATGATCGGCCTGTTGAACCAGCTCTTAACACTCACTTTAAACGAGACGAGTGGAACCTGTATCGTTGCGTTCCGAGAAGCAGTGCTGATAACTTGGTCCGCTACAGGAACATTGCTGCATTGTACGATTACCCTCGCATCAGCCCTCGGAAGGTTCTTGAAGAAGACCTGTCCGTCGCGCACAGTGCCCGAGACCGAGAGCGCGCCCGCCGACACGTTGACAAGGCACCCCGTTACCGGATCGTTGTTCTTGTCAATTACTCGCACGGCGAAGTCATATACAGGGATCGTGGACTCGATGATTCCTGATCCGCCTACGCTTGTGAGTGTTGAGGACTGAGCCCCCGCGTACGAGACTTCGACCCTTACGTTGCCGCCCAGCGGTAGGACACCTAGTAGCACAGTTTTATAGCCCTCGTTTCCCTCAGATAAGCTGGAAGTGGACCAGAGGAGTATTTCTTTCCCACCTTGGATGTAAAAGGCTTTTGCTGAAACCCCTCTTGGTATTGTGCTTGACCCCTCAGGCTTGAATACCACGTAGGTGAAAACTAGGGGGAGCTGTATATCTGAAATTAAGTCTCTCATGTTTACTCGGTCGCTGTACAGCTGACCCACCACGGAGCTAGTCACGGTCAGGCTGTAGCTTCCTGGGACCCCTTCCGCTATCTCTAGCGTGTTTGAACCTGAAAGAGTGTAGCTCCTTGTCTCGCCGAGAGGGGTTACTACGGTAACCGTTAAGTCTTGGGATACCAGAGGCTTGCCGCTGGCGTCGAAGAGTCTTAGCATTATGTTGCGCATGACACCGACTGTCACAGTGTAATTCCAGCTCCTATTGTCTACAGCGATAACCGTTTCAGCTATCTTCTTCCCGTGAAGATAAATGCGTAGCGTGTAATCTCCGGTAATAGCCCCCTGCAGTTTAAGCGCATCTTGGGATAAGAAGTCAACTCTGCTCACGAGAACACTGGAGTAGTACACCTCTGCGGAGCCGTTCAGCCCGAGAGCCGAGGAGCCATCGGCGAGCCTGAAGTTGAGCACAAGCTGGCTCCAAACTGGTAGGGGCACTACAACGGGAGGGGTATCGCAGCTCACCATAACATTGCCAGACTTGGTGACGTTCCCGTAGTTTCCCCAACGATACGTTACAGAGTACTGGAGGTTACCAAAGGGTAGCCAAACGTCCACCGTGTCGCCAGTCCGAGGAGACAGTTTGAGAGCTGAAACCGAGAGTTCGTACCCCTGAATGCCCCTCATCATGAGGTCAATGGCCCTGAACTGCACTTTTGAGATGTTAGCTCTTACGCTCACCTCAGTTGAATTATAGACTGGGATTTCCCCCTTATACACGAGGAACCCGAGGTATTTCACGATCAGGGAGTAGTTCCCAGCTGGAATAGTAACGAGAAGCGTGTCCTGATCTTGAAAGGGCCAGGTCTGATTACTACCCTTAAGCTCAACGGTGAGGTACTTCAGGTATTCTGCAGCAATCTTCTCACCCTTGCAGGAAAAAATCTTTACGGTGACGTTAAAGCTGGTTGCGTTTGCAAACTCTGTTTTCCCGGGGTTTGAGGAGGTGCTTGAATAACCGTGAATACACACTAGGCTGACCAGCACGCTTAGCGCGAATGATGCCAGCAGGAGTCGGAGTGTGCTCACGTTCAGTGCGTAGAATAGAGGTTAGGGTATTAAACGGTTGTTGTTCAAGCCCCTGTAACCGACGGCGCTGTTGCACGGGGAGTTGCAGACCCTCATGAGCAATTGTGTGGCGATGGTTTGTGCGCGAAGAGCACCAAAAGCATTAAAACTCCTACGCGGAATTAAGGCAGGTATGTCCGTCGACCAGAGTCTAGTTGCGAAGTACCAGCAGGCTATTGATGAGCTTCGAGCAGTTGTGCTAAACCTTCAGCAGTATAAGGCGAGGTTACTAGAGGTTGAGAAGACGCTGAGAGAGCTCGAGAAGACGCCAGACCAGTTTGTCTATAAAGCAATGGGGGGAATCCTCATGAAAGTTCCCAAGGAGGAGGTTTCCCGTGACCTCGCGTCCGAGAAAGAACTGCTTCAGGTGAGGATCGAGGAGTTCTCCAAGAGGGAGAAGCTTTTACGCGAGCGAGTCAGCTCGCTTGAAAAGCAGCTCAGAGCGTCGCTTCCATCGCCTAGTGGGACTGCGGAGTGAAGGGTAGCACCGTTTCCGAGCCTGATGCTCACGATATTGTTGATGAGGTAATACTCTTTGCGCTCAGGCGGATAGAGGAGAAGCTCCCCTACGATCCAAGTCTCCAGGTGATCGTCTCCGTGTTCCTGGGCGAAGACTGGCCTTACGACTTTTCTGTGGAAGTACGCATTTACTCGAGGGTGCTAGACAGGGAGAGGCTTGCAAAAGTGGCAGAAGAGGTCGCGGAGGAGGCGATAAGCCTGGCTGAGAAGAAGTTGCGCGAAAAGGGCTTAAAACCCTTACCTTAGGTGTGTGCTCGGTGGATTTAGACCGTGCTGAGGAATTCCTCAGGAGTTTTACAGGCAAAAAGCTCATCATAACAACTCACAAGAATGCGGATCCCGATGCTATTGGTTGCGCCTTTGTGGTCAAAAAAGTGTGCTCTAGCTTAGGCGTTGAGGCTGAAGTGTGCTTACCAGAGGGGCCGAGTAGTGTTTCGAAAAAGATTATGGAGACTCTCGGCGTCCAGTGGCGGGAGAGGTGCCAGGAGGCCGACGGGGTAGTCGTCTGCGACACGTCAAACGCCGTGATGCTGGGGGATATCCGACCCCTGCTCGAGGCAGAAACGGATATACTTGTGATAGACCACCACTTCCCGCCCGGCATACTTGCGGAGAGGGCTAAAGCGTCCGTTATAGCGCGAGAACCCGCCTCGACGGTGATCGCCGTCCTGCTGGCCGATAGGCTGAAGGTGGAGATCGATAGCAGGACAGCTCTAATTGCCTTAACAGGCATACTATACGACACGAGGAGATACCTCTACACGTCTCCTAGCACATTTCTCGCCAGCAAGATTCTGCTCGAGAGCGGAGCCGACTACGCTCAGGCTTTAAAGTTAATAGAGGAAAAGGAGGACCGCTCCGAGCTAATCGCGAGGCTTAAGGGTGTTCAAAGGGCAAGTATAATCGACGTTTGCGGTTACATAATCGCCGTCACCGAGTCAAGCGCCCACGAAGCATCCGTAGCAAGGACGCTCGTCTCACTGGGAGTCGACCTGGCGATAGTTCTAGGAGGCCATGACGCGACGAGAGTCAGCGTAAGAGCCTCCGAGAGGCTACTGGAGAGAGGCTTTGACAGCTCCAAGCTCGTATCCAGCGTTGCAAAGATGCTTGGAGGAGAGGGGGGAGGGCACCCCGGCGCCTCGGGGTATACAAACCTCGCCTCAAAGAAGCTTAGAGGGATTCGGAACAGAACGCTGAGACAGTTTTTGTTAGACGCGATCGCCGAGGTAATGGCGTTCTGCGAGCAAACGGTTTAAAACCGCAACACAAAACATGCAGGTAACCTCTAGTGCCTTGTCGATGCACATGGTATTCCTTGAGGCGAGGACCGCTGCAGTTCTGAGGTCTAGGAGCGCTAGTCGCGCAACTCCTGATCCCCTTACATCCGCTGGAAATGAGGAAGGATAAGGTCAAGCACCAGAGGAGGCAAGGGAAAACTTAAAAAGTAGCATTGCTTCGGGATCAGCGGGCCGCCCGTTTGTCTCGAAGGCTTTCTACTCAGGCAAGGAAAGCCCTGGCAGAGGGGAGAGTGAAAAAGATTGAAATCGAGGGTTTTGGGGCAGGGGAAAGAACCGTTGAACTCTATGCTGTAGAGAGCAAAGACAGGAAAAGGCTTCACATTGTTGTTCCCGGCGTTTTCTGCTCCTGTGAAGACTTCCTATTCTCGGTTTTCTACAGAGGCAGGTCGAAAGCCTGCTACCACATGATTGCAGTAGAGCTGGCCATAAAGGAGGGTGTTCAGCTGAAGAAAGAGCGCATCAGCTTCAACGAATTATACGTAAAGTTTCTCTCAAGCCTATCCTAACGAGGCTACTCAGCAACAGCCCGCGACTGCAGCATCCCAATCACTGGTAGTGGGCACGCCCATATCAGCTACTCGTGTCGATGTTTAAGCCACGGCTGGCGTGTCTGCCACTTCACTGGTCTGAAAAACACTTTCCCGGGTGGACACGGGGGGCTCATGATGAACGGCTCTCCAGGCTGTATACCTGGTGCTTCTGGTGGCGAGAGCGCTACTCAGCGGTCTCAGCTGCCTCAGGCGTTGTAGCACCACCATTAAGCCTGTGAGCTCGAATCTCCCGGCCATATGCCTTGACACTTGCCTCGAGTATAACTGCACTGGTGGGTCGGGGGCATGATCCTTTACGTGCACTGTGACAGCCGCAGACTCAAGCCCCACAAGCGTTACTCGGCACCCTACTCCTCTAACCCGCGATGGCAGGGAAGGCGCACGTCGTACCGGGAAGAGATTGGGGAAAATCTAATAAAATGTGGTATTGCTGCGCGTAGCCGCTTGAGTGATACGACCGATCCATTACTCCTAAAAGAATCCATTCGGCATAGTGAAATCATAGGTGTGCCACGCATGACCCATGTTCGCATCTAAGGATTTAAAGGTAAAAACGTTTTAGTAAGATGACCGCAGAATTCAGGTTAGCGCAATGGAGAGAGTACCAAGCGCAGACAACGATGTTCAGCGCGTAGTCGAGGAGGTTTTGAGGAGTAAGCCCAACCTCACCCGAGAGCAGATTGAGAGGATGATCGACGAGAAAGTCAAAGAGTTCGGAGGGATAATAAGGAGAGACGCAGCCGCCCTCATGGTCGCGAAGGAGCTGGGGGTAGTTCTTTCTCGCGAGTCAACTCCCTCATCCCTCACGGTTTTGAAGATCAGGGATCTCGCCTCAGGTTTCCGAGGCGTTGATGTCGAGGGCCTAGTGGTGTTCAATTCTGGTTTGAAGCTATCGCCTACAGGTAAGAAGTACCTGCGTTTCGCTATAGCCGACGAGACTGGCATCATCTGGGGGGTTCTATGGGATGAGCAAGCAGAAAGCATCGGAAAGGCCTTAAGGGTGGGCACCAAGGTGAGGCTTATTAAAGTGTCCATTAGAAGGTACAGAGAGAGAAACGAAATATACTTCGAGAAATCCTCCTCGGTTAAAGCTCTAGCTCAGAGCGAGCTGACAGAGCTTCTTCAGTATATCGAGAGGCATAAACCGGGAACTCGAGTAATAAGAGTCGTGAGGGGCGTCGCCAGAGCCGGCAGGCGCTGCATTTACGGTGTTAGTTTAGATGGGTGTGAGCCAGCGGTAGTGATCCTACCGGCTACGACAGCCCCAGAGGCGGACCTTGTCGCTACGAGCGGTTGTAGCGAGTTTTCCAAGAAGGGCATCCTCACCATAAGATGCGATGCCCCCTCGCAAGTATCCGCTGTTCCGAGCGGTGAAGGCGAGGTTTCGCTCTGCACGCACGCTCAGAGCAATGAGCTGTTTGGGTTTAAGGCTGAAGTCTTGGGCTACCTTCTCTTTAGAAGAGAGGGAGGGCGGGTTTACTTGGCCACTGAAAACAGCAAAGATGGGATAGCCGTTCAGCACCTCGTAATATTCCGGGACACCAGTCTTGCCATGCTCGCTGGGACCATTGGAAAAGTTTGTGAAATTGTGGGGGCTTATTCGGTAGACGGTACTTTTAGAGAGAGCGAGTGCCTCAATGCCGTTGTTATAGAGAGCAAACACCCGTCAAGGTATGTATTCTCGAAGTTCACGGGTCAGGCAGGGCACATTTTGAACAGGGCCGCGGTGATATCTCTCAACTCTCGCCTTCGCTGCCTAAACGGTAACCCCTTATTCCACCTATCCATGGTTCTTGACGATGGCGTGGCGACGCTACGTGGTATTAGCAACAGCGCAAGAGTTTTTGAGAAAATATACTCGATGAACGTCAAGGAGGGGTGCGAGTACACCCCCTCGGCCTTGGAGAAAATTCTGTCCTACGTCAACCAAGAGCTTTTGGGGACAGATGTCCTGCTAAGAGCTAGGATGATGCCTGGTGACCAATACTCGTTGTTCGTAGACGACGTAGCTTTAGTGTAAACCACGGACACATAAGTACTTATATCTAGGCTGACATCTTCTAGAGGCAGGCTGGTAGTATGGGAAGGCGCAGGCGGAAGCGTGCACGTCCGCGTTTGGTTCCCAAGAGGAAGCTACCCACGGTGTTCCAATGCCCCTCATGCGGAGCGACGGCTGTGAGCGTTTCAGTCACTAAGGGCAAGGAGAAGAAGGCCATAGTGACCTGTGCGAACTGCGGGCTAAGAGGCGAGTACGAGTATAATCCTTACCTGCACCCAGTGGATTATTTTAGCAAATTCCTAGATGATTTCGAGGCAGGCAAGCTTGTGACTGTTGAGAAACCATCGAGCGGTGAGGAGGATGAAGAAGAGGTGGGTTAGGGAGTACATTTTAGAGCGAATAAGGGAGCGGGGCGCCATACATATGACTCTACTTGACCCAGACAAGACGCCGCCGGAGCAGGCCTCTAAGATAGCCAGAGAGGCCTTCGCGGCTGGCACCTCAGCTATCATGGTGGGGGGTAGCACGGGCGTCTCTGAGGGTATGACGGACGAGCTGGTTCTCGCTGTCAAGAAAGCTGTGGATATACCGGTGATCCTCTTCCCGGGGACTCCTACGGCGCTGAGCAAGTACGCAGATGCGGTTTGGTTCCTCTCCGTCCTAAACTCGCAGAACCCTTACTTCATAGTGGGGGCCCAGGTGCAAGGCGCGCCGATCGTTAAAAGGTACGGGCTCGAAACCCTTTCGCTCGGGTACATCCTCATGGGATCCGGAGGGGCCGCGTCGCTTGTTAGCTACGCTAGACCACTACCCTTCGACGCAACCGAGGTGGTGGTGGCCTACGCGCTGGCGGCGGAGTACATGGGCTTTAACTTTGTCTACTTGGAGGGCGGGTCCGGTGGCCACCCCGTTCCCCCCGCTCTCGTAAGGATGGTTCGAGAGAACGTGACGATACCCATCATCGTTGGGGGTGGAATAAGGGAGCCGGAGACCGCCAGAGAGCTAGCCAAGGCAGGTGCCGACATCCTCGTCACTGGAACGATTGTCGAGGAGTCCGAGAATGTGCAGGAGAAAGTTAGAGAGATTGTGAAAGCTATGGAGGAGGGGGCTAGGGCCCGAAGACTCCGAGATGCGCCATGATCACGATCAACGCTAGAAGGAAAGTCCCGGCTACAACGACCTCGGGCCTGACCTTTATCCCTCCTATGTCCTCCTCGTAGAACGTCAGCAGACCTGCGGCTGGAAGCGCTGTAGGCTTCCGTTCTTTCTCGCCTTTGCTCCCTTTCTTGCTTTTAGACCCGCTTTTGCTCATAGATAGCTCAAGTATAAGCTACCCTTACTTACATGTATATACATTTCGCCTACTGGTCAGTCAGTGCTCGCCTTTTTAATGCCGACCCTCTCGATCAAGAGTGGAATATTATAGTTCTCGGAGTAGAAGGTGCTTAATCCACTTTCGTCATCGAGGACTACCGTGAAACCGCATCGGCGCTGCTCGATTATGAGCTTCAGCTCGCTCTCGACTGCTGTTGTATCCACATCGGGGTCGAGTACCCGAAGCTTTTGAATGGCGTCTAGGAAAAGCTGTAGTATGCCCTCAACATTCGTTATAAACATCTCCGCGTCTATCCCGGGGTCGAGCTCCAGCCCGAGCTCCGGTATAATCACACGAGCAGTCGGGGACCTTACAACCTTCACCTCGAAGTCCTCTGGCTTCTCAACTCTAAAGTACACGCGGAGGTGCTCTCTTTGTTCAAGCGGGACGATATCGTTCTTCCTGTACCCGCACTTCTCGCACCGCTTGCTGGCTATTAGTACCTTCCCGAGGACAGGTATTTCGTACTCGGCCTCCGTGATGTGCAGTGGACCCCCGCAAAGGGGGCACTGCATCGTAAACTCTCCCAGTTTTTTACCGTATATGGAGGGATTGTCTTGAAAGTCCTCGACGTTTGGCATTGACTAAGTTATATATTGGGCTGATATTGTATTTTTTGTGTCTGAGGAGGAGAAGGCTGTTCTAGCCAAGATGGCTTCCTTGCTGAAGTCCGGGGCAACGATGCTCGACAAGCTTTGCCCCTACTGCTCAGTACCTCTATTCCGCCTGAAGTCCGGTGAGGTTGTGTGCCCCAAGTGCGGGCAAAGGTTTGTCATTGTATCAAGCGATGAGGAAGAGGTCCGTGCCCGCTCCGCGCTGGCTCTCAGGTCCTTAGAGCAGACTGTAGTTGAGCGCATGGAGCTTCTGCGAGACGAGCTTGCTAGGGCTTCAAGCCCCGCTGACGTCTACGAGGTTGGGAAGGCCGTTATGATACTCCTCCAGATACTTGAGACGGCATACAGAGTGAAGACCCTTGCCGAGTCTCACCCCGGTAAGAGTTAGGGATAAGACTCCTGTGGTTTATCCCGAGTGGAGGTGGAGGCTACTAGAAAACCTCAGGGAGAGGGCTCTGGAGCTACTTCGAGCCTTAGAGGGCGTGGGTGCATCCCCTGTCGTCATAGGTAGTGTTGCACGGGGTGATGTGACGCCTTCGAGCGACATCGATGTGCACTTCACGGCTTACGTGCCGTCGTGGCGCGTAGTGGTTGCCCTTGAGAGAGCTGGCATCTCGGTTAGGGGCTTTCGCGTGATTCAGGCATCACCCTCTACAGCGATCAGGATAATTGTCGTGGTGGATGAGGGCATCGAGATCTCAATCCCAGTTTCGAGGCTGAGCAAAACCGAGGAAGAGTTCCCGAAATACGCGGGCGCCGTCTCGCTGAGAGAGATCAAGTTGGGGGTACGAGTCCCGGGCGTGAATAAGCGTCTTCTCTTCGTCGAGCCCACAAGCTACGGTCACGATGAGTGGTCCATCATTGGCTTTGAGAGCGAAGCTGCGAGATTGCTGGGGATATCCTTGGACACTATTTTAGAGAGAAGATTCATGCGGATTAGGCGTGCAAGAGAGGGTAAAGCGGGATTCTACGTACACCTCGAGATCCCAGTGGGCGAGAGCCCTGAAGACAGGATATGCGAGGCGGCAAGGACGAACCCAGTAATACGACGAGCAGTAGCCACGGTTCTCGGGTGCTAAAAGGAGTCTATCCTCCTTTGGTAGGAGGGCTTGATCTCGTCGGTTTGACCCTTCTTTGTTGCTTCGACATATTTTTTCAGCCCCTCGAAAACGTAGAGCTCACGAACCCACGACCTGCGCAAGTACGCGTACTTCTCCTTGGGGTTCGTGATGTTGATTATCTCAAACACTTTAGCTGTCTTATCCGGCTGGTAGCCTAAAACCCTGCCTATCCTCTGTATCATCTGCCTGCCCTCACCGCTCCCCTCATATATAACCGCGAGCTCGGCGTCTGGAACAGTTATGCCTTCATCCAGCACAGTCGTGGAAACGATGACGTTGGCTCTTCCCTCTAGGAAATCTCGGAACAGGAGCTCCCTTTTGGCGCTTGGTGTTTGGCCTGTTACCAGAACAGCCTTGATCCCTTTCTCCTGCAGGAAGCTATAAACTGTTTCTGCCGTCTTTAAGTATTGGGTGAACACTATCGCCTTTGACCCTGGGTACTCGCGCAGGATCTCGTAGAGTCTGTGAAGCTTCTCCTCTTCACTTTCAGTAAAGAAGGCTTGAAAGCGCTCAATAGGGGCGACAACCTTCAGCCTCACAAGGTCCTCGTATGACAGCGTGTACAGCAACCCCCCGCAAAGCTCGTAGAGAAGGTTATGGTTGTTATCTCTCCGCGTGGGAGTCGCCGAGAGAGCCAGCCTGTACAGAGCGTCGAGCTGCAAAGCTACGTTTTTAAACGTGGTGGCTGGGACGTGATGGGCCTCGTCGAACACAACGAACTCAAACTTGTCCCTTATGAGCTCGATGTACTTCACAGCGCTCGAGTAAGTCGCGACGGTTATTTCTCGTATCTTTTGCTCGCCGGCTCCGAGGACCCCGATGAAGTGGCGCGGAAGGGAGAGGTACTTTTCCAGGTAGTCCAGCCAGGTGGCCATGAGCTCCTGGGTCGTGACGAGTATAAGCGTAGGTTTCCGGAGGTGCTGAATAGCCTCAAGAGCTATGAAGGATTTCCCTCCTCGCGTGAAAATAGCGATCGTGCCCCTCTTGCGCTTGGCCCAGAGGCTGAACGCCTCCTCCTGGTGAGGTAATAAGGTGAAGTTCTTGCGAAGAGGAGTTTTTATGTCGGGTTTCTCGGTTATCTGGACTTCGGGCTTCAGGCCTATAGCGGCCAGCCTCGACAGATACTTTTCCAACAGTGCTACAGGTGCAATAAGCGTCTTGTCACCCCAGCGCATCCTCGCTACTTTCAGCGTGCGCTGGACAAGCTCTGAACCCTGGTACTCCCCGTCTGGACCTATAACAGGCTTCTCGACGTTGTAAGTCAAAACACCCTCGTTGAGTAAGAGCATAGCGAGGTCTCTGTCAACGTATTTGAACGAGAGCCTAAGAGACGCCTCCTCTCTGTACACCTTCACGCTGAACAGGTCGACGCTGTACTCCAGCTGAACGCCATACTTTTCGCGCAACCTCTCAGCGAACACCTTTAGACTGAGGAGGGAAGTGAGGTAAAGCCTTCCGTTCCTGCTCGTCACCATTCCGCTGAAGTCAGCATCTCGAAGTATTTTATCGATGAGCTGTGCAGGACCTCGCACCTCCAGAAAACCCGTGACACTGAGCCTCTCACCGCGGCTCCCTGCACTCGAGCCGTAATTGGCGAGAATAACGTGAACTTGATCTTCCGTGAGGGTTGATAACTCCCTGAGAGAGTCGAGAGTCTTCACCAGCTCTTCCCTGTCAAGCCTGAGAAGCTTCTCCTCGGAGATCACCCAAACTTTTCTTGACTGATCGAAATACGCTATCTTCCTAGCGTTTACGAGAAACCTCTCGAACTCCTCCGCGCTAAGGCCTTTCCTACGTTCGAATTGCAGCCTCAGACCCCCGTAGTCATCGATCACCATGCAATATCACAGATCACCTCCTTCTTCATCGGCTGTTATGAAAATCTAACTTATAGGGTATAAGCATATTGCTTGCCGGAAGAAAAAGTTTAAATGACGTTACACGTAGGCAAGCTGGGGTTTACTCCGTGAGCACTAGGAAGGCCAAGGACAAGTGGGCGATGAAGAAGTGGATCAAGGTGCTAGCGCCCAGGGCATTCGGCTATGCTGAACTAGGTCTAATCCCGGCTAACGAGCCTGAGAACGTCATTGGCAGGACCGTCGAAGTAAGCTTTTACGACATCACAAAGGATATTTCTCAGCTACATATTAAGCTGAAGTTCCAGATAGTTAAAGTTGAGGGGACTACAGCTTACACGCAGCTCAAACAGATGGAGCTCACGCGAGACTACATACGAAGCCTCGTGAGGAGGGGGACATCCAGGATAGACGCGATAATAGACGTGGAAACGAAGGATGGAGTTAAGCTCAGGGTGATGGGCATGGCCGTCACCGTGAGCAGAGTTAAAACCTCGCAGAAAAAGGCTATCAGAAAGATTATGTTTCAAATAATAAGCGAAAAAGCTAGCCAGCTCGACTTCGACACCTTCATACAGCAGGCGGTTCTCGGTAACATAGCCTCGGAAATCGAGGCTAATGCCAGAAAGATATACCCAATTAAGAAGGCTGAAATCAGGAAGATAAAAGTCCTCACACCCACATTCCAGATCCCCTTGGCTAAACCCGAAAGCATAAGCGTTCAGGCCTAAGTAGCAACAGTACTTTTTAGTTTTCCCAAAAATTTTCCTGAATCCAATTCATATCCTTCCATGTTCCATCCAAGTTTAAAGGAGTTGTACGAGCACTCGATAATGCCTACGTATCTCGGGCCGCATCAGTTACAGTACATGTGAAGGTTTACATCCAGCACCTTCAACCTCGCAAAAAGGGATAAGTAGCGAAGACATAATTTCTCGTTTCTCAGCATACGCACCGAAAAGGAGATGAATCCCGAATGGCGAGAAGTCAGCGTCGAGCAATAACCATTTCCCGGTACGTCCACACGGTTGCCAGTCGGGTGCTTTGAACAACGCGAAAAGACAATTTGCCCACAGCGACGCGGGCTGGAGTCCACTGGAGCCATCCCCCGGAAAAGGGGACCCGTGATATCCCGAGGAGAGGTCCCCCCATTAGTTAAGGGGGTAAATGAGGCAGGCGCGACCTAAGATGAGCGTGGTCATGAACGCTTCTCGAAGCCACTTGAAGGCCGAGCCTCGGTGCCCATCAGGGGACCAGCCTGAAGCGGTCTCTTGGGAATAGCACGACTTCTCGTATGTTCGAGAGCCCCAGCATAGTCATTAAGAGTCTATCCAGGCCTAGACCGAAGCCGCCGTGAGGAGGCATACCGTACTTAAATGCCTGTGTGTAAAAGCTGAACTCCTCTGGATTCAGCCCTTTAGCTTTGAGGTTTTTGAGTAGCTCGGTGTACCTGTGTTCTCTCTGACCTCCTGAGGCCACTTCGATACCCCTTATGTCGAGGTCGAAAGACCTGCTCAGCTTGTCGTTCTCCCTCATGATGTAGAAGGGTTTTGCGTCCCAGGGGTACTTCGTGATAAAGTAAATCGGGTAGCCTTGATTCTGCAAGTGCTCTCCCAGGGCTTTCTCCGCCTGTGTGTCTAGGTCGTCCCCCCACTGCAGGCTGAACCCGAGCTTCCCCAGCGTGTCTAAAGCCTCGCTGTACGTTACCTTTGGTATATTCGCCGGCTCCTCTAGGAGCTCGAATCCCACCTCCCTCAAGGTCTCACCCATTTGTGACCTAAGGTACCTTATTGCACCTCTGACGAAGTCCTCCAGTATCCTCATAACGTCCTCCTCGCTGTCGATGAACGCCATCTCGACGTCGAGCCCCCAGCTTTCGTTCAAGTGCCTAGGGGTGCTGAACTTCTCAGCCCTAAAGTACGGTGCAATTTCGAATACTCGCGGCACCCCGCACATGAGCATCTGCTTGTACAGCTGGGGGCTTTGAGAGAGGTAAGCTTTCCTTTCAAAATAATCCACTGTGAAGAGGGTGGCCCCTCCCTCGGCTCCAGCACCGACGATCTTCGGGGTGTTCACCTCCAAGAACCCCTGCTTTGCGAAGAACTCGCGAGTGAAACCCATGAGCTTGCTTCGCGCGATGAACACGGCTCGAAAGCGGGGCAGCCTAAGTGCAAGGTACCTGTAGTCGATGTACAGGTCAAAGCTCGCTGGGGTCTTGCCTGTCAAGTCGATCGGCGGTATTTCCAGTGTCTCGGATAGTACGGTTATCCTCGAGGCCTGGATTTCACGCCCTTTTCTACTCACGACCACCTCTGGGAAAACCCCCTCCACGCGCACCGCTGAGCCTAGCTTGACCCTCGTAGCGGTTGTCCATGTCTCTGGATCGACTTGGTCTTTTTTAACGACGACCGTTATTGGGGAGAGGTTGAGGTCATCGATGACCTCTAGGAAGGCCACCCTTCCTAGGCTCTTTGCGTTGCTCACCCAACCCTCCACGACTCCGGCCTTAGTGCCCAACGCCGAACACCTTCGCGCGAAAATTTCTTAAATACTCGCACATAAACGCTTTGGTGTCCTATGGTAAGGCCTGCGCTTAGGTCGCGCACCAAGAAGAGGAAAATCGTCAGAACCCCCGGTGGCAGGCACGTGCTCAGGATCCTGGACAAGAAGCATGACTACCCCAAGTGCGCGGTCTGCGGCGCGCCGATACGAGGTGTCCCGAAGCTCACCACTAGGGAGGAGAGAGGGGGCGTGAAGATGCCTACGAGGATTTACGGCGGCTACCTCTGTCATCGTTGCTTGAAGCTCGGCATAAAAGTAGCAGCACGTAAGCTCGCGGGAGCCTGATCGCCTTGCCCTGCGTCGTCATAGCTGTGAGCGGAACCCCTGGTAGCGGTAAGACAACGTACTCCCGCTTTATAGCAGAGCACTACGGCCTACGCTACGTTTCAAGCGGAGGCCTCTTCAGGGAGCTAGCCCGCGAAAGGGGCGTCAGCCTACTTGAGCTGCATAAGAAAGCCGAGGAGGATGAGAGCATAGACCTGCTGATAGACCAGAGGGCGATCGGCGAAGCGCTTAAAGGAGGCGTCGTAGTGGAGGGTCACCTGTCCGTCTGGGTGTTGAGCAAGATAGCCCACATAAAGATAATCTTCGACGCTCCGCGCGAGGTGAGGGCGGAGCGCATAGCGAGGCGTGATGGCATCTCGCTTGCGGAGGCCTTAAGGGAGATCGAAGAGAGGGAGAAGAGCAACTACGAGAGGGCGATGAAGTACTATGGCTTAAACATAAGGGATTACAGCGTAGCCGACCTCGTAGTTTCCACACAACACCTAGACGCTGAGGACGTGAAGAACGTAGTGCTAGCATACATTGAGGGTTTCAGGCGAAGGCATCCGGAGCTGTTCACTGATCCATGAAACGAGCTGTTTTTCGAGAGCTTTTGCAGGGACCTAAGGAGGCGCTTCTTCGCGCTTAACATGTGGGTCGCTCTGGTATGCCTTCATTAAGTTAAGTTTTTATAATCAAAGAGTGTGTAAAGGGTGACAGGTGGGACAATGTCTGAGAAGAAGCCGCACCTTAACCTAGTGGTCATAGGCCACATCGACCACGGTAAGAGTACGACGATGGGTAGGCTACTCTACGAGGTCGGAGCCATTGATCCCAGAGTAATTCAGCAGTACGAAGAAGAGGCTAAGAAGCTGGGACGCGAGTCCTTCAAGTATGCTTGGGTGCTCGACCGGCTGAAGGAAGAGAGGGAGCGCGGTATCACCATCGACCTAGGCTTCTACAAGTTCGAAACCAAGAAGTACTTCTTCACACTCATCGACGCGCCCGGACACAGGGACTTCGTGAAGAACATGATCACGGGAGCAAGCCAGGCCGACTGCGCAGTACTCGTGGTCTCCGCCAAGGAGGGCGAGTTCGAGGCCGGCATCAGCCCAGCTGGGCAGACACGTGAGCACGTGTTCCTAGCCAAGACGATGGGCGTAGACCAGCTCATCGTGGCCATCAACAAGATGGACACTGTTAACTACAGCAAGGAGAGGTACGAGGAGATAAAGAACCAGCTATCAAGGCTCCTCAGGATGGTTGGCTACAAGGTGGAGGAGATACACTTCATACCTATATCGGCCTGGGAAGGGGTGAACATTGCAAAGAGGTCCCCAGACAAGACTCCGTGGTACAACGGCCCATCCCTCTACGAGGCATTCGACGACTTCAAGGAGCCGCCGAGACCCGTCGACAAGCCCCTGAGGATACCGATCCAGGACGTTTACTCCATCAAGGGTGTAGGCACCGTTCCCGTGGGCAGGGTGGAGACAGGGGTGCTGAGGGTCGGCGACAAAGTCATAATCAACCCGCCGAAGGCGGTCGGCGAGGTCAAATCCATCGAGACGCACCACACACCAATCCCGGAGGCTATTCCGGGCGACAACATAGGTTTCAACGTGAAGGGCGTCGAGAAGAGCCAGATCAGGAGAGGGGACGTGGTGGGCCCCGTCAACAACCCGCCAACAGTGGTGGACGAGTTCATCGGGCGCATATTCGTGCTATTCCACCCAACCGCAATAGCCGCCGGCTACACCCCAGTGCTACACATCCACACCGCTACAGTCCCGGTGACGTTCGAGGAGCTGCTGCAGAAGCTCGACCCTAGAACAGGCAGCGTCGCAGAGGAGAAACCGCAGTACATTAAGCAGGGTGACTCCGCTATCGTGAGGTTCAAGCCGAGGAAACCCGTAGTCGTAGAAAAGTACTCCGAGTTCCCGCCATTAGGCAGGTTCGCAGTGAGGGACTCCGGCAGGACCATCGCCGCCGGCGTTGTAATAGACGTCAGGAAGGCTGAGGGCTACTAGAGCTTTCTCCCTGGGTAAAGTTTTTATAGTGTGGGGTGTTGACTCTTTCTGCTCGTGATGCTGTATGCCCAGCAAGGTTCGTATCCGACTCTCAAGCACCTCCGTGGAAGACCTAGAGGCTGTGTGCAACGAAATCAGGGAGATAGCCAGGAAGACGGGCGTCAAGATACGCGGCCCGATACCGCTCCCCGTGCAGGTTATGAGGGTCGTCACAAGGCGCGCCCCCTCAGGACAGGGCTACGAGACCTTCGACCGGTTCGAGATGAGGATACACAAGCGCCTCATCGACATGGACGCTGACGAGAGAGCCACTCGGCTGCTCCTGCGAACCAGGGTGCCCCCCTCGGTTAGAGTTGAAATAGAGGTCGTCTAAGATACTTAGGTAGCTTGCGGCGACCTCTGCAAACTCCTGGAGAAAAATTTATCAAGCGCACTAGTTTTCGCTTATTCGGGGCCCGTAGCGCAGTCAGGAAGCGCGGCGGCCACGCCGAAAGGCGCCGCAGTCCTAAATTGCAAGAGTGGAGTAAGCCGCAGGTCCCGGGTTCGATTCCCGGCGGGCCCGCCTCTTCGAAGTCTTCATGCAGGGCTACCCTTGCCGGGCGAAGAAATTTAATTACATTCAGAATGGATCTCTCTACGATACTATGGGGAAATTCAGAGCCTACCTGAAGCTGTCGCGCATCGAGCACGGTGTTATGACGGGTCTCGCAGTCGTGGCTGGCTACCTTGCGGTCAATGCTAGCTTCTCGTTGAGGCTCGTCCTGGCCTTTCTCAGCTCGCTTTTTGCGGAGATGTCTCTCTTCGCCTTTAACGACATCTTCAACATCGAGGAGGATAGGGTGAACAGCCCGGAGAGGCCTCTTGTGAGGGGCGATTTGAGCAGAAGGGAGGCTCTCGCCTTTGCTGCCGTCGCATCGACTTCCGCGCTGCTGCTCGCTTTACCACTCGGAGCATACCCCGTGTTACTCCTCTTAGCCGCGCTGGCCATAGGCAACGCGTACAACTACTACCTGAAGAGACTCTCCATCATCGGGAACCTGGCCGTAGCCGGTCTAACGGCAAGCAGCTTCCTCTACGGGGCCCTTGCAACAGGCCTCGCGGTAGAGGAGAAAGTGTCACTCTTCTTCTTGATAGCCTTCCTGGCGAACATTGGACGGGAGATCGCCAAGGGGGTACGGGATCTGGAGGGCGACATACGCGTCGGCGTATGCACGCTCGCCTGCGAAATCGGGGTCAAGCAAGCGGGGCTGGTGTCAGCCATCTTCATGGCGCTAGCCGTTGCGCTAAGCCTCGCCTCCCCTCAGTACTTCGCGCTGAAGGAACCCTTTGTAGCTATGCTGGCTTTAACGGACGCTATATTCATCCATTCGATCTACACGATTGCAAGAACCCCGACTCCTGAAGCCGCGGGGATCGTTAGGAGGAACACGCTTATAGGAATGCTGGTGGCCATCCTGGCGTTCACACTCCCCTAACTCGAAGCCAAAAGTATATACATGAGCTGCGCGATTCTGAGCCTCGTATGCGGCGCGGCGCGTCTGGTGTAGCTTCAGCTCTACTCTCTGAGAGCGCTCTCGCATGGCTACTGCTGGTTTTCTCTATCGCGATTGCGGCCGGCCTCGTCTACGTTCTGGCCGAGAGACCCCCATTCTCCCTTGGAACGTACATCATCTACCCGGGCACAGGCTCCCAGACCACGAGCGAGTTCCTGGTACTTCTCTTCCTGTATGCTCTCGCCGTAGCCGGGTTACTGCTGGTGTACGAGGCCCCGAGGTACAGGTCCAGGCCGAACCTAGCAACAATGTTTCTAGTGACGGGTATAGCCTTGGCGTTCATCTCCGTGACCCTGCTTTTGACGGTCTACGGCATGAAGTAATGATTCCGAGGAGTTTTCTCAGAGCTTTGGGTAAGCCGGGCCTGCACGTAGTCTACGGTGGCCCGTCATCCTTCAAGACAGCTTTCTCGCTCTCCGCTGCGCTCCATATAACGAAGTCCAAGGTGCTATACGTCGGGCTGGCCAGGCACTCGCTCTTACACCCTGAGCCCAGCGACCGCGTGGCCGTCGCCGCGGTTCCAAACCTTAAGCAGGAACTGCACTTCCTCCTCAGCTTAGACCTAATCCCGGATAACATAGACGTCGTGGTCTACGACGGCTTCTCGGCTTACTACCTGCCCCTCCGGTTCTACATGCGTGAAAGCGCTATCACAAGGCTGCAGTTGCTCGCCGCGTCGAAGCTCTACGCTCTAGCCGCGTCGAGGGCAGTGCCCGTGCTGGTGACGACGCAGGAGGTCTCAGGGAGGAGGCCTCTGGCGTACCGTGTTCTCAGATTCTACGCCCAGGACTTCGTGAGGCTGGAGAGAACGGAGGCGGGGCTGAGGCTCGTTCTGGCGGGAAAAGACCTTGATGAGAGGCTGTCTGCCTCCTTGGAACCCGAGGAACTGGGTGTTGAAAAGCAAAAATAATCCTCAGGGCTTAAAACACTCGGGGTGCGAGGCCTAGGCGCATCGCCTCGGAGTGCCGCGAGAAGGCGGGCTTACTCGCGCAGTTTATCAAGAGAATGAAGGGTGACTTCGTACTGGATCAGCTAAGCCCCGAGCTCGTAGTCCCATGCGAGCTGATCGACGAAACCATCGGTGAGCCGGTCCTAAGCGTCTACCTCAACTGGCCGCCTGAGAGGGCCAACGAGGTCGTAGTAGCGGTGGACCCCGGGGAGTCGAAAGCCGGCCTCGTGATAGCAGTAGAGGACGACGTGCTGTTCGTCGGGCTATCCACGCCTGAGGCGATCTCGAGAATCATAAGGGTGCTCTCGGCGCACTACAGGAAGGTGGTCTTAATGGTGGGGCGCACACCTTCATCCGAGAGGCTACTAGCCGGCAACCCGCCAAACGTGAACGTAGTGTTCCTAGAGGAGGCGAATCTACCCCCCTTAAAGCTAGGGGGCAAATTCAAAGACGATGCCCTCGACGCACTAAGGCTATACCTTAAAGGAAGAGCTCTGCTCGTGCAGAAGGCCGTGCAGGACGCTACCTCCTCCTCTTAACCTTAACCTCTACAGGCCTCCAGTCGATCTCGCGACCGCACCTCGGGCAACGCCCACCCACAGAGGCGTAGATCTTGTAGAGGTTGGGTACCTTGCTACCCTTGTAGAACACGTAACCGCACTTGCTGCACACAACGGTTATCATTGACCTGAATATCGGCGCTCAGAGATATATTTGCTTGCCCAGAGTTTAGCCTCCCTGAAAAGCCCCCTGAGCTTACAGAGCGAAACGCCTTCACTCTCGATCCCGCGCCCTTGCCCCTGTGTCCGATTCAGGCGAATATGGATCCGCGCATGCTGCAGGAAAACCGTAGCCTAGCTCGCGGCTCGACTTAAGGATGGGATGATGCGCCTGGAGAACAGAGCTCGTGGGGAATGCACGCGGGTCCTGAAGCAAAAAATGGGGGTAAGCTAGACTCTATCCGCGTCCAGCGATCCGAAGAAAATCTCACTAACGTTTCCCGGTTGCAGGAAGAGATAAGGATGGGAAGCGAAAAGCAGTACTAGTACGTGCTGGAGGGGGATGCACAAAAATAAATACCGGGGGTCAGAGCACCTATTCTGTGTCTGACAGGAGCGACACGCCATCGAAGAAGGTTGCGTCAGGACTCCTCAAGGTTCTAGAAGCACTTGGAGATACTAGGGCCGTGGTTGCAGTCATCCTAATCCTGGCATTCACTGTGACGCTGCTCGCGCGACTAGCCCCCCTCCACTGGGGCACGTACTTGAACGAGTTCGACCCATACTACGAGTACTACCTCTCCGTCAAGATGTTAGAAAACGGCAACGGCGGTTTCCTCGGGGGCTTAGCCTGGTGGTACCACTGGTGGCTCGAGAACCCTAAGCCCAGGGACACCCTGTTCTGGGCGCCGAGCGGTAGAGACCTCAGGGGCACGAGCCAGCCCGGAGCAGCGTTCTTCACGGTAGCCACGTACGAGCTTCTCAGAGACCTCGGCCTCCAAGTCGACCTCTACTTCATCCACGGCATAATAGTCCCCGTCGGAGCAGCCTTCGCGGTCTTCACTGCTTACCTGCTTGGAAGGGAGCTCAAGGACGAACGGGTGGGCGCGTTATCCGCGGTTATGATAGCGCTGAGCTGGGCGTACATGTACAGGACCAACTACGGGGCCAAGCACGAGGGCCTAGCTATCCCCTTCATGCTCCTCGGCTTCTACCTATTTCTCTTAGCATACCGCAGGAAGTCCGTCTCGCTCGCCATCCTGGCAGGCCTCTCGCAGGGCATCGTCGTCCTGTCGTGGGGCGCGTACCTCTACCCATGGAACTTCCTCGCGCTACTCGCGCTCTTATGGCTGCTCATCCACCCGGATGACAGGACGCTAGCCAAGGTCTACGTTGCCTCGAACGCCGTAATCACCCTCTTCGTCGCCACGACGCCGAGGTTCGGCCCTAACACCGCCTTTCTCTCACTGGTAGGCTTCCTCCCGCTCGCCACCACCGTCTACGCCGTATTCCTGCTTCTAGGCTTTTCCAGGATCAGAACCTTGAGCCCCTCCCAGATTAAGAGGGCCGGCCTCGCGGCCCTAGGAGTACTGGCAGTTCTGCTCGCCGTGGCGACGGTCACGGGTCTGACGTCGCTGATCTCGGGCAGGATCCTCGCCGTTGTCCTGCCCACGATAAGAGAGCCGGGAGTAACCACTGTGGCGGAGCACGCCGTACCGTCGTGGAACCAGCTCTTCGACGACTTCCAATCATCCATCGTTTTCGGCATATTCGCGGTGTTCATCTTAGCGAGGAGGATGAGGAGCGACCTCAAGGCTGCCTTCGCGTCGCTGTACTTCGCCACCTCCCTGTACTTCTCCTCATCGATAGTCAGGCTCATCCTGCTGCTCTCACCCGCAATATCGGTCGTTGCCTCGATGGGCCTCGTAGAGCTCTTCGATAGGGTGCTCGACACTACCCGCACGGCGACCTACAGAAGGCGTGGTGGC
The DNA here is from genome assembly GCF_022693705.1 of Infirmifilum sp. NZ. Classification (NCBI taxonomy): domain Archaea; kingdom Thermoproteati; phylum Thermoproteota; class Thermoprotei; order Thermofilales; family Thermofilaceae; genus Infirmifilum; species Infirmifilum sp. NZ. The sequence goes on from NZ_CP094288.1 coordinate 1,203,796, forward strand.
GGCAGTGTTTCCGGCGCCGTAGTGGCCTTAGTCCTCGTGGTGTTGTTGCTGCTGTTTTCCCCGTCGATCCTGGGCTCCAAGGTGCCGCTCTACTCGCATCAGCCGGCACTTATACTCACGTCCTCTATACCCATGGTCGACTACAACTACCAGTACATGGACTGGATCTCCGCTCTGGAGTGGATCAAGCTGAACGTGCCGCGCGATGCGACGATAGCAACGTGGTGGGACTACGGCTACTGGATCAGCGTGAACACGGGGCGCAAGACCACCTGCGACAACGCGACTATAGACACCAGGCAGATCCAGAAAATAGCCAGGGCCTTCATGTCCGACGAGGACACGGCCCTCAGCATATTCAGAGAGCTGAACGTGACGTACGTGGTCGTCTTCGAGCCCCTACAGTCCCTCACCCTGTCCACAGGCGTTAACGTGTACTTCTCCATGATCCACCCCGCGCTCGGCGGAGACATGGCTAAGAGCCCGCAGATGCTGAAGTGGATAGGGCTCGACGCGGGAGACTACATCTACGGCTACAGAAACGGCTCGTACGCGTACCTCGACCTCGGCAACAACCAGAGGATATACCTCCTGGTGCCCGCCGCAACGCCCCAAGCCCTCAACGCGACCCTCTACAGGATGATCTACACGAGAAACTACAAGCAGCAGGTGTTCATCTTCGACGCCTTCCTCGGGCAGCTCCAGGGCTACAACGGTCCCCACTACCTTCTCCAGCCACTAAAGAACTTCGAGCTAGTCTACGTGTCTGAGCCGAACGGCTGGGTGAAGGTATTCAAGGTTAAGATAGCAACATCACCTTAAATCCCTTTTCCTGGAACCAGGCATCCTCCTCTGAAGCAGGTCTTGCGTGAACGCCGCATTTGTTCTGTTTGAACGAACCCCCTCTCTATGCCGAGGCAGCGGCATGTAGGTTAAACAGGAGCTAATCGCTCTCTATGGGAGAAGCAACAAGGCGAGCCGCCTACGTGGAAAAGCACCGGCTACCTGCTATGCCGGCCCCAGAATCCTGGCTTTGCCGTTTAGCGCGAGGTAGACTGCAAGGTATAGGGGCAGCGTTCTTTCGTCAGCTTCATCGGGGAAGACCGAGGTCAGCACTCTCTTAGGCCACTTCTCCATCTCAACCCTGACGGGCTCGTCGGGGAGAGCTATAGCCTTCTCGAGCACGCTCCTGGCATCCATCGCCTCTAACTGCTGCACTGTGAGCTTGAGAACCTTAAGGCCTGTCTTGCCGTGGAGCGTGCCGGGGAGCCTTATGAGGCGCTTCACGTCCATCGTCACCTTCTCGTCGATGTTCGCCCTAGCCTCGGCGACGCACTCCAGGATGAGCCTCCTGAGCTCCTCACGTGCGAGCTCAGCGCCGGCCTCCTCCCTGAGCATGAGAAGCTTCGCGATCCGCCCACGCCACCCGGGGTCGTCGGGCTTAAACCTATAAACGTAGCCCCTCCTGGCCTTCACGATGTAGAGGTCCGGGTCAATGCCCAGCCCCCTAACGTAGTCCGCCAGCTCGCGCCTAGCCTCCTGGTCGAGCTCCGCCAGCAGCTTGTTCTCGACGTGGAGGTGGAAGCCTCTGTGGCCCGAGAAGGCGACGTACATCTCGTCTCTAGAGATCCCGAAGTCCTCCTCGAGTATGTCCACGAGCTTGAGGATCTCCTCCCGGGCCACACTTATGCACTGATCGCAGACCCAGGTCTGCCTGTCTAATCGCTCGCTCCCGCACGATGGGCACTTCTCAACCATACCCCACCCTTCCGCCCCGCAGTCCCGGCACCTCCAAGTGTCGTGCAGCACCTTGCAGGGCGTGTTTATGTGGTCGACGTCGATGTCGAAGACGAGGTCCGCGCCCAGCCAGCCTTTCTCGTCCATGTCCTGGGCAGCGGGGTCGGAGTAGTAGGCGGTCGAGTAGTACGCGTGCTGGGGGACCTTCTCCCTGAGGAAGCTGTTCATCTCCTCCCCGTTGCTGAAAGCTATGTGCCTGAACATCCCCTGGGAGTTGAAGAGGCTGAAGGCGAACTCCCTCCTCTCTATACTGCTGGGCGGTGGAACGGTGTTACGGGCGTAGTATGACTTGAACAGCTTCACAACGTCCAGAGACAACAACTAAGTCACCCTGGGTGGCCTTCCCCTAACCGCCCTGTAGAAGAACTGGAGGGGGTGCTTCACGCCCTGGCAACTCCACCTACAGAGGCCTAAGCTCCGCATGTTGTCGCACTTGTACGGCGTGTACTTAGTCCTGGAGCCCCTAAGGCCGGCTATGTGCTCAACCTGGTACCTGGCCAAGTCCTCCCTGTAGTCGGGCGACGCCTTGAAGACCTCGAGCGTCTCGTCAACCGAGAAGCCGATGGATAGGAGGAAGGACGCGAGCGCGAACCGCGCACTGTGCGTCAAGTTCTTCCCGCTCTGTATCTCCTCCAGGAGTGCCCTTATGCATGGCGGGAACACGGACGCGTCCCCCTTCCTGTACCCAGCCCTCGCGTACGCGAGAACCTCGCTCCTCGCCTCAGCCCACCTGCGCGAGACCTCCTCGACGGCTGCGTAGAGCCTCTCGGGGACAGCGGAGGGATCCACGCCGGCCGAGTCGACGAGCCTCGCCACATGCTTCTTCACGCCGGTCTGGAGAAGCCTCGCGAACTCCCGCCACGTGACCCACACGTAGCCCCCCGACACCTGCCTATTGACGAGCTTCCAGGGGCCCGTGAACTCGGGCTGCGCGTACACGTAGTCCTTGAAGTGCACGCTCACGCCTCCTCCCTCAACCCTGAAGCTCCAGCCGAACACCGTCGCCAGGTAGAGCAGGAGCTCCGGCCTCTTGGAGGAGTCGCGTTCAATGCTCTCGAAGACCCTCTTCGAGAACGCCACGGCAAACTTCTCGGTGAGAGCCCTGTCGCCGACCTGAGAGAGGATGAGCAAGGCGGTCGTGAACACGGAGACCTCCAGCCTGTAGTCATCGCTGGGCGGTGGGTAGGCGCCGCTCTCGATGACCGTCAGGACCCTGCTTTTGGCAGCCTCTAGGATCTCGAGCCCGAGCGGGGTCTCGCCCAGCTCCTCGAGCGTTAAGCCGAGCTCCTGGACTACCCTGAGGGCCTCCGGGAGAAAGGGATACCACCTGTAGTCGTCTGTGCTTAGCGCTACGCGAAGCGCCTCCGGCATTGTCGCGAGCCTACTCCATTCGCGGGGCTAGCAGGTACTTCAGCGTCCCCCCGCCGGCTATGTCGAAGGTCATCTCGAGGGGCATGTTCGTCGCGAACTTCAGGGTCATGATGTCGCTGACCCTGTAGGCCTTCGAGACTATCTTCTCAAGGAAGTCTATCCCGTAGCTCGCCTCAGCCTGCTCCTTGACGTCGATCTCGAGCAGGCTCCCCGCCTCGATCGTGAACTTCGACTCGATCTCGCCCTTATCGCTGCGGGCCGAGACGTAGAGAGTCTCGTCCTCGGCCTTCAGCCGCACAGACTCGGACACGAGAGAGGCGTCCTTGAGGGCGTCGCGGAAGGTGTCGCTGAGCATCTTAGCCGCCACCGTGAAGTTCAGCTTAGGAGTCGGCAGCTCCTGGCCCGCGATGTCGAGCAGCGGGAACCTGAACCTCCTCTCAGCCCTGCCTTGAAGGATTATCGTCAGCCTCCCGCCACCCACCTCGAAGATGAGCTTGTCGTCCGACTTAGCCCTCTTCAGAACCTTGTTCACATCGTCCAGCACAACGCCTATCTTCGTCTCCGCCTCGACGGAGTACTCCTCGAAGAGGCCTGCAGGCATGTAGAGGTCCACCATGGCGATCCTCCCGGGGTCTAGCGCCCTCAGCGTCAAGCCCTCAGGGGTGGCGACGAAGTTCGCCTCATCCACGATCGTTGCGAGGCTCTCGATAATGTACCTCCACTCCCTAGCGTCAGGGAACGTGAACCTGACCATTTCCGAGCACCGCTATATCGTGCAAAAACCCTAATAATTAAGTTATCACTTAACTACTAAGCGTACTCCCTGTAAACTTTGCGGCACTTCGTGCAGATGTAGAACCTCGTCGCGGGCTCGTCACCGGCCCTAGTCTGAACCTCGTATACATACGCCTTGTCGTTGCCGCAGTTCTCGCACTTGAACTGAACCACTGGGAGCGTGGCGACGTCTACGTCGAAAACCACTACCTTATCCAGCGGGTGCCGCTCAATCTTCTCCTCGACCCTGTAAGCCCTCCCAGGGTTCGCGGGCTCCTTCACGTAGCCGCAGCTCTGGCACTTCAAAACCTTCTTGCCGTTCACCACCGCTGGTACCATCAGGCCCCCGCACTTAGGGCAAAATTCCATAGCGACGCCTAGAGGGCTATCCACCCACGGGGCTCTATAAATCTTTCGTAATGTTTTACGTGCCTCCACTCTCAGCGTTAACGTGAAGAGCGGACAAACACCGAAAAACCGAGGAGTTAGCGGCGCTGCGCCTCCCGCCTATCCCCGCAGGGGAGCGGCGGTTGCCGTGTCTTTGGCGCGAAGAAGTTGCGGAGCGTAGGGGCGAAGCCCGCCACACACCAGCTAAGGGGGACTACAACGAAGAAAGCTTTAAATTAGCCACGTGGTGTTGTAGGGGAAGGTGTCGCTGGGATGAAGGTTCCCAACGTGATTAGAACCTACTGCCCGCGTTGCAAGACGCACACGGAGCACGAGGTCACGCTCTACAAGGCTGGAAAGAGGAGGACGCTAGCCGAGGGGCAGCGGAGGTACCTCAGGAAGCAGAAGGGCTACGGGTCCAAGAGGAAGCCCGAGCAGAAGCGTACAGCCAAGGTCACCAAGAAGCAGGTCTTGAAGCTCAAGTGCAAGGTCTGCGGCTACACGATCCACAAGGAGGGCATCAGGCTCAAGAAGCTCGAGATAGTCGAGAAGGTGAAGTAGCATGGTCGACGTCGAGAAGCTCATCCCAAGGCCCAGAAGCAGGTTCGTGAAAGTCAGGTGCCCCGACTGCGGGAACACGCAGATCGTCTTCAGCCATTCCTCCCTCGAGGCGAAGTGCCTCAAGTGCGGCCGCGCCCTCGTCCAGCCCACAGGCGGCAAGGCGCTGATACTGGCGGAGATACTCGAGTTCCTCTCCTAAGAAAGCTTCAACACCCTAAAGCTTTCCTCTGATGAGTTCTTGCATAACTAGCCGTGCCTCTAGGCTTCTCTTTAACGAGCATGACACCCAGCGGCATTTTTCAACCCCGCTTATCTCGTACATAGCCGGGAACCGCGGTGTAAGAGATACTGTGCGCGTTGCTATCACCGAGAGCTATGGCCCGCAGAGGCCACACAACACCAGTCTCCTGCCGATTGCATGAAGTCCGAAGAAACAGAATAGTGAGACTGGGTAGTCTATCGGAAGAAATATCTAGGCCCGGGCTCTTTTCCTCGACGGCGATGTAGATGGTCAGGAAGAGGGAGAGCGTGCCGAGCCTAAACGACCTCGTCATCGGAACAGTGGCGGAGATCCACGACCACGGGGCCTTCGTGACGCTCGACGAGTACGGCGGCCTCAGGGCCTACGTCCCGCTGGGTGAGGTGAGCCACACCTGGTTCAGGAGCATCCGCGAGGTGCTGAGGGTCGGGCAGAAAGCCGTCTTCAAGGTGATACGCGTCGACCCCGCCAGGAGGCTCGTCGACCTGTCGCTCCGTAGGGTCTCGGACGCCGAGCGGAGGGAGAAGCTCATCGAGTGGAAGAGGGCCCAGAGGGCTGAGAAGATCCTCGAGCTCGCGGCCCAGAAGCTCAGGAAGACTCTGGACGAGGCCTACGAGAAGGTCGGCTGGAGGCTCGAGGACCACTACGGCGAGATATTCAAGGGGCTGGAGGAGGCCAGCCTGAGGGGCGAGGAGGCCCTCCTCGAAGCCGGCGTGGACGAGAGGTGGGCCAAGGCGGTAGCCGAGATCGCCAGGCAGAACATCAAGCTCCCGAGGGTGAAGATGAGCTACCTGATCACGCTGCAGTGCGTCGACGGAGGGCTACCCGCGCTCAAGAAGGCCCTCACAGCCTGGGAGGAGGCCGTCGAGGTCCCCCAGGGCGTCACCGTGCGCTTCTACACGCTCGGAGCCCCCAGGTACAAGCTCGACATCGAGGCGCTCAACTACCGCGACAGCGAGAGGCTGTCAAGGGAGATCCTGAAGTCCATCGAGAGCGCCGCCCGGGGCTCCGGCTGCACCTTCGCGTACCAGAAGCTAAAGGGCGAGTAGGCGTGGCGAAGCACGTGCTCCTCCACAGGTGCCCGAGCTGCGGCATGTACACCCTGCGCCGTGACAAGTGCCCCTACTGCGGCGGCACCCCCGGGGCAGCGCACCCGGCGAAGTTCTCCCCCGAGGACCCCTACGGGGAATACAGGCGGAAAGCCAAGCTAGCCGAAATCCTCAGCCAGGCCCGGACCAACCTATCTTCTTCTGGAACCGGATTATAGCTACACCGCTAGCCGTGAAGTGCAACCGAGGAGGGCTGTAAACGGGTTCGTAAAAGCCTTCTGCCCTACGGGGTCAGCGCAGGGAAGAGCGCTACAGCCAGAGCAGATGTAAGCATTGCTCAGCATAGCCTTTAAGCACGGAACCAGGCATATGTAGCCACACGCCCCTCAGCCCGCGAGCACCCTCGTTTTTCTGCCATTAACCACGGCGAGGAGGATCACGCAGGCTATGGTCAAGCGCTCCCTCTCTGAAGCAAAAACCAGCCAGTTCGGCGCGAAAGCAAAGCCCCTGCTGAGACGAGGGAGGTGGCTAAGAGCGTGCTGTGGGAGATCGTCAGGGGTGTGAGGAGAGCGCGGGGCGACAATCGTGCTGTTCGACCAGCCCCGAGTAGAATTTTCCCTTTTCTTTTTCCCAGCAAAAATATCTTTTCCCCCCTCTTTTCTTTTTGCTTTTCCGAATATTAGGGGAAGAAAATAAGGTAACCCAGCTCCAACACCGATGATTTTCTCCCCGATTATGAAAATTCAAGGGGGTGTGGGGTATTAGGAAAGGAAATGCAGGGGGAAGCGGTGTACGCGTTCCGCCCCCCTCCCAATAAGTCATTTTCCCCTCTTTAGCGCTTTTCTGCGCTTTTCTAGGCGCGGAGGAGATTCTGCGTTAAGCGTGCATCAGCCCCGGTGAGTTTCTCCCCGGGATTACACAGATAGAAAAGGGAAAAGGGGAAAAAGGAAGTAGCCGCTGGGGGAAGCTGAACCCCCTCGTGACCGTGGGGGGTTGTTTCTGTGGCCATAAATGAAAACGCGCACACGCTCACTAGTTCTTATGAATGCGGGGAATAAAAGGAAATGCTTATCTATTCTTTTTATGAGCGCAGTGAATAAAAGTCACCCTCAGTTATACCCAATACTCTTTTTCTCCAAATACCCGTTAAGAAGAGCGCAAATGCATGTAATGGTCCCGCTCCGTGGTACAGGTGAGAGGTTGGTCAAACTGAAAAGGATGTGGGGGGCAGAACCCGGTAACAGTGTACCCTCCAGATTGGATGTACGAGGCCCTAAACCTCCTGCGTAAAAAAAGGCGCGCCCCAAGGGGGGATTCTAGGGGCGCTTAAAAGGCACCTTGAGGACGAGTCCAAGCTACAGCATCGAAATAGAGGAGTTGCGCAGGAAAGCCGAGTAGGAGAGGGAAATCGTTAATGGTTGAGGTGACCGGGAAGCGGGCAGAGCCCCCGCCAGCCCCGAAGACCCCTGGCCACCCAAGGTAACAACCCCATGGGTATAATAACTTTGCAACCCATTAGGGTTGCCGGGGAGGTTGAAAGTTTCTTCGAGCAGGTGTGGGCGCCTACAGGGGCTGCGCTGAGGCTTTCGCGGTCATGGAGAAGCCCCAGGGGCATACGCCTCCGTTTCTTCGTACTCGACCCGCGGGAGAAGAGTATCGGGAGGCTACGCGGGGTGACTACATGCTCCAGCTTCGAGGTTTTGTTAGAGGAGTTTTCCAGACGTTTTACCTAAAATATCGACATATATGATTTTGGGAAAAGGCTTCAGAAAAAAAATATATATGAGAATTCGGGAAAAACTAAGTGATGCGAAAAGCAAAAACATTCGCTAGAGCGTTCGCAGTGCTCCTGCTAATTATATTGGCTCTACCGACAGGCTTTATAACAATCTTCGGGGTTCAAGGCAAGCCCTCAACCACCACTGCCTCCACGAACGCTGATTCAGGAAAGTCGAAGAACCTCGACATCCCCCCCGCCTTGAAGGATAAACTACCCCCGGAGCTCATAGACGGGATCAAGCGGTTGCAGGAAATCGTCAACTCGATCCGCCAAGGCGACAACTACGCGAAAGGCGAGCGCATAGTTGCTTTTAAGCCCTACACGCCCAAGAGCAAGATAGCTGAAATCACCGCCAGCGTCGGCGCAGCCTCCGTAAAGCACCTCGCCACTCTAAGCGTCAAGGGCGTCGAAACCGAGGTCAAGCTCTTGAAGTTCAGCAGCGAGGAGAAAGCGAGGGAAGCTGAGGCTGCGCTGAAGAAGGACCCCAACGTCCTTTACGTGGCGAAGAACTTCAAGGTTTACGCGCCCCCCGTAGAGCATAGGAAGCTTGAAGGAAATATTAACGGCAACGCGGAGGTGAGTCCGAGTGGAAAGACTGCAGACCCCTACTTGTCGTACCAGTGGTACCTCGATAAGATAGGGTACGACCTCGCACCCTTCCCGCTCAGCGCGCCAGTCGTCGCCGTCGTTGACACTGGCGTCCAGTACGACCACCCCGAGCTGTCAGGCAAGGTCATCTTGGGCCACGACTACGTTGACGACGATAACGATCCTTACGACGAAAACGGCCACGGGACAGCCGTCGCGGGGGTTATTGCCGCGAAAGCCAACAACGGGATCGGTATAGCCGGTGTTTCGCCGAGTAGCCGGATCTACGCGGTAAGGGTGCTGGACGCCTACGGTTATGGCGAATTCGAGTGGGTGATGCAGGGGATCCTAGAGGCGGCGGACAACCCCGACGTGAAGGTGATAAACCTGAGCCTCGGCGGGTACGTGTGGTACGGGTCTGACGAGTACAACTTAATGGAATCTGTGATCAACTACGCCGTGTACCAGAAGGGCAAGATCGTCGTCGCAGCCGCTGGAAACGCGGACAACCTCATCACCTACATTTATGACAACGCCTCGACGCCCTACTACGACTTGGTTCCCGTGCCAGCCGCAGTGCCCAGCTGCTTAACTGTAGCTGCGACGGACGAGCTCGACGTGAAGACGTTTTTCAGCAACTACGGCACGAATACGCTGAACTACGTTGACCTCGCTGCACCCGGCTACAGGATCCTCACACTAGACCTTGGCTCCGGGCTCGCCGTGTGGGCCGGGACATCCTTCTCGGCCCCTATAGTGTCCGGGGTTGCGGCGCGCGTCTGGGCCGCGCACCCCGATTGGAGCAACACTCAAGTGATGCAGCAGCTGGTGGCGACGGGCAGGCCCCTCGGGCCCGACAAGGGCTTCCCGGTCACCACGAGAAGGGTTGACCTGGCAAAGGCCCTCGGCGTCGCGGCCACCGGCATTCGAGGCCAGATAGTAGACGCCGAGAACCCGAACCCCTTCTTCGACACGCTGGGAGGCGTGAGGGTGGAGGTCATTGGGCCGTCGAAGAAGTACACGTACAGCAAGAACGGCGGCTTCTTCACGATCACCAACCTAGCTCCCGGCACATACACGGTTAAGGTGTCGAAGTCAGGGTACGTGACGCAGACCGCGCAGGTCACTGTGACCGCGGGCTCCATCACCGAGGACGTCAACTTCTACATGGTCAGGGTCAAGCCAACCACCTACGTCACGGTGGTGACGACCTGGAAGGCGGCAATGCTGGGTATTTACGAGCTGTGGTATAACTTCTTCTATGGCCTGGAGCACCCAGACCTGCCCCGGTGGTACAGGACGGCTGGAGCTGAGATGAATGCTAACCTGCGCATACTCCCAGACGGCGTGAGGGTCTACTGGCGCAACCCCGGTAGCCTGACCGCTCCCCCCTACGCGGTGCTCGTCGTGGACTCTCTATGGATTGGGAGGCCCGTGGAAACCATAGTGTATATTCCTCAACAGGGTAAGACCTACAGCTACGGCCTCGGGATGTCCCCCTACGATGTATGCTGGGGCACTGTGGCGGCCTCGGGGGCTGTCACGAACGTGTACAAGGGTGCTTCAATCGTGCAGACGATAAGCCCGGCTAAGGCTACGGGGACCTCCGACTTCTGGTGGTACGTCTACGACCAGAAGGGGACTGGAGGCGTCGGCGTAGTCAACAAGAGAACGCCGATGTTCGGAGTCGAAGTGCAGGGAAGCTCCCCCACCATCCTCTTGGTCGACGACGACGCCAGCCCGTGGAGACGGGATTACTCCGGGTACTTCAAGTCGGCGCTCGGCGACGCGGGCTACAGCTACGTGTACTGGGACGAGTTTGAGGCCGGGCCTCCCAGCGCCGGCGACCTCTCACGCTACGCGACCGTGGTGTGGTTCACCGGCGACGACTGGAGGACTACGCTGACGCAGTACGAGAGGGAGGCGCTGGCGGGCTTCCTGTCCTCGGGCAGTAAAGGGCTCTTCATAACAGGCCAGGAAATAGGCTACTACTTGAATGTGTACGCGCAGTGGTCGTGGTCGTCTTTCGCGCCCTCGCCTGACGCCGCCTCCTGGTACGAGAAGTGGCTGAGGGCCCAGTACCTCTGCGACAGCGCAACTTTGTGCGGCGCAGCGCTCGCTCTAGCCGGCGCTCCAGGAGACCCCGTGAGCGACGGGATGATGCTGGCCATATCAGGCGGGGACGGTGCAAACAACCAGTGGTGGCCCGACGCGATCCGCGCCGCAGGCAACTCGACTCCCGTGTTCTTCTACCTCGATAGCGACGGCAACCCCCTGGAGATGGCGGGGGGTGTGAGGTTCCCGGCTCCGGTTCCAGCGCCCTCAGCGCCGTACAGGCTCGTCTACCTGAGCTTCGGCTTCGAAGCAATCAGCGACGCCGGTGACAGGGCCCAGCTGATGGACAACATCATACGCTTCCTGAAGACGGGCAGCTAAACCCGAAAAACAATTTTTTTCTCTTCTTCCTTTTTCTTAACCCATCCCCTCTTGTCCCCTCGACCCGCTGTTCTGGACGCGTACACGTTTTTCTAAGTGTCGGGAGCCACCTGCAGGTCGTCCTCCTTTACGCAAGGCCTACGCGCGGGTCTCCGCGAGTTGGATGCCTCGTACAGGTCCGTTCAAAGCCGGGCCCCTGTCCCACAGCCACCGCGGGAAGACTTAGGTGCTGTTTGGATTAACCCGGCGCCGCCCCGAGCAGCGCGCTTGCTTCCAGCCAGCCCACAGCATGTCCCTTGAGTTTCGGGCGGTTGAAATTGCGATGGCTGAGGGTAGTAGCAGGACCACGTGCTCCAGCACGAAGCCTACCACTCTTAGAAGCCCCACGCTTGCGACAGTGAGCAGTGTTACAACCGCGTAGTCGTGTAGCTTAACGTTCAAGCCTATAAGCATCGCATAGTCCCTGTCAACCCCTATCAGGACCTCCTTCCTGTAGAGTATAATGCTGAGAGCCGCTACAGCGGCCGAGACCACGAGCGCGTAGGCCACGTCACTCCAAGTCGAGAGCAGGGGATCGCCCAGAATGTACGACCAAAGGCTGACCTGAGCGGTTACGGGGCGCGCTCGCGCATCCACAGGTCTTGGGGAGGAAGGTTTAAAGGCTTCAAGGTGTTATGGCTTCCCAGGCGGTTTGCGTGGAATAGCGAGGCGCCGGCCTCAATTCAGAATCGCGGCTTCGAGGAGTGGAGGTGGCGGGCTAACCCCCGCTGAGGTGGATTCATTGCTCCTCCACAGGTGCCCGAGCTGCGGCATGTACACCCTGCGCCGTGACAAGTGCCCCTACTGCGGCGGCACCCCCGGGGCAGCGCACCCGGCGAAGTTCTCCCCCGAGGACCCCTACGGGGAGTACAGGCCCGACCGATACCTACACCGAACGGGGAAAGCTTTTACAGCCTGCTAGGTCCTGCCAGCTTGCTTTGAGCTTCAGGAAGATTTGGAGCGCAATGCGGCTACGGGTGTCGCTCGGGTGCCGACCCGCCTTTCCTCGTTGAGGGAGGGGAACGTTGCGGTCTTCACGGCTGACCAGATGGTTTTGCCTCAAAAGGGGGTGCTGAACCGTTTGTGTTTGCGGAAACGGGCACGTGGCTAACCACCCTGCTCCGCAATTAAAAGCTGCGGCGAGATGATGCTTACACACCTACCCCAGCAGCAACGCTCTCCCCGGCGCTGAGCTGGGATGGAAAGGAGCCTTTACGAATTCACGCGAAGCCCTCCTCCGCGCGCTCTACAGCTAGCGGTGGAGCTGCGACGCGTAAGGAAGGATGCGAAGCTCAAGAACGGCCGAGGATTTCGGCTAGCTTGGCTTTCCGTTTGCTCGGCTAAATGCTGTTGGGCGTGCAAAGTCACCTTAATTGCGGTCACGGCTAATAAGGGATGAAGGCGCAGGCTTCCCGCACCTCCCTCTGGGTATGATTGGATGTTTTCGCTGAAGCGCATAAAAAATGCTTATTACCTATCGAGATGGTGTTGAAAGCACGGAGCTTGGCCCCCGGGAAAGAAGGCTTCGCCACATGAAGAGCTGAGACTTTCTCACTTTCTCTCCTTTTTCTTTCTGAAGTAAATCCTAGATGAGTAATTCATTGAGGTTTGAGCAACCACTAGCTTCTTCATGAGTGTGGATCGTTTAAAGGAGAGGCGAAAGAGAGAGAGGAAAATTTGGGGCCTATAGAGGAAAAGTTCGCCACCACTTTTGTAGCCACAAAGGAAAGGTTTGTAGCATTTAAGGGGCATACGAGGCTCGCGTAGTTGCGCAACCCCGACGCCTGAGAACAGCTCATGGAAGTGCTTAGGCTTTACCCCCTAAAGCCTTCGAAAGTAGAATCTGCCTTTGGGGCAGGCTCGGAAGGCATATATAAGCACGTTGCCAGTTATTGAGTGGTGCTTGAGAGCATAGAGAATAGTGTGGTGAGCCAGAGACCTTTCCATGGGACTACGATGCGACGGGAACAGTGCCCAAGCCTTAGGGGCTTAAGCCTGGACGGCTCGTTTGCCCCCGGTTTCGAATGCTACCCCGCGAGTCCTACCTGCGCCGCGACGAAGCCTCGGGAAGCTACCTTTAAGCACGGAGAGATATACATCAGTACCCGGGAGGTATAATCGATTTTCGTCGAAGCAGAATTAGCCGGAAGCCTGATTCTAATTATCAGAAAAGAACGCCTATAAATACCCCGCGAGTCTAAACCCCCCTGAACCCCGAAAAGGGGTGAATGGGAAAGTATGAGCAACAAATACCTGTTAGGAATACTGGCAGTAGCAATCCTAGCACTCGCCCTAACATACACGGCCCAAGCGAAACCCGTCAAGGCCGCAGTCGTCCAGCTTGTAACACCCTGGGGCACGCCCTTCGCCAACCAGGAAGTAACCATAGTCGTCTTCAACGAAACACAAAGAGCTAACTGCATCATAGCCTACGCTAGGGGAGTCACCAACGGCACCGGCCACATCACAGTGAACGTCGTTAGCCCAACACCCCTAGAGGCCAACAAGATCTACTACGGCACCTACAACGCCTCCGTGTTCTGGCACGCATACGGCACAACCTTCCTCCTGAACTCAACCAAGCTCGATATTACAGAAGGACTCAACGCCTCCTCATTCGTCTCAGGACTCAACGGCTCAGCAGTAGTGCTGGGCTATCTCTACAACTTCACCTTCCAGGCGTTGACGAGCATCGGCGGCCAGGATTACCCGCTCTACTACAAGGACCCCGAGAGCGGGCTTACCAACCCCGCGTACTTCGAGGTCAGGCTCAGCAAAGACGGCCCCATAATCTTCTACAGCTACGGCGATAGCCACGCCTTATCGAAGCCGTTCCTCATAGGCGCGATCCAGGTCGACATCAAGCCCACCCTGGCGCCCAACTGCCTCCACATCGAGAAGATGTGGAACACCACCCTCTACAAGGACATCTACTGGGAAATCAAGTACACCTCCGGCAATGGTCAAGTAGCGAGCTTCAAGGTCAAGGTCGGTAGCGAGACGCTCAACTTTGTTGTCACAGGCCTCGACTGGGTCCAGGTCGGCACCTACCGCTCCGAGCTCCAGCCCACGGAGGTAGGCCTCAACACGACCGAAAACATACCTGTACCGCCTGAGAACCAATTCAACTACACGTATCTCCCGTTCCCACAGGACACCGAGGCCCTAACGATCACCGACCGCGCCTACACGTTCGTGGCTAAGGTGTCGGTGTACGACTTCTGCGACAACCAGCTGATAAACTGGGAAGTGCCGGTCATCAAAGTCGAGTTCGCGACGAGCCGCTGGAAGCTGAGGGTAGGCCGAGTAAACCCCGCCACCGGCTACGCGCCCATGGAGGGTCCGCTGAACTTCACGGGCGAGCCGGTGTTCTGGCTGCCCGACTACACCCTGCTCTACGGAGAGAACATCACGATAAGCGCTGAGATCAACGGGATACATGTGTTCACCGAAAGCTTTAACTCGACAGGCATCAGCGACGGAGACACCTGGGAGGTCAGCATTGGCGACACCACGAAGCCGGTGATGGTGGCTTCCTTCGACGGTACCGCCTGGGAGTTCGAAATTCACGTCTCCGTCGTCCAGGTCTCCGCCATTGTGAAGGACAGCGGGATGCCTCCTGTCCAGCCCCTCGGGGGTGCAATGGTGATCATCTCGGCTCCCGGCTTCGACCCCATCAACACGTACACTGACGCGGCTGGCTACATTCAGTTCCCACCCTTCACTCTGCTTGGCGGCGGCACGACCTCTGAAGGCAAACCGTTAATAGTCAGGCAGGGTAGAAACCCCGGCTTCCTGCCGGTCCCGTTCGGCCTACTTACGACGGGCAAGCTCTACAACTACACAGTCACAGTCCTCTACGCGCTCCCAGGAACGGAGAACTACGTCGACGTCACGCCAGACGACAACAAGCTCGCCCTCAACCTCACCGACTACTTCCTTAACTGCGAGGCGCAGTCCTTCACCCTCATCGCCAAAGTATACAACGTTAACATAAAGGTGCTCGACCTGTGCGGCAGACCCCTGTCCATCACCGACGACCCCAACGCACTGCTCGTCATCACCTACACGCCCACCGGAGGCCAGCCCATCACCTTCAGCACAAGCTTAGGCGTGAACGGGACAGTCCCCCAGCTCAGCGTCCCAGGGGGGACCTTCACCGTCAAGCTCGCCTTCAAGGGCGTGCTCATGGACCCCGTCGACGGGCCCAACCCGCTCGTAGTCACCGGTAACATCGCTAACATGAGCCAGGCCATCTACACATTCCCCGTCGGCGACCTCAAGCTCAGGGTTACTCAGTGGGACGAAAACGCGCCGCTTGTCAACATCAGCGTGACGCTAGACTACTTCAAGAAGACCACCAAGACCTACACAGAGACCGCGGTCACCGACTGCCAGGGCATTGTAACATTCCAGAAGGTTCCGCTGAAGTACGACACTACCACCAACTCCATCATCGTCACACTGAAGACAACGCCAGACACGCCGTACATCAGGCACCCCAAGGATGACGGGCTCCTCGTGGGCAAGTGGGACCTCACCACCTTGATCGCCAGCCAGCCAGCAGCGTGCAAGGTAGGCCCAATCGACGTGCCGGCCTGGATCTTCAGCTTCACCCTCAAGGCCGTCGACCATAAAGGCAACATCCTCGAGGAGCTCCCGACCAGCAACGGCGCAGCCCCAGTCATCGTCGCGCTCAACGACACCGACTGGGGCACTGCTTACAACCTGACCCTCTGGTGCAAGGAAGGTCCTGGTTGCCTCTGCTGGCCCGAAATCCCCGTCACCTACAGGATCTTCAACGCCACGGGCAACGCTGATAAAGCCTGGGGCAACGGGCAGAGCAAGGCCGTGTTCAAGTTCACGGGCACCCAGTGGGACAACTCTAAGTACCCGCACCTCTTCATAGCCGGAGCCAACTACAGCTTCATCGTCTGGTACGGAGGCGTCATGGTCTACAACTACAACTTCACCATGCCCAAGCCCAGCGAGCCGCTCAACTTCAGCAACGTGATCAGCAGCCAGGTCATCCTCTTCAACGAGACCAGCGGCAAGCAGACCCTGGTCAAGACCGATAGCCTTGACTACACCTGGCTCCTCAACGCTAAAGGCAGAACCGAGCACCCGATCGTACAGTTCATCGGCGCTAAGTGGTGGAAGGAGGGAGGCAAGAGATGGGAGATTGAGCTCAGGCTCGTCACCTGGGTCGTCAACCTAGACCTCTACACCGTCAGCAAGCTCGGAGCAGGACTCGTACCCGGACTTAACGCCACCCTCGTCAGGAACGACGCCGCCAACTGGACTAAGCTCCTTGAAGCCGCGCTGAAAGGCGACTACTCGACGAGCTACCTGAGCATCACTAAGCCCGACTTCGCGGCCATCAGGTTGCCTGGAGCGGTGGCCTGGAGCGCAGTCGACGATGACAAGAACGGCGTCATCAGCATACCCGTGGCCGTGTGGTTGCCCGGCCACAAGGTCAAGAATGCTCCCGTGAAGTTCGGCGCCAGCATCACCAGTGTCTACGTGCTCGCTGGCAGCAAGTACGGCACGCCCAACGTCCCAGACACGCCGAGCATTGGAGGCGGGCTCTACGGCTACATCGTAGGACCGTACAACATCACAGTGAAGGCTATCGAGACCAGCGTCAGTACAAGCGGCAACGACATAAGCTCGCCAAGCCCGACCTGGTACAAGGACGGAAAGAGCTTCCGCGGCAACAACCACGATTACATGCTCGGC
This sequence comes from Infirmifilum sp. NZ, assembly GCF_022693705.1. NCBI lineage: Archaea > Thermoproteati > Thermoproteota > Thermoprotei > Thermofilales > Thermofilaceae > Infirmifilum > Infirmifilum sp. NZ. Next base: position 1,220,576 of record NZ_CP094288.1, read on the forward strand.
GGCGCCTGGAACGTCACGTACTGGAGCGGAGTCGCTAAGGTCGTCTACACCTCTGCGATGGAGGGCTTCTGCGCCCAGGTCTTCGGCAAGGACCTCAGGGACAAGAGGATACCGCTCGCCAACCAACCCGTCACGGCTGTCGCCGTAGGCGCTACAGATGCCACCTCGACGCTGGCAACCCAGTACACCGGTAGCGACGGCACCGCAACGTTCTACCCGACCAAGGGCTCCACCGTCTCAACGCCCATTGGTAGCCTGCCGGTCTTCACCGGCAACCTCGCCTTCCTCGGCGTCAGCGGCATCTCCTACAAGCTGTTGACCCAGCTCAACTTCGACGACATTCTCAAGCCCTATGGTCTGAAGACCACCGACGTGTTGGACCCCGACACCCTCTGTACAACAGTGAGCTTCACGCTCGACAACAACATGCCCGGCGGCCAGTGCGTGCCTCTCGAGTGGGATGCTATCAAGGTGACTGTCTTCGACTGGAGCGGCAAGCCGCTGCAGAACATGATGGTCGCCGCTATCCGCAGAGAGCCTAGGTCCAAAGTCCTACCCAGCGTCATAGGCTTCACCGACGCTAACGGCAACGTCGTGCTCCTCGTGCCGCCAGACGAGACCCTCAGGTACCAGCTCCTCGTCTACTGGCGCGACAGCTACCTGCTCCGCGCCGCGGGCAAGATACCTAAGGAGATCGTGATCTTCGACACCATCACCGACTACGACACGCCGAGGACCTACAAGCCTGGCTCCGGCACAACGCTCGAGACCTTCGTCTACGTGGCTAAGCTCGTCCTGACAAACGCGCAGGGCGGCGCGCTCAGCCAGAGCATACTCGACAAGATCACCGTCACCGTGACGTGGCCCGACAGCGTCGTCACGCAGCACAAGCCTGCGACCGACGGGAGCATCATCCTGCGCCTCGCCAAGGACACCGTGAAGAGCTGGCCGTTTGACGCGAGCAGCAAGTACAGCCCCGAGACGCCCGCTGACCACGGCCAGGCTCCGCACGGCGCCTACCAGGTCGTCGTTGACCTCGCCGGCGTAGGGACTGTCGCGAAGCAGTCCATCAAGATCGAGAAGGGCAGGTTCGAGACCAGCCTCCAGGTCTTCCAGGTCAAGCTCGACATCTACGACGTGCAGCTCACATTCACCACGCCGTTCGGCACCCCGATGGCCGGAGCCACCGTCACCATCACCACGCCCGACGGGAGGAAGATAACCGACACCCTCGACAGCAGCGGTAGCATAACCGTGAAGGAGGTGCCTCCAGGCAGCATAAGCTTCAGCGTCGACAGCTGGAAGGGCCTCGCCGTCGGCTACACCGGCTCCGCCGCTAGGCAGCCCGCCATCGGAGTAACCGTGCCCACCATCGGCAAGCTCACCGTCAAGGTCATCGGCGCCAGAGGCCAGGGCATCGAGGGCGCCACCGTGACCATCAAGAATGTTGGCACCTTCACCACCGACGCCAGCGGAGTAGTGACCATGGAGCTCCCGCAGGGCAGCTACGAAATAGCGGCCAGCAAGGGCGGCAGGACCGCGAGCACCACCGCTAACGTCGCCGGAGGCCAGTCTGCCACAGCTGAGCTCAAGCTCGACATCTTCCTGACCATCGCCGGCTGGGAGATGAGCAGCAGCGAGTTCCTCGGCCTAATACTGCTCCTGATACTCCTCGTCCTCGTGATCTTCATCATCGCCCACGAGTACAGCATCTACAGGCGCCGCAGGCTCGCCAAAGTCATCGCACCCGCCGAGGCAGGAACGCAGACCCGCTAGAACCTTTAAGCTAAAAATAACCTTTTTTTGCCTTTTTTCTTCTCCTTTTAGCGTGTCCGTCTCAGACGTGCTCGGCATTCTCCCCCTCCCACCCTACAGTAGGAGAGGCTACGCTAGGCAGCCCCCCGTTCTCCGTCTCAGGGTCGGCGCCCCGTCCCTTGACTCGCTCCTGAGTGGGGGGCTCGAGCCGGGCTGTGTCTACGACTTCACGGGTGAGGCTGGTAGCGGCAAGACTCAGCTGTGCATGCAGCTCTCGGTCAACGTCCAGCTCCAGCCCGACTCCGGCGGCCTGGGCAAGAGGGCGGTGTATATCGACACGCGGGGCGATTTCTCCCCCGAGAGGGTCGTCGCCATGGCCCTCACCCGCGGCCTCGAGCCCTCTGAGGCCCTCGGCGGCATAACCTACGCACGCGCCCTGAGCCTCCAGCACCTCCTCGTCCTCCTGGACAAGTCCCTCCAGGAGGTCGTCGCGGGGGACGCTGGGCTCCTCGTGGTCGACGAGCTGACGGGGCTTCTGCGCTCGGAGGCTCTGGATGCGAGGGAGAGGACAGAGGCGTACTCGAGCGTCGTGAGGGCCCTCTGGCGCGTGGCGAAAGCGGGGTGCGTGGTCGTGGCGACGAGGGACGTCGTGTCAGCCGACGGCCTCTCGCCGGCTGGGGGAGCCCACCTGGACACCTACGCCTGCCTCTCGGTCATGCTGAGGCGCCGCGGCGAGCTCAGGGACGCCTTAGCCCTCTCGAGCCCGTGGAGCAGAGCCTCGGCTACTTTCAGGATAGGTGAGGGCGGTGTCGAGGAGCCCTAACCCGTTGCAGATCCTGCGCGGCGGATTCGTGCTCGAGCTCGCTGGGAGGCCGGGCTCCGGGCGGCGAGACGCGGCCTACAGGCTCGTTTCGAGGCTAGGCGGGCGCGCCCTGTACCTGGACTACTCGGGGACAGCGTGGAGGTCTCGTGGAGGGTGGCGCGGAGTCTCGTTCGAGACCCCCGACGGCCCGCTCGAGCTCCTCTCAGCCCTAGCCGGAGCGGAGGAGGAGGAGCTGGTCGTCCTGGACAGCGTTCCCCGCGTCTTCCACGCGTTCCAGCTCGACTACAGGTCGCGGTGGGGGCTCGTAGCGTCGCTCCTAGCTCTAGCCGTGGACAGGGCGTCCCGGGGCCTGGGCTCCCTCTTCATAAACTACTGGGACGGGAGCAGGAGCTTCGGCGAGCGGATGCTCGGAGTCTACTACACTCACAGGGCCCTTGTCGCCAGGAGGGACAGCCGCGTGGTCCTGGAGCTCTACCACCCGATCAGCACCTTGCTGGAGCTGTGACCTCGCCCGGCGTACCAACCTCCTCATAGCTCAGCACTGGATTACCGCGGTTTTCATAGGCTCAGAGACTTCGGGTGGATCGCGGGATGCTAGGCAAGCTGGGCTTGACGGCGACGGGAATCGTGATTTCCTTGACACTTCTCGCCGATTTGCTGTTTACCCCAATCGCATAGTGAGCGCTGAGGACGCGCTACTTGCTTTACCTCCGGGGTAAATCCTCGCCTTCGCATCTGAGAGTCAACACATAATGCTTCATGGTGACTCCCTCTGCTTTGGCCGAGTGGTGCTTAGAGAAGGCAGACGCTCCGGGTATGTTGCGGACACTACTGGGTATCGATCCTCGTCGGCCCGTCGCGTACAGCCTCTCTATCGTTCGTGTAAAGCTACACGCTCTGCGAGAGCGGGGTAACGTTATTTACCCGTAGCGGCCTGTAGAAACTGTGTCTGTCGCTACGTCTAGGAGGAGCGTCAGCCTCCTTGATGTGTACAAGATTTGGGACCTGTTCGCCGGCCTCGAGGGCTCCAGGCTGGCGAAGGCCCTGCTGCGGGGTGAGCTAGCTGTCCTCCAGTTCTCGAGCGGGGTGCTTCTCTTCCATCCGAGGAGGGGGCCTTGCCCCGCGCCCGGTGATGTGGAGCTCACAGCTCCTCAGCGCCTGAAGCAGCTCGGGGACCTGGAGGGCAGGCGCGTCACGGCCGTCAGCGTAGTAAACGACGACAGAGTTCTGGCTCTCGACTTCCACGGGTTCACGCTCGTCCTGGAGTGGGTTAGGGAGGGGAACATCATCCTCCTGGACGGGGAGGGCAAAATACTCTACGCCTACAGGCAGAAGTCGATGCGCGACCGCTCCGTCAAGCGGGGGGAAGCCTACACCCCGCCCCCCAAGCTGGCCGACGCCTCAGAGCACCCCCTCGTCGTTGCGGAGAAGGCCCTGGCGCTGGGCCGCAGGAGCCTCGTCACGGCTCTCTCCCAGGCCTCCTCCCTCCCGCCCGAGGTCGTGTACGAGGCGGCCTTCCGGCTTGGAGTGGACCCCAGCTCGGCTCCCGGGTCGGTCGGGGAGGCCGTACGCGTCTTGGAGAAGGCCAGGGAGATCTTCGTCGAGGCTCTCGAGGATAAGAGGGGCGGCTACGTGGTCGAGTCCGGCTCGCGGCGCGCGGTGTACCCCTTCAACCCGCTGCACCTCAGCGACCGGGCATTCAGGGTGGATTTCCCAGCCGAGTTCCCGCGCTACATGGCCGAGTCCCTGCTCGCGGAGGAGCACGCCCCCGAGTCCTCGCCGGCCGAGAAAGCCCTGGAGGCTTTGAGGAGCCTCGAGGCCGCCGCGCGCCTAGTCCTCGACAACGCGCCGAGGATCCAGGGGGTGCTCGAGCACTACCGAGCGCTCCGCGAGCAGGGGCTCAGCTGGCGGAGCATAGAGGAGGCTGTGAGGAGCGCGCACCCCGAGGTCAAGAGCATAGACCACGAGAGGTGGAGCATCGTGGTGTCGATCGGGGGTGTTGACGTGGAGGTGGACGCTAGGAGGAGCGCTTACGCGAACGCGGAGTCGCTCTTCGAGAAAGCTAAGTCGCTTAAGGCGAGGATTCCGCAGCTCGCCGCTAAGCCGGAAGAGCCCGTCAGGGTGAGGGTCTCCCCTAAAGGCGGTGGGCGCGAGCCCTGGTACAGGGACTTCAGGTTCTTCTACACCACCAACGGCTTCCTCGTCGTCGCGGGCAAGTCTGCCGGCCAGAACGAGCTGCTGGTCAGGAGGTACATGGAGGACCGCGACATTTTCCTGCACGCGGACATCCACGGCGCTCCCGCAACAGTCCTGAAGACGGGTGGCCGCGAGGTCCCCGAGAAGGACATATACGAGGCCGCTCAGTTCGCCGCCTGCTACAGCAGCGCTTGGAGGGCCGGCTTGGCGGCAATCGACGTCTTCTGGGTCCCCGCCTCTCAGGTCTCCAAGTCTCCCCCCAGCGGCGAGTACCTGGGGAAGGGGGCGTTCATGATCTACGGGAAGAGGAACTGGATCCGCGGGGTGCCGCTGGAGCTCCTGGTCGGCTACGACGGAAGCAACGTCGTGGCCCTACCCGCCTCGAGGAGCCCCCAGGGGGGCTGCTTCCTTAAGCTCACGCCGGGCCCGCTCTCCAGGGAGCTCACCTCCAGGAAGATCGCGGACTTCCTCTTGAGGGAGTGCAGGGTGAAGGTCAAGGTTGCGGACATACTCAAGCTCCTCCCCTCCGGAACCTTCCACGTCGAGAGGTGGGTTAGAGTTGGCCGCGCCTGGCCTCATCTACCCCCTTCACCTTTCTGAGGGCCCCTAGCGGGTCATGGGTCGCCCCTTTTCGGGGCGGGCCGCCGTGCTAGGCGGCCTTCTGCCCGCGTTGCCGCGGGCACATCCCCTCTTCGCGCCGCGCGCGGCACCCCCGGAGTCCCGCGAGGGGGAGCCGGGGGAACTGGGGCCGGGGCCTGCTGGCCATTCTCTGGTGCCGTTGCGTAGTACCTCTTCGCCAGCGCTCGTGGGCGGCTCTGGAGCCAGCTCTGCAGCGCTTCGATGCGCTTCTCTGCTCTGCACGCCTTCAGATAGAGCTTTGCAGCGTTGAATGCTGCGGCCCAGTCCCTGCCGTAGATCAGGCAACAGCGCGTGCACTTGTAGTACCTTCTCTGAATCTCCACCCCCTCTTTCCCGCAGAGGGGGCACCGCTTGCCCGAGACGTTGTTCTCCGGCTTGAACCACCTAGCGCCCTCGTAGGGCGCTAGGTTCTCAAGCCTCTTTGTCACTTTGAGCAGTGTTCGCTGTAGCTGTGAGCCCCTCAGAGACTCGGCACGGGGCACGTCCGCTACGAATACGACGGTGTAGCCCTGATCCCTGAGCTTCCTGACTAGGCCTCTCATTTCCTTGAGCACGCCTCTAATCCAATCGTCGTTGAGTTTCTTCACCTTCCTCGACGCCTGCCTTGCAATGCGCTCTGCTCTCTCAGGGGTCAGGTTTAACCTCGCCCTGAGCTTCTCCGCGAGCCTCAGCGCCTCCTCCACTGCTGAGCCCCTCCCCTCTCTCTGCATTCCTCTGACATCCCTCCTTTGCTTGAACCTCTGTATGGCTTCACTCCAGCTCCCGAGCTTCGAGTAGCTGTGCATCAGCGCCGCGAGGAGCCTTAGTAGAGTCGTGTTGGGAGGCTTGAACACGCGCTGGGCCAAGAGCCTGGCTTTGCTGTCGAAAGTGAAGGCCATCACGTACAGCCCGTGAGAGCTGTTCACATCCACCGCGATCACAGCGAGCTTACCGTCGCCGTCCCACAACGCCTGCTTGACCACGCGGTGCGCAACCAGGCGGAGCCTCCCTTTAGCCGTTAGTTGCAGCGTCAGCTTAACGTCGCCGAAGCGCTCGACATCCTCCATCACCGCTCTGACCAGCGAGGGCCTCAGCATTATCGCAATGTTAACGCTGGGGACGCGCAACACGCCCCTGGACGCGTCGAGCACCGTAGCGGCGCTACTGGCGCCGTGAAGCCTACCGCCATTATTAACCACCTTGACCAGCAACGGTATTGGAGGCGGCATGAACCTGTTGCGCTTCTTAGACTTCCCCCTAGTCTCCGCAACCATCCTGCGCCACTCCGCGGCGTAGTAGAACAGTCCTTTCGGTAGCCCAGCCAGCCTCGAAGCCTCCTCGATCAACGCTTCGCTAAATCTCTCCGGCTCCTCACTGAAGTCCTCGCCGTGCCTCTTTCTGAGTGCCCTGCATGCCTCCTTGACCGCGCTCGACACCTTAAGGTAGAGCCGCTGAAGCCTCAGCCTCACCTCCCTGTTGGTCTTGACCCGCCAAACCCTGTAGGCATCAACTCGCTTCTCGCCGTTCCCGTTCCTCTTACTCCCACTCTTCTCACTCATACTCCTCACCTCTCCACCCCTGTAGGGGCTGGGCTTCTAGCCTCGGCCCCCATCCGCCCCCACGCCCAGAGGCGTGAGGTGCGGGGGAGCCGCAGCACAGCCCAGCCCCCACAGGGGCGCTGCGTAGCGGCGTTGATATCTCACACCCTGTGAGCCTGCTAGCAGTAGCTGAGCTACGAGTAGCGGTTAGCTGTGGCTGAGCCCTGCGCGGATTAGCGTCCACAGCGCTGAGCGCGTCGATCAGCACCAGCGGTCGCGAGCATAATCTCACAGCCTGTGACTCGCCACCCCGGTCCACGCGCCGCGCGCGGTCCCAGGCGCGTGGGCGTTCAGCGCGGCCCTCCCGCCGAGCCACGCCCAGCCCGGCGGCGCCCTCGTTGCGGTAGCGGCCCGTCCACCCCCGAGGGCAGGGGGCCGGCTGCCAGGGGGCGGCGGGGTAGGGCAGCCCGAGAGCCAAGCCCCTTGCCCTAGCCCGCGCCCAGGCCCCTGCGATCGGAGCGGGGCGCAGGCCTCGGGCAGCCGGCTTGCGGGCGGGCACTACCGGCCCAGAGCCGGGCCCCTACGAGCAGAGCGCGGCCCCGCGTGCCGGCACCTTCACGCCTCCGCAGCCGCGCCGGGAGGCCCCTGCGACCGGAGCGTCCACAGGCGCGGCGCCTCACAGACGTAGCCCGCCGCCCCCCTCGCGGGGGGCCCGGCCCTCCCTCTAAGCCCAGTCCCGCCACGTCCCAGAGGAGCGTGAGAGGGTGGGCTTAGAGGGAGAAAAAAATACTTTTTAAGGGGCTCGCTCTCGGGTGCCCAGGCCCCGGCCGCCACTCCCCCCTAAACACTAGCACGAAGGGGTCATTGCAGCCTAGGTGGCCGGGGCTCGCTACATACTATGCACGCTGTTTTGCCCCCTCCCGCCCCACTATCTTTTCCCCGAGAGTGCAGGCGCCCCCTCTTCCCCCGCTACGGGCGCCAGTTTTCTCGGGGAAGCACTCTGGCCCGTGCCGCTGAAGCCGGCTCACGGATCACCGGCCGTTGCCTGCGGCAGCGGGCCTCAATACCCTCCTTGGAGAAGGGGGTAATATTTATTCCGATGATTACCCTGAAAGTATAACATCGTTACACTAGTTATTGCTACTTCAGGGTTTTTCAGCAGGTAGCTGTTGCTTCTCCCGAGCATACGGCGACGTAAGGAAGGCCAGGATCTGCAGCCACATCGCTACGGTGATGCTCCGCAGGAGGCAGCTCCGTCTCCGCGCCGAATAAGCCTCAAGGCTGACTCGCCGCAAGCCACTTCCTCGATGCTGTAGCCTAGCAGGGCGAGCAGGCCGCAGGCGCGCTCCGTCAGGTAGACGTAGCGCACGTCGCCTACCACAGCCTCCCCCACGAGGCCAGCTGAGCGCAACCTCTCAAGGGCCGAGGCGAAGTGCCTCGTGTTCCTCGTGCCGAATGCCCTGCTGAGGGACTTGAGTTGCCTGAGCCTCCTGAGCGTTTTAGCGAGGCCGGTGAGCTCGAGCCAGCTGGCCACGCTCTCTCAAACTCCCTTTGTCTACCTCGGCCATCGTGCTAGGAGGCTGGGGGATGTAAAGTTATCACACACACTGTGTCCGCTAAAGCTGCGCACGCGGTGCTCGAACACCCTCCTGCAACTTCTCCAAACCAGCTGGAAGCGAGGGAAGCCGTAAGTCGAGCACGGGAAGAAACAAGGGAAAATTAAAAAAAGTAGCATTGCTACAAAAGTATCATTGTGACATACAGCGAGGGAGTCCTGAAAGCCGAAACTTTGCAGGGAGTCTTGGAGGAAGTGAGGCGGGACGCGTTCAAGAGCCTTGTGGCCTCGGTAGGGGGAGAGCTTGTCTACCTGGGCTCCCTCCTGTCCAGAGTTGTTGGTGGTAGGAGCAGAGTAAGGGTCATCAGAATATCAGGCAGGCCGGCCTTCAGCGTGGCTCTGAGGAAGGTCTCCGCCGGTAGCTACCTCGTATCAGAGAGGGGCAATAGGGCCTACACCCCGCGCTCCCTAGTGGTCTACATGCTCGAAACAGGGATGCTGAGCGCTCAAGCGCTCCTAGAGAAGCTCAAGCCCCACAGGCTGCCGTGCCTGAAGTGCAACTCCACGCTCAAGACGGCCGTAACGGCTCTGCGGGAGAGGGGCTCGATCGCGCTCCCAGTTTGCTACGCCGGCCAGGTCACCGGCGTTCTCACGGTCGCCGACGTCGTGCACTACATCCTCAGTGCCGAACACTCGAAGCACCAGCTGGTCCACACGAGGGTCTCGCGCGTGGCGGGGTCTCTGCTCGAGCTCGAGCCTCTGGACGAGCTGGACCCGGTCGACGCGCTCAAAAGGTACTCCATGCTCTCCCACCGGACGACCGGCGGCGTCCACGTCTACGACTCATCCAGTCTTCAGAGCGCCCTGGCTGCGATAGCGGGTGTAGTGTGAATGGAGGTGCTGGTAGACGGCATGCTGGGCAAGCTGGCAAGGTGGCTTAGGTTGCTCGGAGTCAAGGCTCTCTTTTATCCCAACGCCGAGGACAGCGAGCTGGAGTCCGCTCTGGAGGAGAACCCCCGGATGCTCCTCCTCACCAGGGACAAGGCTCTCTACAGCCGGCTCTCTAGGAGAGGCTTCAAGGTGCTCCTCGTCCCCCAGGGCCGCGACGAAGACGTGCTCGCCCATGTCCTGAGCGCGCTGGGTGTGGAGCCCGCCTTCAAGCCGGATAAAGCGCTCTGCTCTATCTGTGCCTCCCCCCTACTCCGCGTCCCTCGCGAAGCCGTCGCGGGCAGGGTGCCTGAGAAGGTTTTCCAGACTTACAGCGAGTTCTACGTGTGCACGGGGTGTGGACAAGTTTATTGGCTCGGTACTCACATCAGAGAGATGGAGAAAGTGCTGGAAAGGGTGAGGTGCATTCAGTATGGTAAAGCTCTCTGTTGAGGAGGGGGGCTTCCTCGTCAGGCTCGCCAGGAGGGCTGTGGAAGAGTACCTCGATAAAGCCGTGATAATCTCTCCTCCCCCCGAGACGCCTAGAAGCCTATTGGAGAACTCCGGCGTCTTCGTAACGATCGAGAAGATCGTCGTCAACCCGCTCACCAGGCAGGCTAGACGGGAGCTGCGGGGCTGCATAGGGTACCCGGAGCCCCTCTTCCCCCTCGCTGAAGCCACGATCCGCTCGGCGATCGCGGCCGCAACAGAGGACCCGAGGTTCCCGCCGCTCACGCCCAGGGAGCTGGACGAGGTGGTTTTCGAGGTCAGCGTCCTGACGAAGCCGGAGCCCCTCCACTACAACGACTACAGGGAGCTCCTGGACAAGGTGAAGGTCGGGCGCGACGGGCTCCTAGTCGAGTACGGCATGGCCAGGGGTCTCCTCTTGCCACAGGTCCCGGTCGAGGAGGGCTGGGACACGGAGACTTTCCTGAGCTACGCGTGCCTAAAGGCAGGGCTCCCTGAGACGTTCTGGAGGACTGGGAAGCTCAGGGTTTACACCTTCCAGGCCCAGATCTTCGTGGAGGTGACGCCACGGGGGGAGGTCACCGAGAGGCTCCTGGAGATACCGCCCTAGCTTCTGAACCCTTGCGACCAATAAAAAAGATAACTTAATTATTGTGTGTGACGAGGATTCGTGTAGGAGTCGGTGGTGGGCTAAGTGGCCAAGGAGATAAAGGTCTTCCTCCCCCGTGACCCGAAGGCCCAGGAAATGCTCGAGGCCTTTAAGGCTGAGATGAACGCGATGCCTAAGGGGGAGAGGCCTCGCCTTGTTGTCAGGCTCCTCAGCCTGAAGGACCCTTCGAAGTTCGAGGAGTGGCTTCAGAGCCTAGAGGAGGTGTTCGGCGGGATATACGTGGCGGAGTTCAAGAAGTACGGGATCAAGGCGGTTCCAGCCGTGGTCGTGGATAACGAGAAAGTGGTAGAGGGCAAGTACCTCAGCCGCCAGGAGATAAAGCTCCTCGTTAGAGGCCTCTCCCCCGAGCTGGCCAGCATCCCGCCCCTGGAGGCACCCCGAGAAGAGCTGCAGCCGGTCGAGGTTCCCAGGGAGGAGCCACCGGTAAAGCCGGTCCAGCCGCAGCAGGTAACGCCGAAGAAAAAAGTCGAGACACCCCCTCCCATAGAGCTAGCCCCCGTCGAGGTGCCCGAATCCCCAGAGCCCACAAGGCTGGAGGAGCCCAAGGTGAAGCAAGCACCCCCCGCGCCGCAGACCAAGCCCCAGCCCCAGCAGCCCCCTCAGTACCCTAAACCGCAACCTGTCGAGAGAACCGTACGGGCTGAAGAAAAAGCCCCGGTGAAAGTGCAGCCCGTGGCGCCTCAGCCTTCTCCAAGGGAGGAGGGGGTCGCCGGCACCTGCTTCACCTGTCTCTTCTACGACCAGGCCAGGGGTAGGTGCAGGTTATTACATGTCGCGGTACCTGATCCTAACAACCCTCCGTGCGGTAGGAGGAGGCCGCGGCAGTGAGCGTTGCATTGAGCGATCAAACCTTTAAATTCAGGTAGGGCACTCTACAAAGGGGGGTTGATAGTGTCTGCTAATGACCTACCCTATAGTGTTCTCGTGGAGTTCTACGAGAAGATCGAGAGCACGTCCAGCAGGCTGGCCATGACAGACTACCTCGTGTCGCTCTTCAAGAGGACGCCTGTGGACGTGCTGGACAAGGTAATCTACCTCACCCAGGGGCAACTCAGGCCAGACTACGAGGGAGTTGAGCTGGGCGTCGCGGAGAAGCTCACGCTGAGGGCGATATCTAAGGCGACAGGCGTCCCTGTCAAGAACGTGGAGGAGCTGTACAAAAAGGTAGGCGATCCGGGTGTTGTAGCCGAGCAGTTGCTCTCCAGGCCGAAGCAGGCGGCGGGTCTGCTCGGCTTCATAGGCGAGGAGGGCACAAAGCGCGAGCTCACAGTTTCTCAGGTCTACAACGCGCTGATGAAGATTGCCCTAGCCTCGGGCGAGGGGAGCCAGGACACGAAAATAAACACCCTTGCGAGCCTGCTGTCGGACGCTAAGCCGAAGGAGGCTAAGTACATCGTGAGGACGGTCACGGGCAGGCTCAGGCTGGGCATAGCAGACATGACCATACTCGACGCCCTAGCTGTGGCCTTCACCGGCTCGAAGGCCGCTAGGGATATCCTGGAGAGAGCTTACACGAAGAGGCCTGACCTGGGCTTCATCGCCAAGGAGCTAGCTTCAAAGGGCATTGACACTGTAAAATCTATCAAGATAGAGGTTGGGATCCCAATCCTACCCATGCTAGCCGAGCGCCTGAGCGATCCAGCCGAGATCATCGAAAAACTCGGGGGGCAGTGCTTGGTTGAGTACAAGTACGATGGCGAGAGGGTTCAGGCTCACAGGAAGGGGGATAAAGTCTGGCTCTTCAGCAGGCGCCTCGAGAACATAACACACCACTACCCCGACGTCGTCAGCTACATGACCTCTCTCAAGGCCGAGGAGTTTATAGTTGAGGGCGAGATTGTGGCGTACAACCCTGACACGGGTGAGATGCTGCCTTTCCAGGAGCTGATGCACCGCAGGAGGAAGTACGACGTGGATAAAGCCATGAAGGAGTACCCCGTGAGAGTCTACCTCTTCGACGTCATCTACCTGAATGGCGAGGAGATGATCGAGAAGCCTCTCCCAGAGCGAAGAAAGGTTCTCGAGTCGATAGTCCCCGAAGGTAGCGACGACGTGCTGCTCTCCATGGCTAAGCTCGTCGACAATCCCAAGGACCTCCTCCTGTTCTTCGAGGAGGCGATAAGCGAGGGTTGTGAGGGGGTGATGTGCAAGTCCGTCTCTGCCCAGAGCGTCTACCAGATGGGTGCAAGGGGCTGGCTCTGGATCAAGTTCAAGCGTGACTACAGGATGGAGATGACGGACACCGTGGACCTGGTTGTTGTCGGTGCTTTCCACGGTAGAGGGAAAAGGGCTGGCACCTACGGAGCCCTGCTTATGGCGGCCTATGATCCCGGGAGCGACACCTTCAAGACCGTCTGCAAGGTGGGCACGGGGTTCACCGACGAGGACCTAGCTAACCTCCCGAAACTCCTAGAACCGTATCGAATCCCCCATCGCCATCCAAGGGTCGTGTCTAGAATCGAGGCAGACGTGTGGTTCGTGCCCGCGGTAGTGCTAGAGATAATTGGAGCCGAGATAACTCTCAGCCCCCTGCACACCTGCGCCCTAGGCAAGATAGAGGCGGAGTCCGGTCTAGCCATCAGGTTCCCGAGGTTTACGGGGAGATACAGGTTTGACAAGAAACCCGAGCAGGCCACCACGGAGGCGGAGCTCATCGAGATGTACAAGTCGCAGCGCAAGACTGTATTGCAGCAGTGATCTACTCTTGCCCGGAGCGCGCCAGCATCTTGTTGAGGGTCCAGCGTAGAGTGCTTTTAATCTCGTTTGCCACCCTCTTGTCCCCGTAGTTCCTTATTATTATCTTCCTGAGCAGACCCTTATCCTCCACGATCTCGTACTCGAATACCTCGTCCGGCAACTTTTCGCCCCTCGCAACGAGGTCCTCGTCCTTCCTCTTGTAGCCCTCTAGAACTTTCCTCACGAAGAACGACTCGAAGGGTGGGGTGCCGGCAGAAAACTCTTTAGTGAAGACGATCTCGATGCTTTCAGGGTACACGATAACCTTAGCCAGCTGCTCGCCTGTGGTGGCGGAGGTGATGAGTGCCTCTTCGAGTGGCGTGCCCCCGGCCTTAGCCCCTGCGGTAGCCGCGGGTCTAGCTTCCGCGGCCGTGGCCTGGGGTGTCCTCTGGAGGAGCTCTGAGGCCCTCATGAAGCTTGTAGAGGAGAGAGCCTGGTTCACGAGCCGTAAAGCCTCCTCGAGTAACGTCTCCTCGCGTCTAAGCTCCTCCAGCCTCCTCTCCAGGTACTCCTTCACTTCAGCCAGCCTCTTAGCCTCCTCGCTCAACCAATATGCACCTGCTTAGTAGGTTGAAGACGTCTTAATTATCTTTATCTGCTTTTCCTCTGATCCTGCCCACTGGCGCCGCCTGGAAAAGAAAAAACATAACCCTGCGATGCTACTGAGTTCTCATGGTGTCCGCCCCATCTTTCCTGGTTTCAGGGAACGCTAGCATAGATGAGTACTACCTCGTCGACAGAATCCCAGCCGCAGACGAGGCACAGGAGGCGAAAGACTTCTTTGCAAAGCTCGGGGGTGCCGCAACAAACGTGGCGGTTGCCCTCTCCAGGCTAAAGGCTAGAGTCACCTTCGCAGGAGTAGTTGGGAGCGACGAGTACGGGGACCTCATAGTGCGGTACCTGAGCGAGGAGGGCGTGGCGACCCACTGCGTGGTCAGGTCGAGTAAACCCACAGGCAAGGTTGTGGTAATCCTGGACAATGCTGGCCGCAGAGCGATGGTGGCTGTAAGGGGTGCAAACACGGATCTCAAGCCGGGCTTCATCGACGTCGACGCTCTGTTTAAGGGGGTGAGCCACGCTCACTTGAGCAGTACTAAACCCGACTACACTCGATGGGTGCTGGCGGAGGCTAAGAAGAGAGGCCTCTCGACGAGCTACGACCCCGGTATGGCGATCGCCTCAAGGGGGTTGGAGTACATTAGGGATGTACTTGGGCTGGTTGACGTGCTATTCGTCAACGCCCGTGAGTACGACGCCCTAGGCGGCGAGGCACTGGAGAAGGAGTACTGCGGGCTACTCGTGGTGAAGGAGGGGGAGCACGGCTCGAGGATCCCCAGGCTCGGCCTACAAGTACCGGCTTTCAGGGTCAGCACCGTCGACACCACAGGTGCAGGTGACTCGTTCAACGCGGCTTTCCTAATTGCCTGGAAGCTCGGCCTGCCCTACGAGAAGTGCCTCGCCATAGCGAACGCTGCTGGCGCCATAAAGTCCACGAAGCTGGGGGCGCAGTCCTCTCCCACACTGAGCGAGCTTAACAGCTTCCTTGAGTCCAGGGGTCACGAGCCGCTCGTCTTCTAAAGTTTAGAGCAGGGTAAAGTTCAATAACGTGTTACCCCTAAAGATATCCTGCAATGCGGGGAATTCCATGCAGAAGAGCGATGTGAGTTGTTCCCCACTCTGCCCCTTCAGAGCCTTTACTTGCTACAAAAACGCCCTCGTTTATAGGCGAACGAGAAGAGGGGTTGAGGCCTTCTGCACATGGATCGGGGACAGCTGCATCGGCTGGAAATGCCAGTTCTCCGGGTGCACGAGGCACGCTTTAATGCCGGATGGCACCTGCAAGCTCAAACTCGAGGCTCTGAAGCCTAAGAAAGAGGAAGAGGAGGACTTCTCGATCGAGGAGGAGGCTAAGGCGCTAGATAGGCAGGTCTACAGCAAGATCAGGGACAAGCTCAAAAAGCTAGGCCCTAAGGTGAGCGACCTCGAGTGAGTTGCGTGATAGGTTTAATTTCAAGCTACGCGTGAATCAAGGGGTGAGGTAGTTGAAGATCCTCCTCATCCACGCACGGAGCTTCGAGTACGAGGCAAGGGAGAAGGCCGTTGACTCCGCTGAGGAGCTATCTGAAGGTAACAGGACTGGCCGCGCGGAAAACGCGCTGGTGGCCTTTGTGACCGTCGAAAAAGGCGACTCCTCAGATCCAGGTATCGCTGAAAAAGCCGCTCAAGAGATAAGGGATGTGTACACTCGCGTGGGCGCGTCTGAAGTCGTGCTGTACCCTTACGCGCACCTCTCTGACAACCTCGCTGAGCCCGGCGAAGCGTTACCGTTGCTGAAATCCATCGAGGAGCTGTTGAAGGCGCAGGGTGCGAGCGTCAAGAGAGCCCCATTTGGCTGGTACAAGCGCTTCACTGTCGAGTGCTACGGACACCCGCTCTCCGAGCTCTCGAGAACGATAAGGCCCGGTGAAAAAGCCAGGAGGGGGTTCGAGGACTTCGCGGTGATGCTCCCCGATGGTAGGGTGGTTGGGGTCGAGGAGTTGCCCAGCGGACTGCCGGAGGACTTTGTCGCACTGCTCGAGGCAGAGGTTTTCAAGCGCCGGCGCGAAGGGGGTGAACCGTCGTACCTAGAGTACTGCCGGAAGTTCGGCTTCGAGTGGGAGCCCATGAGCGACCTCGGCCACATGCGGTACGGACCAGAGGCCACTATAATCGTTGAAGTGGTTGCCGAGTACGCTTGGCGGGTAGCCCGGAGCTTAGGGATACCGGTGTACAAGGTGAGGGGCACCAACACCTTCAACCTCGAGCACAAACCCGTTCTGCAGCACGCGCAGCTCTACGGAGACAGACTCTACCAGCTGGAGGTCGACGACAAGAAACTAATACTCAGGTACGCGGCGTGCCACCAGCAGTTCGCAATGATAAAGGACTGGGATATAAGCTACAGGAACCTCCCCCTCGGGATGCTCGAGATAGCTGACAGCTACAGGCTTGAGCAGCCTGGAGAGCTGCTACTCTGTTTCCGCCTCAGGAAGTTCACCATGCCTGATCTGCACATCTTCTGTAAGGACCTTCGCGAGGCGATGGAGCTCTCCTTCAAGGTGCACGAGAAGATATACGAGGAGATCCGGAAGCTGGGCCGCGACTACGTCAGTATATACAACTTGACGAGGTCCTTCCTCGAGGCCAACAAGGAGTATGTTAAGAGGCTGGTTGAGGCGGAGGGGAAGCCCGTTCTTCTGCACTTCGTCCCGGAGGGCAAGTACTACTGGGTCCTCAACGTTGAGTACAACATCATCGACGAGCTCGGCAGACCCAGGGAGATAGGAACTTTCCAGATCGACGTCGGCAACGCTGAGCGCTTCGACATCACCTACGTGGACGAAAATGGGCAGCGCAAACACCCGGTCATCATCCACACAGCGCTCATCGGCTCTATCGAGAGGTACATTTTCGCCGTTCTCGACACCGCGGCGAAGAAGGCTAAGGCCGGGGGCCTACCCTCCCTCCCTGTCTGGCTATCGCCAGTCCAGGTGAGGGTAATCCCGTTTACGAAAGAGTTCCTTGCAGAGGCTGACAGGCTTGCGGACATGCTGGAGGCCGAGGGCTTCAGGGTTGACGTAGACGACAGGGACGAGAGCATATCGAAGAGGATAAGGGACGCCGAGGTTAAGTGGATACCATACGTGGTGGTCATAGGGAAGAGAGAGGCCGAAACAGGGAGGCTGAGCGTCAGGGTGAGGGGAGAAGGACAGCTGGAGATGGACCTTCGCGAGCTGCTGAGCAGGCTCAAAAGGGACACGGAAGGCTACCCGCTGGTCAGCTCGAGGCTTCCAAGGTATTTAAGCCTCAGACCGAGGTACAGGTAACCGCGGCTCAAGGGGCCCAATGGGAGGCGGTGCATTCTTTGGCTCTGAAGCTCTCGCCTCGTGACCTCTACTACAGGAAAATCCTTCTTACGCGAGAGCTCGAGAACAAGCTACCCCTAGATGTTGCCCTGAAGGTTAGGGGTGATTACCACGCTAGAAAGCCGCCCAGACCCTGCGGCGCAACAGTGCACAGCGTTGTTGGCTGTGCTTACCGGTGCACCTACTGCTACCTACCGGACATGGGGGTTAGCAACTCCGTGTACAATATCTACGCCCTTAGCGGGGAGGAGATGACGTACGCCCTGCTATCAAACCCCTCCTTCCTTCCGGGAAGGCTCGGTACCCTAATAGCAATTGGAAGCCTGGGCGAGCCCTTCGTGGACGATTCGGCTTTTCACCGCACGCTCGAGTACCTTCAAGCGTTTAGCAGGTACCTTGGCAATCCCACTCAGTTCTCTACCAAGAGTGCTCTTAAAGAGACTCAGGTCAGAGCTTTAGCCTCTGTTAAGCTTCCCTTAAGCCCCCTGGTAACGCTGGTGACTCTAACAAAAAGTGAGCGTCTCGAGCCTGGAGCACCATCCCCGGAAGCTAGGCTAGAGACCATTAAGATGATGAGGAAAAACGGGCTACACCCGGTGGTGTTCCTCAGGCCGCTCATCCCTGGCGTCAACAGCGAGGAGGTCGACGACATGCTTGCGGCGTCTAAAGCCCACGGAGCTGTCGGGGTTGTGATCGGAGGGTTTAGGGTCACCCCTTTAATACTCGATCGCCTTGAGAAGGCAGGCTTCGACACCTCCGAGATCAGAAGAAGGGTGAAAGCCGAGCTCAGGCAGGGGAAGCAGCTCCCACTGGAGCTTCATGATGTGAAAAAGGAAGCCCTGGCCATCGCTAGGGAGAAGGGTTTAGTCCCCTTCCTCAGCGCCTGCTGCGCGAACAACTACACGGCCATGCTCCACGACGGGCTCCGTGCCCCATGCCCGGGGCTCGACTACATTGACGGTAAGTTCTGCACACTCTGCCCTGTTAATTGTCCAAGTATTCAGACCGCTGTAGACGAGTCTGAGGTGAAAGAATTCGTGGAGAAGCTGACGTCGGTCAAAGTCTCGGAGCTACAGCTGGATGAAAAATTTATCTACCTGCGTCTGGCCGGGAAGAAGAGGATTCCGCCGCACGTTAGAGCAGTGCTTGAGATCGGATACAGGAGAAAGGTGGTCGTGAGATGAAAAACCCTATGCGGAATTTCTTTCAAAGGGTTCTCTGGGATAAAAGTCTTGATAGGAAGACTGTAGTTGTGAAAATCCTGTCGAGGGGCTTTCAAGGCGGCATCGAGGAGTTTACTGGCGAGAGCGTGACCGGTGTCACGCGGGACGGCTTACTGGTGGTGATTGGGGGAGTAGCTAAATTTATCCCGTTTCACCGGATAATCGAGATAAAATGCGGAGGTAAAGTTATCTTCAGTAAAAAAGAATCGATTTACAGCTTTGATGTTTGATTGCTAGAGCCCTCTCTCTGCGAGGTAAACCATTAAGTCCACTAGCCTGCAGGAGTAGCCCCACTCGTTGTCGTACCACGCGAACACTTTAACCATGTCACCGTTCTTCCCAAGGACGTCGCTTGCTAGAGCATCGTAAATGGACGAGTGCGGGTTTCCGATGATGTCGCTGCTGACGATCGGCTCGTCCACGTACTGCAGTATACCTTTAAGCTCCCCCTCCGCCGCTCTTTTGAACGCGCTGTCCATCTCCTCCTTCGTGACTGGCCTCTTCAGCAGGGCTGTGAAGTCGACCAGCGATCCGTCGGGCACTGGAACGCGTATCGCGATGGCGCTGAGCTTCCCTTTGAGCTCGGGGTACACCTCCATGATAGCCTGGGCCGCTCCTGTGGACGTGGGAATTATGTTCTGCGCGGCGGCTCTTGCCCTCCTGAGATCCTTGTGCACGAGGTCAAGTATTCTCTGGTCGTTTGTGTAGGCGTGGACAGTCGTCATCATCCCCTCAACTACTCCGAAGTTCTCGTGCAGAACCTTAACCACGGGCGCGAAGGCGTTCGTCGTGCACGAGGCGTTGGATATTATGTGGTGCTTTCCCGGGTCGTACAGTTTGTGGTTCACTCCCATAACAATAGTGATGTCAGGGTTCTTGGCAGGCGCAGAGATCACGACCTTCTTAGCTCCGGCTGTCAGGTGCTTGGAAGCGTTCTCCCTGTCTGTAAATAGGCCGGTAGATTCGAGTGCGACATCGACCTCCATCTTAGACCAGGGTAGCTGAGACGGGTCTTTTACGCTGAGAACCTCTATCTCGTAGTTCTCGATGACAAGCTTATTTCCCTGAACCTCCACCCTTCCCTTGTACCTGCCGAACACGCTGTCGTACTTGAAGAGGTGGGCGAGGGTCTTTGCATCGGCTAGATCGTTCACGGCTACTACGTCGAAGGTCTTCAAGAACTTCTCGTTCTGCAGGGCTGCTTTCAGAAAGTTTCTACCTATCCTTCCAAAACCGTTTATTCCAACGCGGTAAGTCATGGTCTAGTCCCCAAGTATTATTTTTGCAGAATAGGGATATAAAGAAGGTTTAAGCACATCCAATAATTATTTGCTTTCCATAGTGGCTCCGCCCTGCACGAGCTCCCCATCATTCGGGCCTTCCGAGCTTCTTCACAGCCGATATTACATTACTCGAACACCTAATAAAACTGCCCGTCGAGCATTCGACAAATCGCTAAAGCATTTATAACAGATGTACAAACTCCATCCACGATGAGTCGAAGCAAAAGCGCTAACGACTGGTTCAGCGACCCCTCCCTCCGGGAGGTCGCTGCGAAAATCGCTGGAGAAATTATTATGTCCGAGAACCCTGGAGGAGAAATGAGGAAGTGGCGCGAGAAGTTCAGCCTAACGCAGGTTGAAGTCGCAGCCCAGATGGGCGTCTCCGCCTCTGTCCTAAGCGACTACGAAAGCGGTAGGAGGAAGTCTCCTGGAGCCAAGTTCGTTGCAAGGTTCGTGAAGAGCCTGATCCTTAAGGACATTGAAAGAGGGGGCATAATTCTCTCAGGGCTCAGGCGCATACTGCTAGGCTCCGACCTCCTGAGGGAAGCGGTGATAGACATGCGCGAGTTCAGCATCCCCATATCGATCGCTCGCTTCTGCGAGGCCATAGAGGCAGACCTGATAGTAGGCTCAGCCTTCGTCTCGACCCCGTTGCTCGGCTACACCCTCGTTGACAGCATTAAGCTTGTTCTAGACGTCCCATCGTACGACTACGTAAAGCTGTACGGTGCTACAACCCAAAGAGCCGCGATATTCACCAGAGTGTCTTACGGCAGGAGCCCAATGGTCGCTGTTAAGTCTATGCAGGCCGGAATGGGCGGCCTGCGCCCAGCACTAGTGGTCCTGCACGGAGTTAAGAAGGTCGATGAGCTGGGTCTGGAGATAGCGAAGAGGGAAAATATCCCCCTTGCTGTGACCCGTGTGGAGGACTTAAATGAGCTGATAAACAAGCTGAGGTCGATTAAGTAGTTTTTCACTCGACTTTAACCTTAAACCTCTCTACCCGTAGAGGAACCTCGACCTCAAGTATGCCTCTCTTGAAGGTGGCCTTGATGTTGTTAACGTCGGCATTGTCCGGGAGGGGTATCTCGAGCTTGTACCTCGAAATCCCCCTTCTTAGAAACGCGAACTCCTCTAAGGCAAAGGGTTTAGAGAAGACGGCCTCGATCCTCAAAACATTCCCTTCTACCCTTACGTCTATGCTCTCCTTATCTTTAACACCTGCGAGGTCAGCGCAGATTTTTATCTTGTCGGATGATCGCCTGACCTCGTAGAGGGGGACGACCGTTTTCTCCTCCTGAGCGGCGAAGGGTTGAAAGAGTTCTTCCTCGAACCTGGCGACTTCTTCTCTGATTCTCTGGAACTCCTTCATGATCTCCTCGAGTTGTTTCCTTACCCAGGACTCCATGCCGTTCACCTAAACGTACAGAGCAGGTATAGTGTACTCGTATTCCTTACCTGCACCTTTCATAGTCTCCATAGTTCTCTTCATTAGCTCGCGGAGTTTAAGCCTGATCTCCTCCTCTTGCTCGATGAGCTGTTTGACGTCGACGTCTTTTCCAATGAGCTTGGAAAGCGCTTGCAGGGTGGAGGCAGAAGCACCCGGATCTGGGTAGTTCAGAAAGCACTCGGAGAGCAGAGCTAGAGCTCCCAGTTTTTTCTTGTAACCCTCTTTCAGAATCTGCGCGTAGACGCCCCCGATGAAGCCCTCCCTTAAAGGCTCGATGCCCATCCTCTTAGCGTAGTCCAGCATCTCAGGCTCTATGGAAGCCGCGTAGGTGCGTGGAACCTCGATGTTCAGCCTGTCCTGCACCGCTATACCGCCGAGCAGGAAGAGCCTTCTAACCCCCCTCTCAAGTAGCTTAGATGTTAAGAATGCAGCGAGCCCATGTATTGACTGCGGAGGAATAGCGACATCCGAGTGCACCACCAGTATGAAGTCGTTGCCCTTGTACCCACCGTAAATCCGAAGCGGCAGTAGGGGGGAAGCCTCATGGAAGAGTATCACAGGAGGCATGCTGGGCGAGTCGATGTAGCCGATGCTCCTGAGATCCCATTGCCTCACAAGGTGTGACGTCGCTATTGGTCCCACAAGCCCCACGTCGGGTAGCCCCACTACGGCTATGCTCCCCTGAGGGACTTCCTCGGTGAGAGAAATAGACCAGACTGTTTTCATACCGTGGCTTTAGTGGAAAAAGAGCATATTATATGTTTCCGCTACCTCGAGTATCTCTTCAGCACTTCGACAACGGGAAGGGTGCCCTTTATGAGGTACTCTATTAGAGCTCCTCCCCCGGTGCTGGCGTGGGACACCTTGTCAATGTAGCCGAGCTTCGAGGCAGCTGCTAGCGTGTGGCCTCCGCCGATTAGCGTGAAAGCGCCGGAGGATGCCATAGCCTCAAACACCGCCCTAGTTCCCTGGGCGAACCTCTCGTCCTCGAAAACACCCATGGGTCCGTTCATCACGACAGTCTTCGAGCCCTTGATGAGCTCTGAGTAGAGTTTAGCAGTCTGGGACCCGATGTCCTTAATCAAGCCATCAGTGGGTAGTTTCGAAACCTCGACTTCGACCCTTCTGCCGTCTTTTTCTACGGCTAAGTCGACAGGCAGGACGATCCTGTCCTTGTACGCCGATAGAAGGTCTTTGAGCTCTTTCTCCAGGCTCAGGAACCCCTTTTCCTCCAGAACCTTCAAGTTCTTCTCTCCTATGTTGAAGCCGGCGCTGTGCAAAAGCAGGTTCGCCGCAAGCCCCCCTGTAAGTACCCTGTCTGCGATGTTGCCGCCTAGCACGCTCCTGATTATGTCGGCAGTGTCCTCGGCCTTAGCACCACCGATCACGTAGATGCACGGCCTCTCAGGGTTGTTGCGGACCCTGTAAAGCGCCCTAAGCTCTTTCTCCATGACCCTGCCAGCGACGAAGTGCCTCACGACCGGGGCGAAGCCGACGAGTGAAGCGTGAGGGCGGTGAGCGGCAGAGAATGCGTCTACAACGTAGACGTCGATGAGAGGGCCGAGCCTAGACACAAGCTCCGATTTGGCGTGCTCCTCGGGGCTAGCAGTCTTAGTCTCACCATCCCAGTACCTAACGTTCTCCAGGACCAAAACCTCGCCCTCTCGAAGGCTCTTTATCGCTTGGACTGCTCTCTCGCCGAATATATCGTCTACGAACTTCACTCTCCCCTCCAGATACCTGTTAAGTACCTCGGCGTGCTCGCGCAGGCTCGTGAAATCCGGGTCACCTTTGCGACCCTGATGGGAAAGGACAACCACTCGCGCTCCCTTGCTCGCGAGCTCCCGGAGCGTCGTTTCAGCGTGGGCGATAATCCTGGTGTAGTCCAGAAGTTTTCCAGTTTTAGCGTCTACAGGTGAGTTGAAGTCAACCCTTACGCCTACAACTTTACCTTTTACATCCACGTCGTCGAGCGTTTTTATGCCAAAGCCTTCCAGCATGCGTTCACCCGTTATCTATCACACTGCGTTAATATTTTAAAATTGAGCAATAACGAGGTCTAATTACGATATTTTTCCCGCTAAGCCAGCGGGGGTTCCTCGGGTTGGGCCGCTCCTCTGTGAAGTTCACCAAACCTAGAAAATCTCAAGGAAGCGGATGCCGAAAGCGCTAATCGAGAATGGCAGGAGGGTCCGCTAAGCGAGTGCTTGCAGGGCCTCGATTACGACTGAGAGGACGATCAACCCCAGCTCGACTGTGATAACCGCTAGTGTACCGAGGACCTCTGCTTTTTCCCGCCTTACGACCTTGTATGTAAGGAATAATCCCTCTGCGCAGGCGACAGTAATAGCCATGATCTGGAGAAGGTTGACGACATCGGTTGCGATAACGGTGAAATCACCTTGACCGGTGGCCACATGCTGAGCTTTAAGGGTGTAGCCGGCATAGTAGGCTGTGGCTCCTGCCACAATCGGCCCAATGACGGGGATGTTACACGACAGAACCAGTGGCGCGAAATCTACCAGCACGTTCGTCGCCGTAGCTTCGAAATCTCCTGGGACCAGTAAGCTCTCGAAGTACCGTTCTGTTGACTCGTAGAGCTGTTTTGACTCAGAGGGGCTGATCTCTTGAAAGTACCCGAGCACGATGAGGGAGACTAGCGTTAGTGCGGCTACGGCTAAAAACAAGGCTCTGAGCCCCCACTCGTCCATACGACCCCTCCTCAGGTTATAGTGAAAAGCATAAATTTGTGTGCCCGCGAGGAGTGACTCAATGCACCACTCTGAAACGTTCTACAACGTAGTTAGGTGCGGGGAGGTACTGTGCGTCGAGTTTGACTGCTCGGCATGGCGATGGGTCGAGGAGAAGTTAAATCTTCGCGTTGAGAGCGCAGGGGAAGTGTGCTTCTCCAGTCTTCCGTACTCGAGCAAAGACGAAGCCATAGAGTTCTTGGTTGCTAATGGTGTTCCTGAAGAGAGGATAGCTGTCGAGGGTAGTCCTCTCGCAATCAAAGCGGAGAGAGGCAGAGAGCCCACGGTGAAAGTATGCCCGGTGTGCGGGAGCACTAGGATAGTTGAAATCGGGGTAGTCGGCCTCACTCCGCCGCTTTACGTGTGCGAAAACTGTGGGTACCACGGCGCGCTCGTATTGGAAGTGGTTCTTTAATCCTCCCTCTCCTCGAGCAATGCGAGCTGCTCCTTTAGGCTTAGGATTTGCCGGATGAGCCAGGCGTCGTCGACGCTCCCCCTCCCGTAGAAGAGGGTCAGGAAGCCCTCAAATCTCTGCTTGACGAGAAATCGAAGCAGCTTTGGGTTGTTGTACTGCGAAGGGATGAGGATGGACGCTGGTCGGCCCTCCTCGTAATTCGAGATGTTAAGATTCCTAGTTATCTGCAGGTTGCTCCTCAGAGCCTCCGCGAAAGAATTTGTCGACGGGTAGTCTTCCTCGGTCATTGAAAGGCCAATAACTCCCCCGGCGAAGGAGCCGATAGCTCTGCTCACTCTCCTGAGCTCAGAGGGATTCCCTGGCTCCAGGAGAACCTTAACCTTGTATGTCGCGGCTACGTCGTACATCTGCTCAAGCTCCTCACTTGAGATCTCGCCGGGTCTCAAGATAATTATAGTCCTACCCGCCGACTCGTCCGCTATCATGCAGATTTTCTCGAAGTCTTCAACATCGATACCTGCGACGTAACCGAACCTTAGGGACGCGAGATAGAGATTGCGGTCGTAAAATGCGTCGACCACCTCGCCCACGCTCTCAGCTACAAGTGTGTTCCACGTGGTCACGATTTGTATCCACGCTCCCGTACCCTCCATCAGCGAAAGCCTCCTGTCAAGCTCTTCGAAATCGGCCTCGCTCAAGACGGCTAGTCCTGCCACGGGTATTATTCTCAGCATTCTGCAAGAAAGAGTAAGTTCAGGAGCCTAATATAGTGCGCGCTTACCGGTCTGAGACATGGCTCGAAGCGTTGCCCTAAAGCTATATTTACCACAAAACATGTTGCTAGACACGCACTATGCAGGAGCCTCAGCGCGATTCAGACCTCGAGCAGGTTTACGCGATAATGGGTAACCCCTACATGAGGGCTATACTGAGGACGCTGGGTGAGAGAGGCGAGGCCTCTTTCAGTGAGCTGAAGTCAGCTGTCGGAACCAGTACCGGCAACCTCTACTATAACCTTGACAAGCTTGAGGGGTTTATAACTAAAAACGAGAAGCGTAAGTACGTGTTGACGGAGAAGGGCTTTAGGCTCTATCGTTTTATGCTGGAGAACGAGTCCCGCATAAGGACTTTGATCTCGGAAAAAAAGGGCGTCGCTGCATGGGTAGAAAAGTACATCCTCCCAGTGCTGGTCCCGGAGAGCCTGGTATCGTTTCTGTACTCTGATGCCCAGCTGTCGCTTCTCATGCTTGCGGCTTACTCGGTACTGACGGGGGTATCCTCAATTTACGGTGTATACGTGTGTTTTGGGCTCGACCAGCTCTTCCTGCCTCTCACGGGCGTCTACAGGTTGCTCCCCGCGCTAGCAGGCCTCCTAGTTCTCTTGACAGCACTTGAAGCTCCATCTAGGCTTATGGGAGGCGAGAAGAGAATTAGCATCGAGTACATCGCCACGGTTCTCGCCGCCACGCTCCCCTTGAGCATCCCAGCCCTGCTGCCACTAGACATCCTGTACGTCAACGTACTTTTCCGCCTAGCTCAGATCCTCGTCATCGGGTTGCTTACAGCTACACTAAAGGTGTACAAGCGTTTGCCGACGGAGAGAGCGTTCATAGCTGTGTTCACAGCAACGTATGTAAGCTACAATATCGCCTTCATAATTCAAAGATTCTTCTAATGACTGCGTCTCGCGCAACGTCCTCGCCTGACACATCTGCCCCTCTGTCCAAAAAGCTCCCTTGAAAGCTCTTCGCGTTTCGCCCAGTAAAGGCGACCACCACGCTAAGTGCCCTCGTTGTCTTGCTCCTGATCAAGCACGGTGCACTCACCCTGCAAGCCCCCTGGGGTCGCGTCGGGAACCCTATCCGGGATCGAACAGCCTCCCCCCTCTAACTTTCACTCAAGCCTTAGGATAAGAAGGAAAAGACCGAGGCGAACACAGGGACGAAACGAAGAAAAGCTAAGACGTACCATTGCCTCACATGGAGATTGTACTCGAAAACCTTACGCCAGTAGTGTTTAGGGCTAGCGTTAGAGTCCTAGAGCTTATATCGAGACACTCGCTGTCGCTGGACTCGGCTTTCCAAGAGGCTCTTGGGGAGTTCAGCTTGAAGCCAGGTGAGCGAAAAGCGGTCTACTTACTTTCCAAAGGCACGCTTGAAAGCATTGGGCCTGCAATATATACTCTGAGGAAGCACGGTAAAGAGTCTCTGCCTCTGCGCAGGAGAATGGCCTTCCTAGTAGCTTTCTACCTCGTACGGGAGAATTGGGAGACTCGCCTCAAGCTAAAAGCTGTAAGGGGTGGTTTGCTCAGCGACAGTCTTATGCCATTACTGTCTGAGCGCGCCATCGAGAAGGCTATGCTTGAAATCAAGGAGTTACCCGCCGCTCAACGCTTAGCCTACGAAGAAAGTATACCCCCGTTGGTAGCTGAGACTGCCCTAGCGATGTTCGGAGAAAAGGCTTCGAGGGATGTCTTGAGGTCGTTAAAGCGAAGGCACGTGTGGGTAAGGGTGACTGAACCCGGCTTGATTGACTGTGTCAAGGAGTATTTGTCGAGGCGCAGTTTTTCTGTGAAGATAGACGAGGATACTCCATCACTGCTGTCGGTAGAGTTAAATACGGATGATCCCTTACCGCAGCTCCCAAAGGGCGCGGTCTACCAGGATAAGGCTAGTGTAATCGCCGTGGAAGCGTTTCTATCGCTCAACCCTCGCGGCCTCATTGCCGACTTAGCTGCAGCTCCCTGCCTTAAGTCCTCTATTGTCTGCAACAAGGCGACAGAGGCTGAGATCATAGCCGTAGATGTATCTCAGAAGAGATTGCCATTATGCAGGAGCTTCATGGACTCGTCTCGTTGCGTGTACGACCTCGTGTGCTCTGACGGGAGGTTTTTCCAGTCGATGAAGCGTTTCGACGGCGTCGTTGTAGACGCCCCGTGTACTAACAGCGGTGCAATCCCGCGGGACCCGGGTCTGCGGCTCGCTCTCTGGGATCTGAGCCGGAGCGATCTGGAGAAAATGAGTCAGACTCAGGTCCTCTTGCTTAGGAATGCTCTGAGGTTATCTAAACCTCACGCCCCAATACTTTTCTCTACATGCTCGATCTTCCCAGAGGAGGGTGAAAGGGTTTTGGCAAAACTGGAGAAAGCCTTCAAGCCCTTGAAGCCCATGCTCCCTCCGAGCCTCGAGAGCAGGCTGATCAAGCCCTGCGAGGGGTGCTACAGGCTTTACCCCCACCTCCACCGGACAGACGGCTTCTTTTTCTCAACAATCACAAGGACAGTTTAAAAGCCCGCACGTCATCAGAGGGTGCGTGGTCGTGGAACTTAGGCCTTGCCTGGTCGTAACGACCCACCTAGGCCTCGAGAGAGTAGCCGCAAGCCGGATAAAGGAGGAGCTCGGCGTCGAGGCTGAGCCTCTGCCCGGAGGTTTTCAAGGGCTTGTCCTCGTGTACTGCCAGGGATTCGATGTGGACCTGTTGGCGAAAGAGCTCTCGTCGCGAATAGTAGAGGCCGAAAGAGTTCTCCCGATTTACCGGGCTGTAAAGGCAGACTTGGAAGAGATATGCGAGGCTGTGAGGAGCATTGCTCCACAGGTGCTGGGTGAGTCAGAGTCCTTCGCGGTTCGCACCGAACGCAGAGGGCATCATAACTTCACTTCTATAGATGTGAACGTCAAAGCGGGGGCGTGCGTGCAGAGCGTGAGAGGCAACCCAGTCGATCTCGAAAACCCTGACAAGATCTTCTGGGTTGAAGTACTGGGCGATACCGCCTATGTCTCCGTTACCCCGGGGTCTGTAGTCTTCAGAAAAAGCTACGATCGGAAACCGAACGTTCTAGTGCACCTTAGAAAAATAGTGATAGGTCAGGTCCCGTACCTCGCTGACATCGAAGCCTCCTACAAGGTAGGAGTCCGCATAGGTAGGGCTGTCCAGTCCTTCGAGGTAAAGGAACTCGTCATCACACCATATACTCCTGTCGATGCCCGGCCGCTGGCTAGCTTCATCAGAGGTGTGCTTGAAGGCATAGATTCTCGTTACAGCATCCAGACGCGCAGCTACAGTAGGAAAGTCCATAGGGTGCCGGTGAACCTATTCGACCTTTACCAGCTAGTAAGGGATTACCGCGAGCGGAATATTCCCATAATTGCCACGTCTACCAAAGGCAGGTACGTCGGCGAGGTCAAGCGAGATGTGCGGAGAATTTTCGAGGATAACGACAAGGTCCTAGTACTGATCGGATCGCGTGAAGGGCTCCCGACCGGCGTGCTCCGCTTCTCGGACTTAGTGATAGACGTCCTGCCGGGGGTCACCTTAGCGACCGACGTAGCCGCGCCGTCTATTTTGACGGCCATTGCGGGGGTCCTCGCAGAGGAGAATAATGACTGATACACGGCTTACTTTCGCTTGACCAGGATGAAGATTGGCTCTGATATCCGCTCGCCTTTGCAACGGGGACACCTGCTGGGCTTGCGCGCGCTTTCTAGGCTTGTGAAAACATACCCGCAGTCGCGGCAAACCGGGGGTTTCATGGCGATGAAGGCGCTGTTATTCGTCGCTCTTCTGATAGTCTTAGCCGCATGGTTTATGTCGTCCAGTAGCCTTTTCGCGTCGGAGCTCCTGAGGGAGAGCATTTGGAGAAGATCGTGGAGAGTGAACTCAACACCAGGGTTACTGAGAAAAATCTCCACTAATTTCTCGCGAGCAGTTTTTTCCTCACTCGTTACTGATCACAGGTCTGAACTTAATGCCATACTCTATTATCCCTTTCTCTCCCTGCTCTCTGTACCTCCTGAGGACGGCCTCTACCCTCATCCCCTCGTGTACTTCATCCGGTTCAACGTCAGTTATCTGCGCGGGGACGAGTGTTCCATCGTCTAGCCTCACTAAAGCAACGACGTAGGGCGCTTGGCCCACGAACTCCGTGGGCGGCGACCTCACAATACTGAATGTCTCGACGACCCCGGTCTCCGGCAACTTCCTCGGCTCTACGTTATCAGAGCCACAGACAGGGCAGCTTCGCCTGTACGGGTAGAAGGTCTTCCCGCAGTCCTTGCAAGCACCCCCTATCAACCTGTACTTCGTTACCCTTTCACGCCAAACCCTTGGAACACTCCTCATGTACGCCACTCTACCTCACCCTTCTCACGATGTTAACCACGACCGTCCCCCCAACACCCCCGACGTTTTGGGCTAAGCCGATCTCCGCGTCGGGGACCTGGTTAGCTCCGGCCTCCCCCCTTAGCTGGGTGACTAGGTCGTATACCTGGTAAACCCCAGTCGCGCCGACCGGGTGACCTCTAGCCTTTAAGCCTCCCATAGTGTTCGTGGGGAGGTCGCCATCTCTCTCGAGTTGACCTTCCTTGAGGAGTTTCCACCCCTCGCCTTTACGGGCGAATCCAAGATCCTCCAAGTGTATCACGCCTAGCACTGTGAAGGCATCGTGGACCTCGAGCAAGTCCACATCCTTGGATTCAATGCCGGCTTGCTTAAAAGCGGAGCTCTTGGCCTTTACCGTTGCTGCCAGTGTTGTGAGGTCGGGTCTGTCGTGAAGACTAAGTATGTCTGTGGCTAACCCGCTCCCCGCGAGCTCGATAAGTATGTCTTTTCCGATCCTTTTGGCCTTTTCCTCGGAGCATAGAACTAGCGCCGCGCTCCCGTCCCCGAGAGGAGCGCTCTCCAAGAGCCTTATCGGGTCTGCGACGGGGGGCGATCTCAGCACCTCATCGAGGGTCACAGGCTTGGGGAACTGGGCTAGAGGATTATTCGCTGCGTACTTGTGGTCGTGGACTGCGAAAAGAGCGATATCCTCCTGCTTAACGCCGAACTTCTTCATGTACGTTCTGTAAACGAGGGCGTTAAGGGCTACGAACGAGAAACCCGCGAAAGCCACGTACTCCTGGTCTTCAGCCATCATCAGCGCGCTCGTAGCGTCACTAGTCGTGGCATCTGTGAGCTTCTCCGCTCCAACCGCCAGCACACAGTCGTAGACACCGGACTTTACCGCTAAGTAGGCGCTATGAACGGCCGCCCCGCCGCTGGCGCAGGCTGCCTCGACTTTATGCGCAGCAACACCCGGTATTCCAAGCCACGTTGCGAGCAGGGAGCCAAGGTGCTCCTGCCCTTGAAGGTAGCCGGATGACATGTTGCCCACGAACACCGCCTCAACGTCGCGTTTTGAGAGGCCGGCGTCCTGTATAGCCTTCCTAGAGGCTTCGGTCATTAAGTCGCGGAGTGAGAGGTCCCAGTGTTCGTCTATTTTTGTGGCGCCGACGCCAACAATAAACACTCTGTTGCCCATTTAGGTCACCCCGTGGATGTACCTCCTGTACTTCAGGTAGTAGGCGTAATCTACGAGCTTTTTCCTTGAAAGGTAGTGGGAAACTTTGGGCGCCAGTTTCCTTCTAGCCTCAATACCCTCCTCCACGACTATACTAAGGGCGTCGGAACCTGCACCGCTACCGAAGGAAACTACGAGTATCCTCTCGCCTGGTTTAGCGTGATCCAAAACGTTTGCTAGGCCGATCAGCGACGCGGCAGCGTAAGTGTTGCCTATCTCCCCTGAGAGCAGGCCCAGTCGCAGCTGTTCCTCCGTGAACCCCAGCATCTGCGCCATCCTCTGCGGGAACTTCACGTTGGGCTGGTGGAACACAACGTAGTTGAAGTCGCTGGGCTTTAACCCCGTCTCCTCCATTAAGCCTCTTGCAGCGCTCTCTATGTGGTGGAAGTACGCCGGGTCACCGGTGAACCGGAAGGTGTGCATTGGAAACTTCTCACCCTCCCGACGCCAGAAGTCCGGCGTATCGGTCACGTAGCTGTAAACATGCTCGATCGTCGCTACTGAATCCCTCGAGAGAGGACCTAGGACGTAGGCGGCTGCCCCGGCGGCCGCCGTGTACTCGAGCTCGTCCCCGGGTCTACCTTGGGCTGTGTCGGTGCCAATGCCCACGCCGTACTTTATCACTCCAGCTGAAACCAGGGCTGCTACGCTGATCACAGCTGTGGTTCCCGCCTTGCAGGCGAACTCCATGTCTATGCCGTAGAGCTTCCTCGAGAACCCAAGGGCTTCGGCTATCACCGTAGCCGACGGTTTAACGGCGTAGGGCGGGCTTTCAGATCCGATGTAGAGTGCCTCGATGAGGGAGGGGTCGATGCCTGCCCTCTTCAAAGCGTTTTTCGCGGCCTCGTACGCGATGGTCAATGAGTCCTCGTCGGGTCCTGGGAGGCTTTTAGTCTTCACTGGGGCCTTCTCCCCACCCTTGGTGTGCACCCTCGCAATTTCCTTCGTCTCAATCCTGTAAATGGGGATGTACGCCCCGTAGCCGTAGATTGACGCCAGTCCTTTCATTCTGCGTCAGAGGTGTAGAAGATGGGGTGGTATAATAATTTTTACGCTTGTTGTTCTTCTATACGTTGTTTGACGAAATTCTCCGGAGATCCTCGATTATCTGTATGCTGCTGCTTGTTCCTATTCGGTCTGCCCCCAGGAGGTAGAAGTACAAAGCCTGCAAACCAGTCCTAATACCCCCCGCAGCTTTTATACGCGTCGATGTCCCAGAGACGGCTTTCCTAATAATCAGGATATCCTCGGGTGTAGCACCTCGTGGTCCGAAACCTGTAGACGTCTTAACAAAGTGCACACCTGCTCTAGCAAGCTCCCTAGAGACGTCGTGTATCGTTTTGCCGTCGAGGAACCCCGTCTCAATGATCACCTTGAGAACCCCACCATACTCTTTGGCTACTTCCAGGAGGCGTTTAGCCTCTTCCACGGCCTCTGCCACCATACCACTCCTCAGCATGGAGATGTTAATAACGGCATCAACCTCGTCAGCACCGCTTTCGAAGGCCCTCCTAGCCTCCCTCTCTTTGACTTCGGCAGGCGAGTTCCCATGTGGGAAGGAAACCACCGTTGCTACCTTTACACTCTCACCCACCACGCGTCTAGCCCTACTGACGAAAAAAGGTGGAACGCAGCAAGCGTAAAAGCCGTACTGAACTGCCTCCAGGCACGTCCTTTCTAAATCTGGGAGAGTAGCCTCGGGCCTTAGATTTGTGTGGTCAATCACCCTAGCCACAGCCTCAACAACATCTTCAGTGTCACTTACACTTCTGGCGAGAATCTTCTGCACAAATGGTTAATATCTTGCCTTCGCTCATAAATTTATTGATACACTTGATGTGGCGAGCGCTCGCAGAGGTGCTTGGCGTCTACAGATTGTACGAGTACCTGCTCGAGAAAGAAGTGAAAAGCGGCGACATCCCAAGGCACGTTGCATTCATCCTTGATGGCAACAGAAGGTGGGCTAGATCGAGAGGGCTTCCACCTTGGCTGGGGCACCGCCACGGCGCCGAGAAAGCTGAGGAGGTTCTCAAGTGGTGCTACGACTTAGGGGTGAAGACGGTAACGCTCTACGTGCTATCGACGGAGAACCTGATGAGGCGGAGCAGGGAGGAGGTTGAGGAGATACTCAGGTTGCTGGAGGAGAAAATCGAGGAGCTGAAGGCCTCCGGGGAGGTTGAGAAGCGCCGCGTCCGCGTGAAGTTCATCGGTGACAGGGCCTCCCTGTCCCCGAGTCTCATATCTAAGATTGAGGAGCTGGAAAAATGCACAGCGAGGTTCTCAGAGAGGTTCTTAAACATTGCGGTAGCGTACGGTGGGAGGAGGGAGATCATCGATGCTGTGAGAAGGCTCGTCATGGACGTGCAGGCAGGCAGGTTGTCGGTGGAGGACATAAACGAGGAGGTCTTCCAAAGGTACCTCTACACGGGTGACCTGCCTTACCCTGACCCAGACTTAGTGGTCAGGACGAGTGGGGAGGAGAGGATAAGCAACTTCCTGCTTTGGCAGATAGCTTACTCGGAGCTGGTTTTCCTAGATGTCCTGTGGCCGGAATTCAGGAAGATCGACCTTCTTCGCGCCATAAGGGTGTACCAGTCGAGGCAACGCAGGTTTGGTAGGTAACAATCTTGCTTCTTAGTTTTCCCTGGATTCTTCCCATGTTCGGCCTATGCTTTCCCTTGTCCCGAGGGCTTGGAGAGGTGGGTTGTGGGAAAGTGTTCCAGCGTTTCATGCATTAAAGCTGTTCCTCGACGAAGCCGAGGTCAAGGAGCTCGCTGAAAAGCCAGCGAGGCACTACCGCCTAGGCGCCCAGCAACACTAGGCCCCGGCTCGCGGTTGGCCGCCGCTGCCCGCAATGGGCGCCGCGGCCGCCGGGTGCTCCTCCCGGAAGCCCCCCTAGAGGGGCAGGCCCGCAACGGGCGATGCGGCGCCTCCGTGGGGCGACCCCGAGGCCGACCAGAGATGACGACGACTTTAAGGGGGCCAGTGGGGGCAGAAAAGGAGGAGCTTTGGTAGGTGATCACGGGTACGTATACGTTAGTTTTTTTAAACGCTAAGTGGGGCTAGAAAGTGGTGGATGTGTCGTACAACATATACCAGTTCAACAGCTTTGATGATTTACTAAAATACGTCGAAGCCCAGATAGCGAGCATACAGGACATGCTTCAGCAACTTGAGCAAAGGTACGAAGTGGTGCGCGTCAGGGCGGAGCGCATGAAAGCCCTCGAGAGAGTGCTGGAGGACCTCCTGGGAGAGAAGCTGTCCTCGCTCAACGAGATCGACTACATGGGATTAAAGGTTGTCGTCAACGCGAGGGCCGTTGACGAGCTAAACGTGCTCGAGGAGACTATAGAGTCGCAGAGGGAGTCGCTGGAAGCTCTCGCGCGCATTAGGGACGTGCTTCACAAGCTTGGGAGCTCCCTGTCATCTGGTGAAGAGCTGACCGGGATCTCCATACTAGTTCAGACACTCAACGGAATACCTGTCAGGATACTTTTGAAGGAGACTGAGTAGCGATGAGAAGGCTCCTGCTTATACCCACACTGCTACTGTTTTTTCTCGCTCTTCGTCCCGCAACCTCAGCCCCCGTGTACAATTACGAGGTAAGAACGTTCAGGTCGGTGATAGAGTCCTTTCTGCCGGTGGGAGAGAGCGTCTACGTCGCGTTCTCAAACGGCACAGTGGCGCTGATCGACTACAGCACGGGGCGGGTCACCTCAGGGGTGATCAAGCCTACAGGGCTGGATAGCGTTGGGATGTTCTACAGCGGCTCCTCTCTGGTGGTCGTGGACTCATCGGGCCTCATAGCCATTTTGGACCCCTCCACGCTGAACGTACTTTCCTCTATGAGCGCCATTTCGAGAAGCGACGAGTCATATGTCCTCCGAGCGGCCTTAAGCGGGGACGGCCGATTTCTAGCACTAGACGTAATGTACACCTACAAGGGCGCTAGGCTAGAAAGGCTTGTGCTCGTAGACCTCATCAAAAGGTCGAGGGTATTCGAAAGAGACGTCAACTCCAACGACGTCCTGTGCAAGGTTTTCTCCTTAGACTTCTACGGGAACTACCTGGTGACCGAGACTATCGATACTCTCTGCGAGCTATGCCAGCTCACAGACAACAAAGTCGAAGTCTACAGTGTTTCGCCTAACGGGGTTGTGAAAGTGGCTTCGCTTCAGACGGGTTTGACTATCAAGGCCGTGGGCGAGGGCTACGTGCTGGCGCAACAGGTGAAGTCTGAAAACGGCCAGCACAGAACCCTCGTCCTGACACTGCCTGACCTGAGGGTGGTTTCAGAGAAGATGGCGCAGCAAGCAGTGCAGATAACCCCTATCGGGAGCAGGTTCGTGGTCGTATTCCAGGACGGCTCTGTGAACTACTGTGATGTATCTCTGAGCTGCTCTCAGGTGTTGAAGGTCCCGACTCAACGCAGTATAGGGGTTTTCACGCGGGACACTATAGCTGTTTTCACGGTGAGCAGTGTTTTCGTCTACGCTACTGACTACAAAAACCCGCCTACGCTTATCGCCAGCTACCGCATTGCGTGGCCCAGCGTCTCCTGGGACCCTGTCGATGGAAAGGCATCGGGTAGCATTTTTGCGGCTAAGTACGGGAACAGCTTCCTTGTGGTCGTCTACCCGCTTCGCAACTCCACGATCCACCTCAGGGTCCTGGATCAGGACGGGAACCCTCTCGACGGCGCAAGCGTGACCTTGGTTGGTAGCTCGGGTACCTATAGCGCGGTCACAAACTCCTCAGGGTGGGCAAGCCTTAAAGTTCCCCCGGGTAACTACTCTGTGGAGATACTTCGAAAAGGGTTCTCGGAGAATAATTTCCCGCTCTCGGTTAACCAGCCGACAATGTTCCTGGAGACGAGAATGGTGAAGGAACCACCGAAAAGGTATACTTTGACTGTAAACGTCGTAGGCGACAACGGGAAACCGTTACCCGGAGCAAGGGTCACGATTGAAGGCCCAGAGTCCTACGAGTTACTAACACCGGCCTCAGGAACCCTTTCCGTGGAGCTGCTGAGGGGGAACTATACCGTGAAGGCCGAAGCCCCTCTCTATACTCCTCAGACTATCCGCTTAGAGCTCAAAGAGCAGGGTGGAAACCTGACGTTAGTATTGAAGAAGAAATTCTTCAACCTGACAGTCATCTCGGAGGCAAACTTATCCGTTACGCTGAAACTCGTAGGAGTTGGCGCCGCAGATAACGCCATCGAAGTTAGGACGAAGGGAGAGCCTGTAACCCGCGTAAAGCTTGCGGCCGGAAGCTACATTGTATCACTAATCGACTCACCTAAGGGCTACAGTTGCCGCTTGAACACTACCACCATCGAGTGGCGCGATACCACCGATCAGGCCCTGCTGGTAAACTGTTCTCCCGTGAAAGCTGAAAACAGGGCAAGCCTGGCGGAGATCATCGAGAGTATCAGGAGCGAGGTGCAACTAAGCCGCAACGTATCAAAAACCATATCCCTTGGCACCATTACGCAGTACAACGGCCAGCAGCTCGACCTCGCGTCACTATCCCGGGAGAAAACGCTCGTCGTCGAGCTCTTCTACACGCAGTGCACGGGGTGCAAGTACATGATACCGCTCCTCAGAAGCCTGTCGCAGAGAAACGACACTGTCGTGATCTCCCTTACGGTCTCGCCCTCTGATACACCCGAAATCCTGAAGAGGTACATGCTCGACAACAATATCACATGGTACATCGGCAGGGACGACGTGCAGCTCGCGAGCCAGGTCAACGCTACGTCTTTTCCAACAGTTCTGGTAGTCAAGGAGGGAAGTATCGTCTTTATGGGTGTAGGTTCGAAGCGCGAGCTCGAAGAGTTAGCGCGTGCACCAAGTTCGATTAGCCTTGAGAGTTTGGTAGCCCCAGAAACCTTAATAATACTCGGCTGTGCCCTCATCCTGGCCACTCTTGCAGTAGGTGGTGGAGGTGCCAAGGAGAAAGGACAAGCTGAAGAGAGTGATATCTGGCCTTATAGTAGCCATATTCATTCTCTCCATACTGGCCTACGTGGCGATTACGCTTAAACCGTAACTAAGAATGCTACCTTCTTAGTTTTCCCTCATTTCTTGCCCTGCTCGACCCACAGCCTCCTCACTCCCAACCAGTGAAGGAAGAGGTTACGGGAGAGTATCTGGACAAGCGTTTGGGACTCGAGCTTGCTATATAATCGCAGCAGGTGTGTGGGTAAGGTAAGCTGGAGAGGGGAAAGGCTTTACTGTTTTCAGCCTAAGAGCTTGAGGCGGAGCAGCTCCGCTTCTCTCTGATCCCTCCCCTTCTCAGCCGCTCCTTCTCGGCAAACCTACTCGAGCACAGCGCTAGTAGGGAGTGTGCCTGCGGCGTCACATGCTGAAGTACGCTGGGGCGACCACTCCCAGGGGAACCCGTAACACCTCGAAGAGGGTCTCAGAAAGGTGAGGGAGTGGCTTAGCCAGGCGCGGCCAGCCGTCAGACGGGGCATCTTGAGGGTAGGCTCAGCGCTGCAGTGATGACGGTTGCTACAACAGGGACAGTTAAGTTATCTTCCGGCGAGATGAACTCGGTTACTGTTACAATGACTGAAGTCACAACTGCTTGCATAACGCTGCCTCCGCATAAAAGCAGGAGTGAAAGATACACGAGAAGGGCTATGACCTCTCCTCCAAGAGTTTTACCTTTTCTCCAGAGAAGGAGGCTTGAGATCGAGGCCACCGCGTCAACGGCTGCCAAGGCAACAACACCGTAGAAGGTGTGACAAGGGTCTATTAGGAGACTCACAACAGCACCTATCATACCGTACAGCAGACCGACGTAGCCCTCTCTCTTCTCGTAATCTCTCTCAAGCAGGGATAGTTGCTTCTCGATGAAGCTGTGGAACTCGTCTATCGCCTCCTCGAGCACCGTGAAGGGCGTTCGAACTCTTTCACCAAAGCTGTCGATGAACCTGTGGAGTTCCCTGGAAAAATCTTCCAGCTCGGTCTTGAGCTTGAACCTTTTCACGACGATGCTGTTGAGGAGGGCCGCTGCCAGCAACCCTAGGGAATAATAGATGTAAACATTTAGGAAGCTCGGTAGCGGGAAGAAGAACGGGTAAAGAAGCAGGAAGCTCAAAGCCAGGTGCACGAGCTTACGGTAGAGCTCACGCTCCACAAAGGACAAACTAAACCGCCTCGAGAGTATAAGATATAGCTTTGAAACCCGAGCTGACCAACTTTTTCACGAGCTGTGAATCCAAGTTTAGAGCACCTTCTTTGAAGAGCACGTACTCTGCGCTTATCTTCATCGAATCCGCCTCACCGGAGGTTATCTCCCAGAACACGTGGGCTTTCTTATCAACAGAGAAGATTTTCATAATGAGGCATAGCCTATGACTCCCCGCAGCGTCGTTGCACGAGAAAAGGTACTCGCTAAATGGGGTGAGTGCCTCGTTCCTCCTGGAGCCGTAGAACTCTATGACCCTGTCTTTAGGAACCTCGAGGATCTTCGACCCACCTGATGAGAACACGTCCTTAAAGACCCTTGTGACGATAATGTCCAGGAAGTCTTCAAGGGTAAGGTTGTCTTTGAGTGTGTAAAAGGGAATCTTCACCTCCCTCCTCTCAACAAGAGCCCCTGTTGACGCGTCCCTGAAAGACAGAAGAGCCCTGTAGGGCACGCCGCTAACCCTCGCGAACTTCAAATCGGCTTTGTGCGCACACTTTCTGCAAAGAGCCCACTTCTCAGGAATGTGGACTACTCGGCCGCACCCGCTGCACTTCTTCCAGACACCGTTGATGAATCTCCACTCGACTCTTACATCTCCGTTGCCCGAGACGTCTATGTACGCGTAGTTGCCTATCGGTTCACCGGTCTTAAGGAGCCTGTCAAGCCTAGCCACGTTGACGTAGACGGTGCCGTTGTGCTCCACCTCTAGGCCTCCGAAGCTATGGCTGTGACCGAAGATGTGGACGCGGGGTCGGTAGTGGTCGATGAGGTAATTTATCTCCACCACACCGGCATGGGGAGAGTGGTGGTAACTGTCAATAACCTTCCCGCGGTCCAAAATGCTGAAAGGAGGGTAATGCGTCACGAGCACAACAACCCTCGTCTGCCTCTCGAGTTTGAACGGCTCCACCCTTCTCCCGTGCCCCACCAATGCTATATCGCCGAAGTAAACAGGGCCTGTGGCGTCAAGGTCGAACACCTGTTGCGCGCCGCACTCCCGCTCAACGTCCCAGTTACCCTTAACGTAGTATACAGGTTTCTGTAAGCTCTTGGATACCTTGCTGAGTATTCTGCACATGCTTCCAGGCCTTTGAGGGTTCCCGATGTCTCCAGCGGCGACGATCACGTCGTAGGAAACATTATCTCTCCTCGCCCATTCTATGAACTGGTCCACAATGTCCTCCTTGCCGTGGACATCTGAGACTGCGAGCATCCTGAGCTTAGCCATATCTTGAACACCAGGTCGCCATGCATGGACGCGAAGAATAAGCCCTCCAGCTTATAAAAATGCTCACCGCGAGGCCGGGCGCGCTCGCTCGCACCCTTCCTGGGAAAAGTTAATAAACCCATCATGCAAACACAGGTTGAGCCCCGGTCGTCTAGCCCGGTCAGCCTGCACGAGGGCCGAGAGGATACGGCGTGAACGGCCGGCCTCAAATTGGCCTCTCGAGCCAAAGATCCCGGGTTCAAATCCCGGCCGGGGCACTCCACTCCGCACTTGATTGCTACCTGTTACGCGAAGTCGCCGTAGTCGATCATGTAGACAACCGACGGAAAGCCTCGTCTCGCACCTCAAAGAAGGCGAAAAGCTGATAAGAGCCCCCGGGAATGATAGTGAATAGCCCCGGTAGCTCAGACTGGTGGAGCGTCGGCCTCGTAAGGTTAAGGTGTTCCGGGGGAGCCGAAGGTCCCGGGTTCGAATCCCGGCCGGGGCTTTTCTGCGCGCATTACTACGAAAACGTTTTTTGAGACCTAGCCTAATAAAGCGCGTGAAGTCGTCGTTCATCTTCGTCCTGCACTTCCACCAGCCTGTGGGGCAGAAGCACAGCATTATGCACAGAGTTCAGAGCAACAGCTATGAGATGCTCCTAGAGGTCCTCGAAACTTTTCGGGATCTGCCGCTGACTCTGCACTTTAGCGGCCCGCTTCTAATGCATTGGCGGAAACTCTACCCAGACTTTCTCGAGAGGTTGAGGAAAGCGCTGGAGTCAAGCAGATTTGAAGTTCTCGGAGGGACATACTCCGAAAGCATACTCGCTTTACTCCCCTGGGAGGACAGAGTAGAGCAGCTGAAGCGGGGAAAAGCGCTCGTGATAGAGACTCTGGGGGTAGAGCCCCAGGGCGCATGGCTCGCTGAGCGGGTTTGGGATCCCACTCTTCCACCAGCAATTAGGGAAGCCGGCTACCAATACGTCATCCTCGACGATGAAGTCGGCTACAGGTCTGGCTTGTGGAAGGACGATACGCATGTAGCGCTTTTAACGGAGTACGCGGGTCAAAAGGTCGGCGTGTTCTTCATAGACACGAAGATCAGGTACATCCTGCCTTGGCGTCCCCACGCGGAAGTCCTCGACTACATAAGAAGTTTTCAGGATAGCGGTGGGTCAAGGTACGTGCTCTGGGGGAGTGACGCGGAGAAGTTCGGGGAGTGGTGGCCCCGCGATCAGGCGGAACCCTGGCTAAGATTATTCCTCACATACCTGATGCAAGACAACTCCATACAGACACTCACCCCCTCCATGTACCTGAAGAGGCACGGGTACTCCGGGCTGGCCTACTTGGGGCCTTGGAGCTACGACAAGATGATGGAGTGGAGCGGAGGGTACTTTCCCAACTTCCTCAGAAAGTACCGAGAGTCCAACAACATGCACAAGAAAATGCTGTATGTTAAGGAAAAGCTGTCAAAGCTCAAAGCACCCCAGGAGGCGTGGGAGAGCTACTACTTGGCCCAGTGCAACGACGCATACTGGCACGGGCTCTTCGGCGGCACCTACATCCCGTCTCTCAGACAGGCTGTGTTCGAGCACTTGATCAGGGCCGAGCGTATAGCTGAGGAGAGGGGAGCATACTTCGTTGGCTCGTGGTACCGCGTAAAGGAGCTGGACTTAGATTACGACGGCAAAGACGAGCTCATATTGGAAACACCGCACTCTAACCTGTACCTGAAGCCGGACGACGGCGGAACGCTCTTCGAGCTAGACATCAAGGCGGACGGAAAGGAGCACAACCTGATAAACACCATGACTCGCTACGCGGAGCCCTATCTCCAAGGCGTTCAGGGCGCGAACCCCGACTGGTATCGCCGCGTCTCGTTCAGAGAGCACATCTGGAGGCGGGATACTAAGCTGTCGGACTGGATTAGCAACACTCCATTCGTCGACGTGAGCGACCTCGCACTGAGAAGGTACATAGTAGAGTACGTTGGGGAGGGGAAGGTCGTCCTCTCCGCAGTGGGTCGGGACTGGAGCGTGAAAAGCCAGCCTGCACGGATACACGTTACGAAGGTGTACGAAGCGGATAACGAGGGCCGCGCTCTAAGGGTTTCCTACTATTGGAGAAACCTGGAGAAAAGGTTCATCGATCCGAGAATATCGATAGAACTGTCGATAATGCCACGGCTTTCCTACGCTGAGGACAAGGTGCCTGTGTACACTGTGGACGATGTTTCGAGGAGAAGTATGGGCGAGAGGTTCGAGAGCCCCTGGTCCAGGACTATAAGGGTGCAATCGGACGGTGCGCCCGAGATAGTCATCGAGAGCTCCAAGCACGCTGAAGTGTGGATAGCACCCATTGAGAGCACGTCCAGGACTGAGAGAGGCCTGAAAAGCGAGATACAAGGTCTAGGCATAGTGTTCAACCACGCTGTGGCATTAAACCCTGGCGAGTCCTTTGAGACGCAGGTGGTTCTGCGTTGGCTCTAAACGTCTGGATGCTCACATTTGAGGCCACGCCCTTCGTCAAGGTTGGAGGGCTAGCTGAGGTTCCTACAAACCTCTGCGCATCCCTGGCGGGGAAAGGAGTTAGCCCCGTCATAGTTCTGCCTGCCCACTCGCCCAGCATCGACCCAGCGTCAGAGACCGCAGAGCTGAACGCCCACGGGAAAATCTATGTGTTTGAGAAGACAGCACATGGTAACGTTTCTTTCATTAAGGTTCACGGCGGCTTTTTGGACGACCCGCGCGTCTACGCGGACGACATACTAGAGGGCAAAATTATAGACTTCACCACTGCCTTCTCGCTCCTCCTTGCGGAGAAGGAAAGGCTGGGGTTAGCGGAGCCCGACATCATACACTTCCACGACTGGCACTCCGTACTCCCGCTCCTTAAGGCGAAGGAGCAACGCGGGACCCGAGCGAAGCCTGCGCTTATCTATCATGTTCACCTATTAGTGAGGAAAAAGCTGGATAAAGCTCTCTTTGAAAAGGTGGGCCTCCGCCTGGACTGGCCTCACACAGTCTACCTGAATGGTAGGTACACGGAGCTCCCTCTACGTGAGGTTTACGAGAGGACAAATGGAGTCGCTGAAAGGATAGGATTAGCGGAGGCAGATAAGCTGGTGACCGTGAGTAAATCGTTCCTTGAGGAAGACCTCCGGTCAGCTCTCGGGGAGGACGTCCTAGGCCGAGGAACGTTCGTTTACAATGGTACGGACTGGAGCTACGAGTCACTATACCGTGAGGTTCTATCCCTGCATGGGGAGAAGCTCCGCGAGCTCTACGGGTCGAGCCCCAGCAGGCTTGAGCTACGCAGATACCTGCTTCTCCATGCTTTGGGCAACTTGCCGACAGGCGAACCAAAGCTCCAGGACGACAGGCTGAGAAACTATATCGCTGAGAGGGTAGCCCCACCTTTAAGAGACGACCTCGGGGTCGAGGCGTTCCGCTTCGACGGGCCTCTGCTGATAACCACCGGCAGGCTCTCGCGCCAGAAGGGCTTCGACGTGCTTGCCGAGGCCGTAGAGCTCCTACTGCAGGACTTGGGCGAGGCTAGGGTAATCTTCCTGGTGCTACCTGTCTGGGGCGGTGAAAGCTACGTAGACCTCTTGGTTAGCCTCTCCCGGGAGTATCCTGGAAACGTCAGAGTGATCTTCGGCGTCGCCCCCTCGATTTACAAGCTTGCCCATCTATCAGCAGACGTCTTCGCAGCCCCGTCGAGATGGGAACCCTTCGGCATCATGGCTGTGGAGGCGATGGCTGCTGGCTGTCCGGTTGTCGCCTCAAGAGTTGGAGGTTTGAAGGAGACTGTCACCGATATACGAAAGTTCGGGATCAAAGGCACAGGGTTGCACGTCGAGCCCGGGGATCCTTACGAGTTAGCAGATTCTCTGCGAGACATGCTGGCGTTCATGGAGGCATCCAATCAAGGCCAGCTCGAAAAGTACCTCGGAAAGATCGGTGACAGAAGGCTCGCAGACCTGCTTGAAAACTACATAGATGCTGGTGAAATAATTCGGAAGAACGCAATAGACAGGGTTGAATCCTACTTCACCTGGGAGAAATCCGCAGAAAAACTCCTGGCAGTTTACAAGGAGGTGCTCCGCTAGATAGAGCGGAGGATCTCCTCGAGAGCTTTCCGCACGTTCTCAAGCTTTCTCTCAAGCTCTTCAACTCTCTTCCTCAGCTCTTCAACCTGGCTTTGAGACGCTGTTCCTAGGATCGGGATGTCGAGCTTGCCTCCGCTTTGTAAGAGCTTCTCGTATGTTTCCTTCACCAGCTTACCGGCCTCCGTTTTAGCCGCGAGGTGGTTTCTTATAGTCGCCTCGGTTCTCCCAAGCTCCTCCGCGATTTTAACTATGGAGTAGCCTGCGCGCTCCCGGGCAAGAGCTCCTGCGGCGACCACGAGGCTGTCAAGCCAGGTGAGTTTGTCCTCAGCGTTCCTGATGGCATCGATGACTTCAGGTCTAAGCAGCGTGCCGAGGATAAGGGATAGCTCGAGCCTCCTCACGTCCTCTT
Source organism: Infirmifilum sp. NZ (assembly GCF_022693705.1). Classification (NCBI taxonomy): domain Archaea; kingdom Thermoproteati; phylum Thermoproteota; class Thermoprotei; order Thermofilales; family Thermofilaceae; genus Infirmifilum; species Infirmifilum sp. NZ. The sequence continues at coordinate 1,264,160 of NZ_CP094288.1, forward strand.
TTCCAACAGGCTTGAGGGGTATTTCACTCATAAGAACCTCCCACCTCCACCTTGTAGGTAGCGCCCCTCAATTTAACTATTTTGTCACTGTACACGATGATCCCTTTATCCGTTATCTCGAAGGGCCTCCGCCTCATATCGTGCTTTGTTCCGCGCATCTTCCATATGATAAGAGATCGAACTAGTTCCCCGTCGATTTCGTCGAGGTCAAGCCTGACGATGCCGTCTACGGCGTGCTCTACGCCCGGTCCCCCGAACCCTCTTTCAGTCACGCTCACTTGCGACACGAACAGGGATGTTGCCCCTAAGCCTGAGAGGACCCTCTTAAGCTGCATAAGAACGGAGCGCGCCGTCGCAGGTCTCGTGAGGTACAGCGTGGAAACCGAATCAACCACAACTCTCTCGGCTTTAACGTCGCGTATCGCCTGCCTCACCACGTCTATCAGCTCACCAACGTCATCCACGCTCTTAACGACGTAGCGCTCCCTTTTCGCCGCCTCGCCGATCCCTCCAGTGAAAGCGTCGACAATCGCGAACTTGCCCTCGTCTTCGAATCTTCGCACGTCCCAGCCGAACGAGGCCATGTTTCTCCGTATCTGAACGGGGTGCTCTTCTAACGCTACTAGCACGCCTGCCTCCCCGTTTGACAACCCGTAGAACAGGTACTGCTGGGAGAATATCGTTTTACCTGTTCCAGGTCCCCCCGAGAGTAGAACTATGTTTCGCTTCGGTATGCCGCCGTAGAGGAGCTCGTCGAAGCCAGGAATACCAGTTTTTATTTTTTCAATAACACTCATTTACAATCACCCAAGTATTCTTTTCCTGCCCAAAATATTAAACCTTTTTTACCGGATTCAATCGATAAGTGGCGGAATGAGATTGTAAAGAGTTGCAAGCGCAACCCGCACGTTTTCAGCGCGGTACATCGCCTCGTAGTAGGCCTCGTAGAGAGCCCTCTCGATGAACCAAGGAACCACTAGCCTAAAGATGTCCGTCAGCGACGACCCAGGCAGAAGTCTTTTGTCCACACTTCTCCGGTAGGCCTCCACGACCCTCTCACTCACCTCACGCGACCACTCGCGCACGAGCCGGACGCGAGGATCGCTACCCCTAATGATTAAATTGAATGTTTCCGCACTATCAAGCCGCAAGCTACTCGATAGGGCGAAGAAGGCTATGTAAGAGATTCCTCTCAGCATCGAAGCTATATCGCGCACAGCTGGCTCGAGGTCCTGTTGAAACTCCGGGGGCCTGCCAGGCTCCCCCTCAAAGTCCACGATGAAGAACCTATCCTTCTGCATCAGCATCTGGGAGAAGTGTAGGTCTCCGTGCGTTCTAATGATCTTGTGTCCCAGCATTCCTCGAAAACCCTCTTCAGCGAGGCGCTCGAAATCTCCTGAGAGCCCGTTATCCCACCCGAGCTCGCGGAGCCTCTGTCGGTAAGTGTTTACTCGCCGTGCCCATTTCTCAATATCGCGCGGCCCCGCTTCACGAGGGCAACACCACTCTCCCCGACACTCGAGCATTCTGTTGTGGAAAAAGGAGACGGTTGTAGCTACGCCCTCCAGCAAGTCCGCCGGGATCTCGTAGCCCCCGCCAAGCGTGCTGATAAGGGAATTGTAGAGTACTGAGCCGGGGTCGATGCCCCCCTCGATGTACCGGGTCATAACGCCAAGCGGCTGGTCGCCGACAAAGTAGGAGAGGATGAGCTGGGGTGCAATACCCGTATCGCTCAAGTACTCCAGGAACGCCGGCTCGGGGTTGAAGCGCGAAGCCAACCTGTACCCCTTGAGAACGAATCTCTCGCCGCTCTCGGAAGACACAAGCGCGTGCGGGTTTGTAGCGTCCTCTGCTATCGAGCCGCGCACCCTTAAGGCTTGGCCTAGCACGCGTCCTTTGACTTTGATGGAATCGCAGTTGATTATTTTCTCTAGGAAATCCGCGCAGTACTCTGCTTCACAGTATCGCTCCCCGTTGTAGATAGCGCTATTCCTTGGAGAGCACGCGCACTTTTCGAGCGGTAGTACGTAGTTCACGCCACCTATGCTAAACTCTAGGATATGCACACCGTTGCACGCCGCCACATGGCGAGGATTAACGCGCACTGGCCCCTTTGCTCGTAACCATCTCTTATTCTCAAGGAGGAGCAAGCTCACTTCAGCCTCTCCCTAAGCTTCCTTATAGCCTCCTCGCTGCTTTCTCCACTTATAACCTCTACGTGCTCCGGCTTCCTTGAGAGGTCGGTAGGCACCCTTACGCCGACAATCAGGTGCTTCTCGCCTGTGTCCAGGGTTTTCCCGTAAGTGCTCAGCACTTCCTCACGCACTTTCGCGGGGTCAGCATCACGGGGGTAGACTGTGTAAACCACGAACCTCTGCGAGCCCTTCTCCAATAGCATCGGAACCCTCTTCTTCAAACCGCTGAGGCTCGTTACTTCAGCGTCAATATGCACCTTGTATCCCTGTGAAGCCGCGGCGTCTGCGATCTTCCTGCTGAGGATCTGCCCGTAGATCTCCGCTAAGACAGTCCTCTCGACGGAGTACCTGTACACCTCCCTGTAAACGGCATCCTTGTGGTCGAAAACGGCGCCGCAGGAAAGGCACTCAAGGGAGGCTACAGGAACGTTGAATGTGAGGCCGCAGCTCCTGCACCTGTAGGTTACGCCGATTACGATCCAATCTCTCCCCTGAGCGCCTAGGGGTCTTGAGCACTTGGGGCACAGCCTGTTCCCCCTTGCGTCCTTTGGGGCGCCTTCTAGTACGCCGATATAACCACACGGTACATGGCTGAAAAGAGTGTTTCTTTCAACGTCCTGGGACCCGCAGCTGGGGCAGTTGTACCTTACCTTAAAGCCCGTGTGACCACACTTTGGGCAGAAGACAAGCCTATCGGCCACGAGGGGCTTCAAAATGCCTCTTTTAACCGCCTCCTCGAGGAGAGCGTCCTGGGATAGCCCGTACTTCTCTGCGATCCTGGAGCAGGGGCTAGTACCAGCTGGTTTCGAAAGCACCTCGCTGACCCCGCTTTCGAAGAGGCAGACTACCAGCTCCTGAAGAGCGCCTGCGAGGGACTTAAGGTACATCGCCTCGCTGCGGTGAAGCGCTTCAGGCCCGGCCACGATGACACCTATATGCAATGTGAAAATACAGCTATTATACTTTTACCTTTAATTAATCACGACACTACGTTTTTAACCGAACTCAACGACTTACACAGAGGACGAATTTATGTGCGCGCAGCTTATCAACACTCGAGTGGACGGGGGCGAGATTCTACTCGAGTTCTACGAGATAGCTCCCCCCTATGCATACGCTCTCGTTGTCAGGAAGCGCGACGGGGCGCTCGAGTATCGGTTAGTGGAGCCCCCTCTAACACCCGAGGATGTTAGGATCCTCGAGAGGATAAAAAGAAACCTTCTGGTATCATCGACCGAACGGTATGACCAGGCGCTCAGGAAGCTGACGAGCGATCCCGAGTCCTTTCTCGAAGAGGAGGTAAAACGCGTTATTAAGCAGTACAAAATAAGCGTCTCGAGCGAGTCATTCGACAAGTACCTCTACTACATTATGCGGGATACTATAGGCTACGGCCGCATAGACGCGCTCCTAAAAGACAAGGAGATAGAGGATATCTCTTGCGATGGCGTCGGCGTCCCCGTGTACGTGTGGCACAAGCGCTACGAGTCAATCCCAACGAACGTGGTGTTTGAGGATCGGGAGGAGCTGGCGAGCCTGCTTTTAAAGCTGACCTACAGAGCCGGCAAGCAGGTCTCCGTCGCTCAACCCATCGTCGAGGGCACTCTGCCCATGGGATACCGTCTCCACGTAACCCTAGACGAGGTTTCGAGACGCGGAGGAACATTCACGATCAGGAAGTTCCGCGAGGTCCCCTTCTCCCTAGTAGACCTCGTGAAGCTCGGAACCATTTCACCGAACCTTGCGGCCTACCTCTGGTACCTGATCGAGAACAACAGGAGCTTGATGGTGGTCGGCGCTACCGCGGGCGGGAAGACCACGACACTCAACGCCGTAGCAACCTTCATTAGGCCCGAAGCTAAGGTTGTGACGATCGAAGACACCCCCGAGCTACGCCTCCCCCACGAGAACTGGGTCCCACTTGTAACCAGGCCCAGCTACGAGGAGTGGGTCAGGAACGTCGACCTCTTCGATCTCCTCAAAAGCGCTATGAGGATGAGGCCAGACTACATAATTATCGGCGAGGTCCGCGGAGAGGAGGCATTTACGCTTTTCCAGGCTATAGCGACCGGTCACGCTGGGATGTGCACCCTCCACGCGGAGAACATCGATTACGCTGTGAAGAGGCTGATCTCGCCCCCCATGAACGTCCCCATTTTCCTGTTACCCATGATGAACGTCGTTATACTGGTGAGAAGGCTGAAGATAGGCGAGAGGATCGTCAGGCGTGTTGTTAGCGTACAGGAGTTGCTGGGGGTAGACGAGGAGGGGAAAACAGTTGTTTCACGCGAGGTCTTCAGGGTTAACCCGGTGCTGGACAGGATCGAGCAGGTAGCGGAGAGCGAGCACATTAGAAGGATAGCGGAGGAAAAGTTCACGACCCTGAGCGAGGTCCAGAAGGAGCTGGAGAGAAGAGTATCCGTGATAGAGTACATGGCTAAGGCGGGTATGACTTCGTACGAGCAGATAAGCCGGGTTGTTAGGGATTACTACAGAAACCCGGAGGTGACCTACCGCCTCCTGATGGACGGCTACTACGCGAGGGAAGAAGTTAAGCAAAGGTGAGTCCCCTGTCGCTTGAAGCCTTTACGGCTAGATTCCTGCAAATAGCGGAGCCTTTTAGGAGGTACTACGAGAGAGCGGGCTTCAGCATCTCCTTTGAAGCGTATGTTGAAAGCATCGTGAAAGCTCTTGTCCTCGCGGCTGCCTCAACGTTCTCGGTCCTCCTGTTCGTCCACTCCTACATCTTTAAAATCGCCCCGGTTTTCGCCGTGCCAGCCTCCCTCACCCTCACTTTAGCGGTTCTACTCATCTTCACGGGATTTATGCTGTACTACCCTGTCTACAGGGCATACTCAAGGCGCGTAAGCATCGAGAAAGACCTCCCGTTTACGGTGGCATACATGGCGTCGCTAGCGTCCTCAGGCATGGGTCTTGAAAGGCTCCTGGAGAGGGTTGCGGTCTATGAGACGAATAAGGATCTGCGCAGAGAGTTTTTCCTGGTGTTGAGGGATATCAAGGCTCTAGGCCTCGACACTGTCACCGCTCTAGCCAGGCTGTCAGCCCGATCACCGAGCGCAGCCCTCTCGTCCTTCGCTCTCGCCCTGAGAGAAGCATACATAACTAGCGGTGATTTGAAGAGCGTGCTGATGCACTACGCGAAGCTGATGCTGGACGAGAAAACCCAAAGGCTACGCAACCTCGTAAACACTCTGTCCATGCTTGCAGAGGTGTACACAACGATGATGGTTGCCGCGCCGCTGATGTTCATAACCATGTTGATCGTGATGAACATCCTCGGCGGGGGCGTTCTCGGCCTCTCTCCAGACATTCTGATCCTCGTGCTGACTTTCATAGTCATCCCGTTTTCCGCTGTTGGCATTTACGTAGCTATAGATGGATTGATGTCGCGGGTGTAGGTAATGCCTTACTTCATGCTCGACTCTAGGCGCACGGCGGTCCTACTATCCCTCGGGCTCGCGCTGGCCGCAATTCCGATCGCGTATGTACTAGTGGGGCTACGCTACGAGCTTCTTTCGAGCTTGAAGCTGGTAGGCGGTGCACTGATAGTGGTGACGTCTACGCGCGTTAACGTGCTACTGCTCACCGCGCTGATCCTGGTATTCCTCCCCTACGCTATTGTGGACACCCTTAACAGGATGTACATATCAAGGATAACGAGCATACTCCCGCACTTCTTCAAGTCCGTAGCGGAAGCCGTTAGGTCTGGTTTAACGCTACACGAGGCCCTGCGGTCGGTCGCGGAGACGGTTCCAGGCCCGCTCAGCTCCGAGATCAAGAAGGCGCTCGTAGAGGTGGAGCTGGGAGAGCCCCTAAACATTGCTCTTAGAAGGATACCTGTGAGGGTCAGAGACTTAAACGTTGAGAAAGCTGTGACCATACTGGTAACGGCTAACGAGAGCGGTGGCAGGGTAATCGACGTTCTCGAGTCTGCCGCCGACATCTTCGCGGCTTTAAAAACCTACGAGGATGAGAAGTCCACCACGATAAACCCACACGTGATAACGGTTTACATATCAACGATAATTTACCTCGTCTTAGCGCTGACAATACTCTACGTATTCGTGATACCCCTAGGCGCGCTGCAGAGAACAGGAGGCTTCTTCGGGGCCCTCGACCCACCACTCTACGAGACCATAATGCTGTACTCCGGTGCGATAACAGCCCTGTCCGGAGGGTTAATTGTAGGCAAGATGAAGCACGGGAGGGCTTCCGCGGGGTTAATCCACTCGGCGGTGCAGCTCTCAATCGTTTCCGCCGGTTTTCTTCTCGCAGGAATGTACCTGACCCCCCTCACAGTCGTAGGCTCACCGTGACACCGTTCTCTTGCATCAAGCAGCTGGTTGCTCTAAGCTAGCAGATCAGTGTTTCCCCGTTGCGCGGATCACCCCGACCTTCTCATGATTTTTAAGTATTGAGGAGATGCTGTATCGGCTTAACAATCGTTTATCGCCGTAGCTGATAGACACAGGAGCAAGATTGAATGTGGGGGTAAAAGAAGGTGTGTCGTAAAGCAAAGGGAGGTATATAGCCCGAAAGATATCGTTTTTAAGGTCGAAGGTGAAAAGAAGGAAGAGCTGGATGATCGCGAAAAGGATCCTGAGTCTTCCTCTAGTTTTTCTTATTGCACTGTCCAGCCTCTTGCTGATTGCTGATTCAGAGCACTGGTCTTCGTCGGTGGTCTCGTTTGACCGGTTTAACATACTCTCAGTTGCGGTAAGCCAGGATGGCAGTTTTGTAGCCGTGGCTTACGGAGACAACAGGTACTACCAGCGCTTTGTCGACGTTTACGCGTCGAATCTATCGCTGGTTTACAGGCTCCAGCTCAACAGCTTCTCCGATGTATCCCCCATATTTCTGGATAACTCGACACTAGTGGTAACCGAGTTCGTGAAAAACGCCGAGGTTCCTTACTCTTATGTCCACCTCGTCGACATCATTAGGAAAATACATCTTCAGTCCCCTAGGGTTCCCGGCACCGATCTGAGCGGCGTTAGGAAAGCCGTTGTAGCAGGGTCGACACTGTACATACTGACGGGCAAGTACCTAGTGGGATTTACTCTGGACCTGAGCCGTAGAACGTACCTGAAATCCTTTGTTAACACTGGTTTACAGGTGCTGCCGCTGGGTGACAGCGTGGTCGCGCTGTCTGTAGAGACTTTGTGCCACATTTGCCTCATGCAAAACGAGAAAGTAATCACTCTGATTACGCCGCGAGGTGAGAGCTCCTACACGATCTGTCATGCTCTCTCGCTAGTAAGGCTACCCACAGGCAACATGGGCATCGTCTACGACAACTCGACCGTTGAGGAAATCACACTATCAGGAGCAGGCATCAAGCCACTTAGAAAACTCAAACTACCTTTACCGCTACAGGGGGTTTCCGAGCCTAGCTACAGGCTCCTGTACTCGCTCGCCCTCAACGGCCTAGAGGTGAGGCTCTCCGTATACAGCTTCGCAGATAGGGCTCTAAGGGAGCTTCAGATTCCGTTGCCCTACTCGAAGGGCGATCAGATCGGTCTAAGGGTGTACGATGACGGAACCTATCTCGCGTGGGACAATGATATCGTCGTGCTGGGTAACCTCAGCGGGATAACGGGTATCGTTAATGCTGGTTTCATTGTCAGAGACGCTCACTACACTAACGGGAAATTATACGTTGTAGGTGATACCAATCTGGCGATTTTCCAAAGAGCCCCAGCGAGTAGTAGCTATACTCTGACCTTTGAGGTAGTCCCCGAGCAAGGAGGGAGTATCGGCAACCTCACCGTGATCGTGAACGGTGCAACGGTAGGCTGTTTTGCAGGATGCTTCAACTTGACTTTACCCAGCGGATTTTACAACGTCACAATCACAACTCCAGGATACGTGGCTGTAACAGTCCCGGTGAACCTAACCAGCAACGCGAGGTACACGGTAGTGCTGCAAAGGGTGAAGTGCCCCCTCATCGTCTACGCGTCATCGACGACCGGTGGCCAGCCCGAGATTATCGTCTACAGAGGGAATGCGAGCCTGGCTCGTGGCGTAGGGTACCTCGAAGTGCTACTTCCGGAGGGTAATTACACCGTAGTTGTATCCTACGGCAACTTTACTCAAACCAGAACTGTCAGCCTTCGTGGCAGAACAGAGATAAGAATCATAGTAAACAGCACTTACACTCAGCAGGGCCTCAATGCCTCAGAACCTAACACCCCGGTCGAGGGAAATTCCAGCATTACGGCCGTCGTGTACGGAGAGGAGACGTGCCCCGACTGCAGGCAGACGAGAGAGTTGCTCAGCAGAGCTGTAGAACGTTTAGTCTTCAAGGATATCTCCAACCAAACGTTCCTTGCGGAGTACAACTACCTGTACCAGCTTGCCCTAAGAGAGTTCCCCAGGGTAGTCCCCCTGACGCTCGTGTTTAAGGGAGAACGGTTGCTTGCTGTCGTTGTTGGTCCCCAGGACGAGGCAAGCTGGATCAAAATCCTGAGCTTAAACCCGGGCAATGCCACGTTAGTGGTCACCTACCAGGGTGAGTGGGTGTACCGCTCATTCAACTCGACCGAAGCGTACAGGATTGCCCTGCAGGAGGCCCCACCTCCAAGCCCCACTCCAACAACAAAGACCAGCGAGCTTCTGCCTACGATCCTAGCCTTAGCGGCTGCGGACTCCATTAACCCCTGCACTCTCATGGTGTTCGCGGCTTTGATCATGGCCGTCATGGGGATAAGCGGGAGGAGGAAGGCTGTGTCGGCCTCCGTCGCGTTCATTTCGGCGGTGTACGTCTGCTACCTACTCTTAGGATTAGGGTTGATAAGGTTCATGTCTCTCTTCAGCTGGCTGAAGTACTTCGTTGCTATGGTTACAGTGGTGGCAGGTGCTTACGCGGTGATCCAGTCGACTTTCACGTGGCAGGAGGGCTGCAGAGACGAGCATGCAGGGCAGAAAGCCTATTCCTCCAACATTCGCCGATACTTCGACCTTATCTCCCAGAAACTCAACAGCGCGTCGCAGCTATTTCTCACAAGGGCTCAGAAGGGTAGTATTGTCGCTGCGTTCCTCGCCGGAGCTGCTGTGAGCTTTACGCTTCTACCCTGCAGTAGCGGACCATACATCGTAGCTACCTACATGCTCGCAGGCGAGAGCCCTGCGGTTGCACTCCTCCTTCTACTGCTTTACAACTTCGTCTTCGTCCTACCCCTCGTTGCCATAGCGGCGGGCACGATTATCGGCGGGAGGCTACTCTTAATGGTCGATGCAGTCACAGTGCATTTGAATGCTTTGAGGAGGTGGACCGAGCTTGCACTCGGCCTGCTCCTGATCTTGCTGGGGATTTATATAGTGCTTTTCCGCTGAAACAAGCTCTTCTCTTTCCTAAATCTCTCGCGGTGAATAAGCCCTGGGAGCAGTTTTTCACTTGGCAACTGCGGGTTTGAGCCTTTTCACGGCACCAAACCTCACCCCCTCCCTTTCTCGGCTAGTTGTTAGCTGAGCTCCTGCTGACGACACTTTTAAAGGGAACTAACAAGGGCCTAGAAAGAGGGAAACGTGTACCTGGAGCCTGAAGAGGAGAAGATTCTGAACGGTGAGTTCGGGCAGGGTAAGGCCCTTGCGCTCAAGGCTGTCGTCAAGGTGGGTGAGGCGCTGGGGGCTGAGCGCCTAATTAGGATTAAGCACGCCCATGTGTCGGGGGTTTCCTACAAGAACATCGGAGACGAGGGGTTAGAATTCCTCGAGGAGCTTGCTCGGAGTGGCGCGCGGGTAAGCGTCCCGGCGACGATGAACCCGGGGGGTTTCGACACGGCGCTTTGGCCGTACATGAGAGTTTCTGCAGACTTCGTCGAGAAGCAGAACAGAATAATCAAGGCTCTATCCGAGATCGGCGTTAGGCCCACTCTCACCTGCACTCCTTACCTGTACGAAAAGGTGAGCTACGGGGATCACATAGCGTGGTCTGAGAGCAACGCGGTGCTCTACGCCAACAGCGTTATCGGAGCTAGGACAAACAGGGACGGGGGCCCGCTCGCCCTCCTCGAGGCCATATCTGGGAGAGCCCCCCTTGCTGGCCTTCACCTGGAGTCGAACAGGAGACCCCAGCTCATAATAGACTTCGAAGAAGTGGGATCGCTTGTAGCTGAGAGAGGGCTCTACCACGTTGCAGGCCTCGTAGTGGGCAGGACTGCTGGCGATAGGGTGCCGCTGGTTAGGGGCTTACCGCTGAGGCGGGAGAACGTGCCAGAGATAAAGGTGTTTTTGGCGGCTGTTGGAGCAGCGGGTGGGACGGGGCTTGTTCTGATCGAAGGCATCTCCCCTGAGCGCTACGAGGCACGTGACTTGGAGAGGGTGCCTGTGGACGCGAAGTCTTTGTATGAGACTCTCGAAGAGTACCAGGGGAGCCCTACCGAAAGTGCGGTGGTGGTGCTTGGCTGCCCTCACTTATCTCTCGAAGAAGTTATGGACGTAGTTAGCTTCTTCTCTGATAGAGGGCCGGCAAGGCGAAGAGTAATACTTTACACAAGCAGAGAAGTGTATGAAGCGATTAGCGGGCACGTTGAGAAGCTCAGGGCAAAGAACCTGTACGTTTTCGCGGATACATGCATGGTTGTTTCACCCCTCTCCATGTACGCGGGGAGAGAGGTTGTGACGGACTCAGGTAAGGCGGCCTTCTACCTGAAGGCGCAAGGCTATAAGGTCGTTTTGAAGTCCCGCAGAGAAGCGCTGGAGTATGCTGCAGGTGGTGGCGGATGAGAGTTGTGGGGCGCCCTGTTTCGGAGGGGATAGGGAGGGGCGAGGTGCTCGTCTCAGAGGAGCCTATAACCTTCTTCGGCGGCGTCGATCCGGCAACCTCTGAGGTCGTCGAGCCCTCACACCCTCTCAAGGGGGTGAAGCTTGCTGGCAAGGTGCTGGTCTTCCCTCACTCGAAGGGTAGCACGGTTGGCTCCTACATCCTGCTCAGGTTAGCCAAGCGCGGCCTAGCTCCAGCAGGCATCGTCACGGTTAAGCCCGACGAAGTTGTGATAATAGGGTGCATAATAGCCGGCATTCCGTCCATGACCGGCATAAGTGAGGAGGCTCTGGGCGAGATACCCTCGGGAGCGCTAGGAGAACTGCGCGTGGGGCGGGATCATGCAGAGCTCAGAATCAACGAGTGAGTGTGCTAGAGTACGCGAGGAGCTCGAAAGAGTAGCTGAAGAGATAAGAAAGTGCTCGCGCTGCCCCCTTTCCACCACCAGGATTAACGCTGTACCCGGTGAAGGCGACCCGTGCAGCCGCATCGTCTTTATCGGTGAGGCTCCGGGCTCTAACGAAGACCAGCAAGGCCGGCCCTTCGTCGGCTCTGCAGGCCAGCTCCTAAACTCCCTACTCCACTCGATCGGCGTGCCACGAGAAAGCGTCTTCATAACCAACGTCGTGAAGTGCAGACCTCCAGCAAACCGGGATCCCCGCGACGAGGAAATACAGGCCTGCCTACCTTACCTCGTCAGGCAGCTGGAGCTCATAAAGCCGCGCCTAATAGTAACCCTTGGCAGGCACAGCACGAGAACGCTCCTAAGCTTGTACGGATACAGGGCTGAATCCATAATGTCTATAAGGGGGAAAGTCTTCAAGGCTGAATCGAAGTGGGGACAGCTAACAATCTACCCGACGTTGCACCCTGCTGCGGCTCTCTACAACCCACGCCTAAAAGCACTACTTGAAGAGGACTTCCAGCGCATTTCAACGCTGATTAAATCTCAGGCAAGCCGAGGTCAGAGCTCGCTAGACATGTTCTTCCATTAGGGAATAGCATTAGCCTTCTCGCCCATATTCTGTTTCCTGGCCGCGCCTGGCTCATTTGCCCCCTTCACTTGTCTGAGGGCCCCCTAGGGTCATGGGTCGCCCCCTTTCGGGGCGGGCCGCCCTGGCTGGGCGGCCTTCAGCCCGCGTTGCCGCGGGCACATCCCCTCCTCGCGCCGCGCGCGGCACCCGGCAAGCGGCCCATCCCTCTGTGTCGCCGTGCCGGGAACTGGAGCCGGGGCCTGCATGTCGCTGGGCTACCTCGCCATGTTTCGCGGCGCTCCGTGGACCAGTGCCTTGGAGGCGCGCAGCCACCTGCTCAGCGCCTCGAGGTTTTTCTCGGCTTTGCAGGCTTTTAGGAAGAGCTTGGCGGCGTTGGCGCAAGCGGCCCAGTCCCTGCCGTAGGTTACGTCGCACCTGGTGCATCGGTAGTAGCGCTTCTCCAGCTCTACGCCCCGAGCTCCGCAGACCGGGCACTGCTTCCCGCTGATGTTGCTCTCCGGCTGGAACCACTTGGCGCCCTCGTAGAGCGCTAGGTTCTCCAGCCTCTCCGCGACCCTGAGCAGTGTTCGCTGGAGCTTCGTTCCCCTGAGGGACTCGGCCCTGGGCACGTCCGCGACGAGTACGACCATATAGCCTTGGTCCCTAAGCCTCCTGACCAGGTCTCTCAGCTCCTTTAGGGTTGCCCTGACCCAGTCCTCGTTCACCTTCTTCACCTTCCTGAGGGCCTGCCTGGCAATCCTCTCGGCGCGCTCCGGCGTTAGGTTCATCTTCGCCCTGAGCCTCTCCGCCAGCCTCAAGGCCTCCTCCACCGCGTAGCCCCTCCCTGTTCTCCCCAGCTTTTCGGCACCTCTCTCCTGTCTGAACCTCTCAACGGCCTGCTCCCAGCTCTTAACCTTGGAGTAGCTCGCCATGACAGCCGCGAGGAGCCTCAGCAACGTCGTGTTGGGAGTCTTAAACACGCGCTGAGCCACCAGCCTCACGTCCTTGTCGAAGGCGAAGGCCATCACATAGAGCCCGTGATTCGAGTTCACGTCCACCGCTACGATGGCCAATTTGACGTCGCCGTCCCACCACGCCCGCCTAACCTTGCGGTGAGCCACCAGCCTCAGTCTCCCCTTTGCGGTGAGCTGCAACGTGAGCTTGACGTCGCCGAACCTTTCGATGTCCTCGAGCACAGCCCTGACCATTGAGGGCTTCAGCCTTATCGCGACGCTAGCGCTGGGAACGCGTAGCTCGCCCCTGGAGGCGTCGAGCACCGCAACAGCGGCAGTGTTGCCGTGAAGCCTCTCGCCACTGTTGACCACCTTGACCAGTAGCGGCACTGGAGGCGGGGTGAACCTGCTGCGCCTCCTCGACTTCCTCCTGGCCTCCGCGACCATCCTGCGCCACTCCACGGCGTACCAGAAAAGGCCCTTCGGCAGCCCAGCAATCCTCGAAGCCTCCCCGATCAGCTCTTCGCTGAACTTCTCCGGCTCCTCCCTGAAGGCCTCGCCGTGCCTCTCTTTGAGGACCTTGCACGCCTCCTTGACCGCGCTCGACAGCCTCACATAGAGCCGCTGAAGCCTCAGCCTCACCTCCCTGCTGGCCTTTACCTCCCAGACCCTGTAGACGTCGACGAGCCTATCGCCGCCCCTCTTGTTCTCCCAGCCCCATGTTGCCACTTCCAGGGAGCCTGGCACGCGTTGCGGCCCCGAGCCCTGCCTGCGCTTGAGCCCCGCACATAGTTGCGCTACGCGGCCTTATATCCCTGCGCCGAAAATAAACGCCGAAACTGAAAACACAACTAAAGGGGCAACCGCCAACTCATAGCGGCTAAGCCGGACGACACCTACCCCTGGTACAACGTCTGGATGAGCGGCAGAAGGTACGGGTGCGACTGCTTCTTCAGGGCCTACGGCTACGTCCGCAGGGCGAGGGTATGCAGCCACATAGCAACAGTCATGCTCCACAGGAGGCAGCTGAGGCTCCGCGCCGGATGAGCCTCAGGGCAACCTCGCCGCACGCCACCTCCTCGATGCTGTAGCCTAGCAGCGCGAGCAGTCCGCAGGCCCTCTCAGTCAGGTAGACGTAGCACACGTTGCCGACCACCGCCTCTTTCACGAATCCGGCTGAGCGGAGCCTCTCCAGGGCGCTGGCTATGTGCCTGGTGTTGCGCGTGCCGAATGCCCTGCTGATGGGCTTGGGCTGTCTGAGGCGCCACAGAGTCTTTGCGAGGCCGGTCAGCTCGAGCCACCTCACCACGCTCCCCTCAGACCTCTCCGCTGACCTCGACCATCAAGGCTAAGCGCTAGAAGGGGGTTATAAGTGTTCACAGGTACTGAGATTGATAAGATCCGATGGAGGCGTATAGGTGTTGCTCGAACACCCTCCCACAACCCCCCCCTCCAAGCTCTCGGGAGTGAGGGAAAGTGCGAGTCAAACACAGGAGGAAACAAGAGAAAAACTAAAAATAGCATTGCTAGGCGTAAAAAAATCGTGTCTCTCACCCCTCGGGAAAGAGCAAGAAGGAGGGCCAAGCTTTTAAAGGAAGTGATAGAAGACCTGGACGCTATACGTGCTTTACGGCTTTTTAACCCCTCAAGAGCTTTGCGCAACCTGTCGGAGCTCGGCTTGGAGGGAGATCTGTGGAAGGAGCTCCGTGAAGCGCTTACAAGAATAGCCTTGATCCCGTCACGGGATAAATCCTACCCAAGGCTCAAGAGAATAGACTCTATTTCCGATGCGATGTTCATAGCATCTTTCGCCTCCATGGTAGGCGCCTTAATCCTGGTCCTGCTCAACTACGAGCCTTTAATATCGTACTTCGCGCTTCTTCTCTCCCTGATAGCGCTGAACATCTCATACCTGCTTAAGTTCTACGTCAGCGTTAAGCTAAGGGGTATCTACCTGTCTAATTCCAGCATAGTGAAGGCTCACGGCGAGCTCCTGAAGAGAGCGACAGATAGCCTAATTTCACGGCTCAGGGGCGAGCTGAAAAAAGCCGGCGTCGACGCGCGGCAGGTTAAGTTCAACTTATACAACAGCGACTACTCCGGCCTGGTCGTGGTTGAGGCGAAAAGAGGAGTATACAAAATGAGGCTTAGGGAGTAGTTCCGAGTTTCCGGTAGCACTCGATGCAAAGCAGAGCTGGACCTCGCTCAACGCTACAGTCCTCGCACACGAGTCTACCGCACCTAGCGCAGTAGCCTACCGCGAGCTTTCTGCCGCAGACCTCGCACATTGTTTCCTCGCATGCGACGCATATACCCTTATCCCCCCTAAAGTGCTCCCGGCAAACTCTCCTACCACAAACCCTGCACTTGTAAAGCTCTACGTTTTCCTTCCCGCAGATCTCGCACTTCCCAAGATACTCCACGCCTATCGCCTCGCACAAACTTTTTAATAATTTCTGTTCAAGAGCGAAGTTGGTGGTTTTTATTGCCGGTGAAACTGGACCAGGCCGATAAGAGGCTTCTCTACCTACTTTACTCTTACGGGAAAGCGGTATCCAGGCGGAGGCTTCACGAGCTGGCATTCAGGCTTCAGAAAGATTACGGAGTTGACCTAGGCTTCGAGTTTTCAGGACAACCACCGTTCTCCAAGGAGCTCGACGAAAAGGTTCAAAGCTTAGCTGAGAGGGGGTTGCTCAAAGTCGTGTACTCCGTGGGCCGCAGCTACCTTAACCTATACAAGCCGTACTACAAGCTCACCGAGAAGGGTGCGCGCGTAATCGAGAAGACGGAGTTCTCGAAGACGGACAAGGAGCTTATAGAGAAAATGGTAAACGAGATACGAGCTTCGAGATCCAGCGAGCGTTTAGCGACCACGGGGCCCATGGATCAGCAATAGCAATTTATCCATGCGCGTGTACTTTTGAACAGAGGTATGTCTGATCCTGAATCAGGAGACGAAGTCGAGATAGTGGAGGTCGGGGAAGGGGACATTGCGGTCCTGCTTGCTGCTCTGCGCAGACTCAACAACGGCGTTTACGCCTTAAAGGTAACAGTTGATTTTCTGAACTCCCGCGTTGGGTCTTTGGTGGATAGCATTAAGGAGCTTGAAAAATCACTGGAAAGCCATCTTGAAGGTTTCAAAATTGAGGGAGAAAAAATCACCTCAGAGAATAGAAAGGTTCTCGAAGAGCTTAAACAAGAGTCTAGAAGTATGACCCAGGAAATAAAGATCTCGATGGATGTTTTTCTTGAAAAGCTTTCTCAGGAAATCAATAAGCTCTACGACTCGATTCAAATCATTAATGGAGATGTGAATACTATTCTCTCGCAGATGAAAGAGGTAGAGCTAGTGATGACCGATACGACGGCTTCTGTGAAAGCAGAAGTCAGCACTCTGAGGACAAAGTACCAGGACACTGAAGTGCTTCTTAGCGAACTTTCGCAGCGGGTGGGCCGGCTTGAAGAACTGTTACTAGCCGCAGTCAATGAGTTGCGTATATCTAACCAGGAAATCTCGCTTAGGATGCTTAATGTGGAGAAGCGTCTCTCCGAGCTAGCTCAAATAAAAGCCGCGTCGGGCTCATCAACTCCCTCCTAACTTTTCATCCGAGCTTTCTCTTTTCAAAGAATAAGAGACACTGCATCAATGCGTTTTCGATGGGGTGAATATTCAGCGATACTAAATTATATGTTAGTTACTGTATCGAAATTGGGGTGTAAAGGTGTCTTTTCTGCGTCGGACAAAGGAAAAGGAGACAGCTGAGGAAGACGTGATCACTCAGATTCAGGCATCTCTTTCAAGCATGGATCGCAAAATTTCATCTTTACCGGAGTCGTTGCAAGAGCCTATAAGAACAAATCTCAGGACTCTCCAAGCACAGCTCCAAGCTTCACTAGAAGAGCTACGTGGAATGATCGCTGATACCGTTGAGATGCTTCAAAGGCAGCAGACCGTTCTTGAGACGTTACCTGAGCTTCAGAAAAATCTAGGCGTAGTAAATGAGCTCAAATCCTCACTTGATGCACTTTTAGACAGCGTTGAAACGATCCTTAACACATTACAGAAGAGTGAGGTTAACTTCAGCACTCTTCCCTCCCTCAAGGCTCAGCTGGACGAACTAGTAACAAGGCTTGAGAATTTTGGCGAGACTCTGAGCTCCAAGCTTGATAGTTTTTCCGAGGCTTTGAGCTCCAAAACTGCTACCTTAGAGGACTCTATATCCTCTAAAATCGCGAACTTAAAGGAAATACTTGAATCAAGAACCTCGGGTCTTGAGGAGCTAAGGAAGGTAGTGGATGAGCTACGTGGAATCTCGGAGACTCACAATTTGTTGCGAGACTCCCTTGACAACATGGCTAAGCTAATTGAGGGTCTCAGCACAACTTTCGAGAACGCCGAGGCCCTAGTCAAGGCTCTGACCGAGGAAACCCAAAAGTACACAAAGCTGGTCGACGAGTACGCTCAGCTGTCGGCCAAGGCGGAGAGCTTATCAAGGCAGGTCAAAGAGCTGGAAGAGCTACGTGCGGCTCTAGAGCAGAAGGAAAAAGACCTGCTTGAGCGCGAGCGGGCTTTAACCCCCCTCTTTGAGCAATTGACCAAGGCGGTGTCGAGGATCCCGGAGGTAGGTGAGCTGGTCAAGTACATAGAGTTCCTTAGGCAAAAGGAGGCGGAGCTAAATACCAAGCAGGTGGAGATCGAGAGGAGAGAAGCGGAGCTCAAGGCCTTTGCCACTAAAGTTGCGGGCGAGAGTGATGAGCTGAGGAAATTGAGGCTTGAGCTGGCGGAGCTTGAGAAGAAGCTCAAGGCTTGGGAAGAGGATCTGATGAAGCGGGAGAAGAGCTATGCGGAGAAAATGGAGGAGCTCGCTAGGATTGAGCGTGAGCTCTCAGAGAAGGAGCGCCGTGTCAGCGCTTTGATGAGCAGGTACGAGGAGCTGTCCAAGCAGGTCGCCGAGAAAGAAGCCCAGCTCAAAAAGCTCAGCGAGGAAGTAGCGGCTAAAGAGCGCCTGATCAAGGAGGAGCTAGAACCATACCGCGAGAAGCTGATGAAGGAGCAGGAGAGGCTCATCGAGTGGGAGAAGCGCCTCCTTGACAAGGAGAGGGAGCTGGTAGGCTACCAGCGCATGGTTGCATCAAAGGAAAGTGCCTTAATAGAACTGAGGGAACGGCTTGAGGCTAGGAAACTCGAACTTGACTCACGCGAGAAAGCCCTAGAGGAAAAGCTGAAGCGGCTGTCCGAACTCGAGGCCAAGGTGCAGCAACTGGAGCGCGAAAACGCGGCGCTGAGGGAGGAGATAAGGAAGCGGGACGAAGAAATCCAGAACCTGAAAAAGCTACTGGGCTAGCTACGCTCCTTTAAGGAAGTATACGAGGAACACGAGTAGCGCGAACATAACCGAAAGTAGGATAGAGAAGATGTTTACCCCCTCTATAACCTTGAACGGTAGCTTGGATCCCCATTCCGGCTCCTCGTCTTTAGCCATCGTGAGTCCGATTACTGCAGCCAGCACTGCTACTGCCGCTAGGATCAGCGATCCTATAGCGTAAATGAGGGGCGAGCTGTGAGGGTTTACGTTAAACCCTTCGGTGATCACGAATATACCGGCGTTAAGGAAGAGCGGGATGAACGTCACGATTAGGAGCAGTGTGCTAGGCTTCGTCTTCTCCCCCATGTAGTCTGACCAGCCGGACGTTTACACCACCTAAGTCAACGAGTAAGCTTCGGCTAACCTCCTAATCACGAAGTCTTTATTAAGCATAGCGAGGTAGGGGGCGATTCTTGGCCCACTGCTTCTGCCGAAGAACAGCAGGTAAAGTGCCTGAAAGAATCTCCTCTCCTCTTCCTTGTCCTTCTTAAGCGACATCATGGCATTTTTAATGGCCTCCTCATCCCACCGGTCTAGAGCACTCAGG
This sequence comes from Infirmifilum sp. NZ, assembly GCF_022693705.1. NCBI lineage: Archaea > Thermoproteati > Thermoproteota > Thermoprotei > Thermofilales > Thermofilaceae > Infirmifilum > Infirmifilum sp. NZ. The sequence continues at coordinate 1,282,980 of NZ_CP094288.1, forward strand.
GAGGCTGAGAGATCTCTCAAAAGCCTCGCTACACGCTCATCCAGAACTTTAGCCAACTCCTCCATCGGTGGCTTCTCCACAATAGATATCTTGTAGTGTTCCGGAGCGTAAAGCTCGAGCCACCTCTTAGCCAGCGCAATCCTGGTCTTCATTCTCTCGAGCTCCCAGGGCTCCAGCTCACGCGTGAGCTGCTTTGTCTCTCTTAGCCTCTCAATAACCTCGTTTACATCCTCCCCTCTGCTTGGGAGAACCTGCGAGAGTATCATCGCGTTCATGTAACGTAGCTGGAACGGGGGGCTTGGATAGGGTTTTCCGAGCAAAGCCAGCTCATAGCTCTTTGACGCGTCTTCGTCCCCCTCCTCCAGCCCGTAGAACACGCGTTCCGCCTTATCGAAGGCGTCGTAGTAGTTTGGAACCTCCTCTAGGCTCAGGACAACCCGCCTCATAGGCGGTGTGAGGAGGTAGAGGAACCTCAGAACCTCTGGTTCAGCAACCTCAACCCACTGCCTCGGGGAAAAACCTATGAAGTCGCTCGAACCCATGTCTCCTACGTCTTTTCCTCCAACCCTGTACCCAACCCACTCGTATGCCAGGCCTACGGGCGGCTTGAACCCGTACACGTTAGTAGCAAGGTCGTTGCAGCTATCCCTTGAGCCACCAGGGGTGGCGTGGTCTTTTCCGTAAGGCTCGAACATTACTCCAAGGGAGTACCACACTCCCACCCACTCAACCCGCCAGTTGAGCTTCCCGGCGCTGAGGCTCTGCCAGCCTTCATGCCCGCAGTTCTTGCACACGTACCGAACCCGGAAATTGACAGGATCCACTTCAAGGGCTTCCGTCGTATCAATGCGGCCGCATCGCTCGCAGATGGGCTGGAAGGGGATAGCGTCTCTGCTGAGCTTCTTTTCCCCCCGATACTTATTGATTGTGCTGATAACCTTCTCGCGTAGACTTGTCACAGATAAGAGCACGAACTCCCGCATCTTCTCGTTCCTCTCGTAAAGGTCTTTCGTCGTGACGACCTCGACTTTCTCCGCGAACCGCTCAAGGTAGGAGCCGAAGTCCTCCCAGTAGTGATCGACCCAGCTCGAGTGACATCCGTGAGGGTCTGGGACCCTATACAGCGGCCACCCTATGTATCCACGCGCCTCCTCGACGTCCTTAAACTGCCTCAGCTGCCCCTCTTTACCCTTCCAAGCATCTACAGTATATAGAGTCAAAAGGTGTTTTGTCTCCTTGCCGTTTTTCCTAGCAAGCCTCAGAACAGTATCGACTATTGTTATCTCTCCCCTAAGCCTACCCACATGCTGTAGACCCGAGACCGATAGACCACCGTTCCCGACTATCAGATCGCTGTTAGCATACTCTGATACAACACGCTTTGCCACGGACTCCAGCCAGTGGGCACCGCTCATGGGATCACTAACGGAGAAATGGTGGCGAGTTATAAACCTGGTGCGTTAAAGCATCTGCTCTCTAGTCGACATGTTACCTATCTCTCCTTAACCCATCTCAGAGACCGGCACCACTCCTCTTGTGCACTCCCTCTCGGGCACGCCCAGAAGAATGGATTTTGGCAATATTACTAGAACTATTGTTTACAAAGACTACATACGCCCGAGACTTTGGCGCAGGGATACACGTATCATGAAGCTGGCTTGGTGGTCAAAGGAAAAGCTTAGGCGAGAAGGAGGTAGGTGCACGTTACTTTCAAATTAGTGTGGGCCGTAAGGGACGTATGTCTTACATGCGCTCCGCACTACTCTTTGCCCTCTCCTCACTTCTAATTGTGGCTACTTTAAAGGCTCTTCCAGTCCTTTACATAAACTACGCCGAAGTACTCGAGTGGGATGGAAACTCGTGGCGAAATACCTACATATCCTTCAGCGGCGAGACACTCAGTTTCACGACAAGCGGAAAGATCGTTGTGGTTCGCAACGACCCCTCTTCTGGGAAGCAGCCCGTGGATGTTCAAGTCGACGGGTATAGCTACGTTCCACCCCCCGGTACCGGAGTGTTGTGGTATGCTGTTGTCCTGCAGTTAGATGGCCTGCCGCATACTGTGATCATGCGTTACGCGGATACGCAGTCGAGAACACCGGTACTGGCGTTCTTTGCTGTCCCAGGTGGGTCGACGGACAGGCCTATTAACATCACCGTGCCACGTGTTCCCGGCTTTGTATCTTTAGGCATCAAGGCTGAGGTGCTAGTGCGCGGAAGCAATACGAGTGGAATAATGGACAAGCCGTACTTCACCGTGAACTCTTCGACGATCACTGTCCTAGGTGAAACGCTGACAGTTCTTGAGGTACTGGTACCGTTCGAGAACGTGAGCCTCAAGGGGGGCTTTATAAGCGTTCGGTACTCTTACCTCTACGGTTTGCAGGGACTCTTCGGCTCAAGGATCAGGCTTCCCCCTTACCCCGAGGAGTATGTCTTCGCCAGTAGTCCTGCTCCTATGAATGCCACGCAGGTCATCAACATTCTCAAAGGAAACCCTCCTAAGGTCATCCTCGCGGCGGTAAACTCATCCGAGGTAGAGTTCCCGAGGGTATCTTACAGCGTGAGTCTCGATGTTAAGCAGCCGAGTAGCCTGTGCGGAGCTACGGACCTCACCTACCGCGTGTTGGGGCAGTCGCTAACGCTAGGCCCCTCTGGGCGAGCCATAACCCTGAGCGGTGACAACACCACCTTAACGTTCAGATTCTTCGCTAGAGGAGTCTCGCTGGTGGACGTGATAGTGACGACTCCCCCGCCCACGCTCTCGGTGTCACCGCCACTATATACGCTCAGCTTCACCCTCTACGATAAGACGGGCGGTCGAGTCCGTAACGCCTACTTCACAGTCTACTCAAGCGGGAGGGTCGTCACCGCGGGAGCAGTCAAGGACGGAGAGGGCTTGGTGTGTCCATTACCTCCGGGGGAGTACATTATCGTGGCTTACCTGGCAAACAGCATCATAGCTAAGACCAGCGTAAAAATGACTGGCGATGCTTACCTACCCATAACCACCAATACGACCGGTGTGCAGGTGACATTGCTCCGCACTGGAAGCGGGGAACTGATAGAAAACTTCACGCTGCTCCTTCGAAGCGGCGTGGTGAACTACTCCGCTCAGGGTTTAAGTGGGAAGGCAAGGATCGAAGGGGTTCTCCCGGGCGTTTACACTTACGAGGTATACGTGTCTGGCGACAAGGTCTTCACAGGTGTGATTGAGGTGTCCGACTCGCAAAACACCTTCGTCCTCTCGATTCCGGTGTACCGCCTGAGAGTGCAGTTAGTAGGAGCGCTCAACCAGCCTCTCAGCGGGTTTAAGGTCTCGCTGATAGGTGCAGGTGTAAAGAGAGAAGCGGTCACAGATAGCTCAGGCCGTGTAGACTTCGGTCTCATCCCTAGCGGTTCGTACAAGCTTGCTATCGAGGAACGCACGCTCAACCTGACCATCGTATCTGACTCCTTCAAGCTCGTCGAGCTGGACGTGATCGCCCGCCTCTACGGCCTCACGATAACGACAAGCCACGTGGAGTTGGCGCTCCTTATTCTCTTCATACTCTTCGTCGTGCTTGCCGTGAGGAGAGTAGCTAAAGGTTTTAAGAAAGAGTCACAACACATCGTTGAGGTGTGAAGCCTTGTCTCAGGACTGGCGGCTAGAGGTAGCGAAGGAGATTGGCCTAACGCCGGTTTTCGCGCCCACCCACGAGGACTTTACACTTCTCTTGCTGTACCTTGACGGACGAACCCCCTCTTACGGGGAAGAGGTTTTGCACGTCATCCTGTTCCTCTACCCCTATGTTCCGCTTTCCGCGTCCCCATCGGTTTTCCTCCCGTTTTCCTCCGACATCGAGCGGTCCCTTGCCTCCCTGAAAGAGAGGGGCCTCATCGAGGAAAAGATGGAGTTCAGGAGTGGGAGATACGTCAACTCCATCCGCTTGACGGACAGGGGGATAGCTGAGGCGAGGAAGGTCTATTCGGCGTTCTCGAACAGCTGGGTTCTTCTGAACGGCTTTGTTTTGAGAAAGGGGGCAGACGTGATCGCGGAGCTTGAAGCCCTCAAGAAGACCTACAACGACAAATCCCCGCTCGAGCTCCTCAAAGTCTTGGCGTCAAAAGCGGAGTCGGAGGGAGAAGCTTTCGTTAAGCGCTTCAGGCTTCAGAGCGAAAGGCAGGAGAAACTTGTCCTAGGAATCGCCAAGCAGCTTTCCCGCGACTTAAAGCTGCTGACGCGTGAAACTTACTTTTAACAGGGTAGGAGAAATGGGATGGACTACGACGTAATTATACTTGGTGGAGGCTCCGCAGGCCTCCAAGCGGCAAGGAGCATAGCTGAAATCGCGGGGCAGCTCAGCGTCCTGCTAATTGAGGAAGACGCACAGGTAGGCTTTCCGGAGCACTGCACGGGCCTCGTTAGCCTCAGCGGCATCGAGAAAGCCCTGCGGCTAAACCCGGAGCAGGTAGCCATGAACTACGTTCGCGGGGCACACATAGTCTCGCCGAGCGGTTTTAGACTGACTGTTGAGAAGGAAGCGCGCGTAGCCGCAGTTGTCGACCGGCCCCTCTACGAGCAAAAACTCTTCGACATCGTCTCTAGAAGAGCCGACGTCGTGCTAGGGGTTAAGGCTGAGATAGACGGTGTCTCCGTAAAAATCGGCACTAAACGGCTGAGAGCGAGGTACCTTGTAGATGCCAGAGGTTTAAGGAGTCTCGTGTCTCGGAAGCCTGATGCTCGCAGGTGGGTTCTACCAGCCCTCCAGTACGATATACAAGTTTACAGCGCGGAGACTGACTACGTGTACATCTTTCTGGGCTCGAAGCTCTCGCACGGCTTCTTCGCCTGGGCCGTCCCCCTCGACGAGGAGAGATACAGGATCGGGGTAGCATCAAAAGGCATGGTGCTTACGAGGATAAGGTACCTCCTACGCCGCTTAGAGCGGCTCACGGACGGGGAAGTACGCCCTAGAGCGTTGCGGAAAGTTATAGGAGGGGGAGTCTACACGGGAGGGCTCGCGGATCAGGTTAAGGGTAACGTTTTCTACATTGGGGACTCGGCTGGGCAGACAAAACCCACAACCGGAGGGGGGCTGGTATACCACTCCACAGCGGCTCTGCTACTGGCTAAGGCCCTCAAAGCGTGTGAGCCGCGCGCGTACTCTGCTGGCGTAAAGAGAGCGCTTGGGATGGAGATCTCAGGTCAGCGTTTCTTGAGGAGAGTCCTTAACAGAATACCTGATGGGCAGCTGGACTATATTCTGATGAGCGTTAAAGAGATCGGTGGGGAGGAGATTATCTCGCGCCACGGTCACATGGATGAACAGATGCGCGTGATGCTGAACCTCGGGTGGGAGATTCTGAGAAAGAGGCCTGAGCTCTACCTGTCAATACTTAGGTCCCTTTTTTATGCTATCGTATCCTAGCCTAAGCGCTTGGAGATTTATTTTCAGGAATTCCCCCTTGAACCTCTTCGAAAGGACCCCCTCTACCTCAGAAGACTCTAAGTCGAGCACCCCGGTGGCGACAACGGCTCCGAGCATGACCATGTTCAAAGCTATGTCTGACCCAGCTCTAAGCGCTAGCTCCCGGGCGTCCAGAACGTAGGTGTTCCCGCGTGGAAGAGCGGCCAGAAGTTCGTCGCGTGCGGGCACGGTCTTCGAACCCGGGGGTGGGAGAAGGAAGTCGTTGACTACTACAACCCCGTCTTTTTTCATCAAGGGCAGGCGTCTAACAGCTTCGATCAGCTCAAGCCCCACCAGGACGTCTCCCTCGCTCTGCGTGACTATGGGAGACACAGCCCCGTCGCCGTACTTGAGGAAGACGACTACCGACCCTCCTCGCTGAGAGAGGCCGTGAACCTCTCCTACGCTGACGTTGTAGCCTCTTGCCGCTAGTGCCTCGCCGAGAATACTCCCGATGGTGATCAAGCCCTGGCCGCCGACACCCGCAATTATGACGCTTCTCTTGACCACACCCCTCACCCCTCCTTCGGCTGAATGGCTTTAGCCGGGCATATCGCAGCGCAGACCCCGCAACCGGTACACATGTCCTGCAATATCGCGACTTTCCCATCAGTATCTCGCACGATAGCTGGGCACGCAAACCTGTCAACGCATATCCCGCAGTTGATGCACTTCTCCTTCACAACGGTGTAACGCTTGAAGGACTCTCCTCTACGCCTCCTCTCGCGTAGCACGAGAAGTGCGCAGGGCCGCCTGGAGATCACCACTGCTGGCTCACCCGTCTCTTTCAAGAACTTGAGGGCACGCTGAACCGAGTCTCTCACAGCGGTAACATCGTACGCGTCGACCGTCTCCACAAACCTCACTCCCACGGCTTTCGCGATGTCCTCGATGCGCACGGTAGGCCTCTGCTCGCCCATCGCCCCTACTCCAGAGCCAGGGTGGGGCTGGTGGCCCGTCATAGCAGTCACGCCGTTGTCCATGACGATGACGAGCAGGGGTGTTTTGTTGTAAACGGCGTTGATCAGCGCCGGGATTCCCGCATGGAAGAATGTGGAGTCGCCGATGAACGCTATAACAGGCTCGCTGCCGAACCTCGCGATCCCGAGCCCTATCCCTATAGATGACCCCATGCTCCACGTGAAGTCGGCCATCTGGTAGGGCGGGTAAAAGCCCAGAGTGTAGCAACCAATGTCGTTAGCGTACACCGGCTTCACACCTGCACGCTGAGCCGCAAGCTTAACAGCGTAGTAGGTGGACCTATGGCCGCAGCCTGGGCATAGGACCGGGGGTCGCCTCGGGAGCTCCACCAGCGGGACTGGTGCTGGAGGAGCCTCGTAGGGTATGCCTAGGATCCTCGATATGCCCGCTTTCACAATCTCCTTGTTTAGCTCCCCGACCCGCGGGAGGACGTCCTTACCGTGAATTCTCGCAGGCATGCCTTCATCGTATGCGAGAATCTTCAACTGCCACTCCAACACAGGCTCGAGCTCTTCCACCACGACAACCTGCTTGTAGGAGAGCGCCTTCAGCGCGAGCCCGCGAGGTAGAGGGAAAACTGAGGCGAACTTGAATACAGGCAGCCTGACGCCCAGCTCTTCAAGAGCTTCCTTAACGTAGTTGTAGGCGACGCCTGAGACCACGATGGCGGTGTCTTCCTCACCCTCTTCAACTGAGTTGAACTTGAAGTCAGAGAGGTGCTTGGAAAGCTCTTCAAGCCTCTCAAGGACCTCTCTGTGCTTCACCAAATTGTAGGGAGGTAGTAGCGCCCACCTCTCGGGGTCTCTGTGAAACGAAGCCCCTCTACCATGCCTCACTAACTCGCCGAAGACCACGGGGGATCTGCTGTGGGCGAGCCTCGTCGTTGTCCTGAGGATCACGCTCATCCGGAACTTCTCCGATAGCTCGTAGAGCTCCCTCGTAAGGTCCTTGGCCTCCTGCACCGTGGATGGCTCAAAGACGGGGATGTTGGCGTGTATCCCGTATATCCTGTTATCCTGCTCGTTCTGGCTACTATGGGCGTTCGGGTCGTCAGCGCTGACGATCACGAGGCCGCCCACGACTCCTGTGTACCCGAGGCTCATGAGAGGGTCAGACGCCACATTCAACCCTACGTGCTTCATGGCGACGAGCGCCCTGAGGCCCATCATTGACACACCTATACCGACCTCGAGCGCCACCTTCTCGTTCGTGCTCCACTCAACGTAGATCCCATAGTCCCTTGCAACCTCTGCCAGAGACTCGACTATCTCTGTCGAGGGAGTTCCCGGGTAAGCTGTAGCTGCCGAGATACCAGCTTCCAGCGCACCCCTGGCGATCGCCTCGTTCCCCAGCAGAAGCCTCCTCTCGCCGGGGCCACCGGAAATAACAGCTTTCGCCACAATCTTTAAGTCGAGGCTGAGAATTAAACCTATTCGTGCAAACATCCATAGCCTTCACCTACCTACAGGCTGAAAAAATCACAGAGCCACCCCAGGGGCCGCTAAACGTCAACATGCAGCTCAACTTCCCATTAAACGTTACAGCCACCGGAAACCAGCTTACGGCGGAGTTCATAGCCAGCGTCGAGAGCGCACCCCCCGTCTTCTCGGTGAAGGTGAAGGGAAAGTTCTCAGCAGTCGGTGACAGGTCCGAGCTGGAGGAGCTGAGCTCCAAGCTCCTGCGCGGCCCCCCTGACCCTCAGCTCCTGCAGCTCGTAACATCAATGGTTTTCTTCGAAGTGATGCTCCTACTGAAGGAGCTGGGGATCCCACCCATGCTACCGATCACCCCGCCCCAGCAGCCATCACAGCAGCCTCCCGACACCTTCCGGCCTCTGTGAACCCCATGCTCATCGAAGCCGTTTACGGCGAGACTTGTCCCGGGAACGTGTTCTCGATTACCCCATGGGGGGAAACCCCTCCCTGGGCTTACGCGCCTGAGTGGCTTATCTCAGAGGCCCTCAAGCACGACGTGGGCTTGCGCAAGCCTGGGAGATTGACTGTGCTCCTAGCCGATGCCCCAGGGCCGCACACCGTCCACAAGGCCGCTGCAGTCGAGCCGGATGACTGGTGGGAAGTCCTGCGAGTAGCCCTTTACATGGCTAAGCCGAAGCCGAGCAAGAGCGTGCAGCTCTTACCCTTCGCACCCGCCACGTCCGCGCTGGCCGCGCTTGGGCAAAAAGAGGCGTGTATTCACGCAGAAAGCCTTACAGCCGACTATCTCCACTCGCTCATTCACGCTCTCTCCTCTTCGGGCACGGAACGCCTCGTTTTGGTGAACCCGCCGCAGTTCAGCCTGTGGCAAAAGCTCAGAACTTCGGGTGTCACTGGTTACTCGTTTGCTAGGCACTTGGCTCTTCCCCGCGCGCTCCAGTTGGGTGCTCTCAGCAGGAGCAGATATAATCTCCGAGAGAACGAAGCGCTCGGCGCTGATGTGCCGCTCTTTAAGTCTCCGGTGATTTTCCGAGAGCAGAGCCTCGTCAAGTATGCGTTTGGGGACGAGTCGGAGCTGGCCGTGGCCCTGCTGAGCGAGCTGGAGGCGAGTGGGGGCGTGATGAGCCACAGAGCGTTCATGGACACAGCGTCGAGCTTGGGTCCCAGCAGTAGAGGCATTGCTCGACGGTTACTGTTGTACGGTTACGTGGTCTTTAGACAGGCGCAGGTGGAGCTAACGCTGAAGGGTATCTTCGCCTTAAGCGAGGTAAAATAACAGGGCAGAAGTGGACCGGCCGGGATTCGAACCCGGGACCTCCCGCATGCCAAGCGGACGCTCTCCCACTGAGCTACCGGCCCTTGCAGACCCAAGGAGTTATGGTTATGGTTGCCTTATAGGCTTTTCGCCGTAAACCGACGAGGAGCATGCGAAAATGTTTAGTAGATGCTGGTCCCCCTAAGTGCGAAGGCTCATGGAGCTCGATATTCACCGGATTGCCCTTAAGTACGCTCTAGCTAACGCTGTGAAGTACGGTGGGAAGGCCGATGTAAAGGCCGTTGCAAGCAAGGTCTTCGCGGAGGTTCCAGAGCTGAGGGCTAGGGCTAGGGACGTCGTCGCGGTGGTCAGAGAGGTCGTGGAGAGAGTTAACTCGATGACCCTGGAAGAGCAGGAGAGAGAGTTGAGGGACGTGTGGCCTGAGGCCTTTGCCGGGGGGAGAAGGGAGGAGAGGAGGGGTCTACCCCCGTTGCCTGGGGTGGACGAGGTTGGAGGAGTCGTCGTAACCAGGTTTGCCCCGAACCCTGACTTCGTGCTTCACCTCGGTAGCGCTAGGCCAGCGATCCTGAGCTACTACTACGCGAAGGTTATGTACAAGGGCAAGTTCATCCTGCGCTTCGAGGACACTGACCCGAAGACGAAGCGTCCGATGCCTGAAGCCTACGACCTCATCAAGGAGGATCTGAGGTGGCTCGGGCTTAGCTGGGACGAAGAGTACGTGCAGAGCCAGAGGATGGAGATCTACTACGCTCACGCGAAAATGCTCATCGAGAGAGGCGGGGCGTACGTCTGCACGCACTCCAAAGACGAGATAAAGAGGTATCGGGACGCCGGCTTGCCCGATCCCTGCTCAACGCTACCTCCGGATGAGCACCTCGAAAGGTGGGAAAAGATGCTCGCCGGGGAGTACGGTGAAGAGGAAGCGGTTCTCAGGGTAAAGACAGACCCCGCCCACCCGAACCCCTCTGTCAGGGACTGGATTGCCTTCCGCATCATAGACACGAAGAAGTACCCGCACCCGTTGGTCGGAGACAAGTACATCGTCTGGCCAACCTACAACTTTGCCTGCGCGGTGGACGACCACCTGATGGGGGTTACCCACATCCTGAGAGGAGAGGAGCACGCCGTCAATACGCTTAAGCAGGAGTACGTGTACAAGCACCTCGGGTGGAAGCCGCCAGTAGGTATACACTTCGGCAGGCTCAACCTTGAGGGCATGATTCTGAGCAAGTCCGTCATAAGAAAGGGCATCGAGAAAGGGCTCTACGACGGGTGGGATGACCTGAGGCTTGGGACCCTCATAGCTCTCAGAAGGAGGGGGATACTGCCTCAGACAATATGGGACATGGTCTTCGAGGTTGGGATCAAGCCTTCAACCGCAACTATAAGCATCGAGAAGATCCACGCCCTGAACAAGAAGTACCTCGAGCCGATATCGAACAGGTACATGTTTGTTCGAGAGCCTCTTCGCGAAGTAGAGCTCAGAGGGCTGCAAACCCCTGTCACAGCGGAGGTCGTGGTCCACCCATCGTACCCCGAACGCGGCAAGCGCAGGATCCAGTTTAGCGAGCCGCGCGTCGTGGTAGAGAGCGACTCGCTCGCCGGAAGAAACGAGGTTAGGTTAATGGGCCTTGGAAACTTCCGGGTCGTTGACGGAGGGAGTACTCTAGAGTTCTTAAACAACGATGTTGGGTACGCTAAAGAGAGGGATCTTCAGATTATCCAGTGGGTCCCCAAGGAGGACAACAATCCTGGTCGCATCCTGAAGGTTGAGGGCGACACTGTAAAAGTTATAGCAGGCCTAGGAGAGCCGGCGACCCGACAGCTCAAAAGGGAAGACAGAGTCCAGTTCGTAAGGATAGGTTTCATCAGAGTGGAGGAGCCCGGACTCTACGTCTTTACTCATGAGTAGGTTGCGAGAGGTTCCAGGGCTTTCCACCCATCACTATTTTCTCGGGTAGCTTCTCTCTCACGCTCTCGAGGAACTTCAAGTCACTCTCCTTTTTACGAAGGTTATCCGGGAGGATTATCGGGATCTCGTCTTTGATCGGCCACCACCTGCCGCACTCGGGGCAGTACAGGACACCTGTCTTCACCTCGTACTTGATGCACTCGTCGCACCCTGGGTCAGAACCCTTAAGCTCCTCAACCTTTACTCCCTTAAACGCGCAGTAGAGCTCGCAGGCGGGCTTGCTCTTGAAGGTGAAAGTCCTCTCGTATCGGACTTTCTCGATCACGTAGAGCTCAAGGGGGAAATGCTTGTCGTAGGGGCACGCCAACAGATCCATTAAGCGGAACTTCATACACCCCCTGCAGGTCGCACAAAATATATAGGTATTTTGGTTCCCACAAGCCCCCTTAATAATCATCTTTCTTCGGCCTCGAGTTCGCCCTACAGTGCAATGTACTGCTCGGTTGGTCTGCCCCGAGGAGTAGATGGGGGCGACGAACGGTTGCAACAACGCAGGTCGACACGGGGGAGAAGCAACTAAAAAATAGTAAGAAGTAACTTTTACCACGATTACCCACTCAGAAACGAATATTAGGTCGAGTAACCGTAGGCTTTCCTGTGGCATTACCCACTAATATTTTCAGGGCATACGATATTCGAGGAGTATTCGGGAAGGACCTCACACCGGACGTTGTAGCCCTAATAGGGGCCGCTCTTTCCAACCTGGAACGCGGGGACTACTGCGTCTGCCACGACGTCAGATTCAGCTCTCCTATACTCGCGCGGGCACTGGCGAGCGGTCTGATGGGCGCGGGGTCTAATGTCGTCGACTCGGGTGTCGGGCCCATCGGAATGGCTATTTACGCCTCGAAGCACTTGGGCTACCACGTTGCTTACATTACGGCCTCACACCTCCCTCCTGAGTGGAACGGCATAAAGATGTTCAGGCCTGGCGGAGAGCCGATATGCCTGGGGGACATAGAGAGGATAAGAAGCTTGCTCGAATCGGGGGTGATGTGGGCTGGCTTGAGCGGCTATGGTTCGCTGCGTGCAAGGGAGATTCTCCCAGAGTACATCAAGTTCCTTCACAAGGTTGGAGGTCACTCCGGAGGGCTTAGGGTGCTCGTCGACTGCGGGAACGGCTCGGCCTCTCTCGTGGTCCCAAGGCTCCTCAGAGACTTGGGCTATGAAGTCATCACGGTGAACTGCGACGTAGACCCACGTTTCCCGGTTAGAGGTAGCGAGCCCACACCTGAAAACACTGCGTACATGTCGGCTCTGATCAGGGACCTAAAGGCGGACATAGGGGTCTCATTCGACGGGGATGGGGACAGGGTGATATTCTTCGATGAGACAGGGTCGCCCCTGGCGCCCGAGCAGGCAGCTGTGGTGATGCTCCGCGCGATGGGCAGGGCAAACGTCGCCGCTAACGTTGAGTGTTCAAGCGTGGTTGACAGGGTTGTAGCCGAGATGGGAGGCAGGGTCATACGCGTCCCCGTAGGCAGGATATTCATGATCCTCGACGCAGTTAAATCCGGGGCTGAGCTGGGCGTGGAGAGTAGCGGGCACTTCGTGACTTACAACGGCGTCAACTTGGACGACGGTGTGCTGTCTCTGCTCTTCATGCTTGAGGCGGTCGAGAAGCTGGGGGGCCCCGTCTCAAGATACCGCGTGGCGATGCCCCCTACCAAGAAGCTTAAGGTGGATGTTCCCGACGAGGAGAAGTTCAGAATCGTAGAAGCCTTAAAGAACAAGTACTCTGCGGAGTACGATAAAGTTACCACAATAGATGGAGTGCGCGTGGACACCGATAAGGGCTGGTTCCTCGTAAGGGCTTCAAACACGGAGCCGGTGATAAGGGTCACTATAGAGGCATACAAACCGGAGGATCTCGGGCTCATTGAGAGAAAGGTACTGAGAGATATCGAGGAGCTGATCAAAGGAAAAGATAAATAACGACGTGTTTTACGTTATCGGGATCGCCCGTGAGCATAGTCGCCATTGGCGCGACAGAGACCGTGGACCCTTTGAGGCTTCTGGGATTCGAGGTTATCAAGGTGGGCAAGAAGCCGAACGCCGAAGAGGTCGAGAATATAGTTTCGAAGATCCTCGAGAACAGGGTGGCTCTCCTGGAGGGCGAGATCTACTCCGCTGTTAGAGAACGCCTCAACCAGGTCACCTCGATAATGAAGGAACCGCCACTTGTCGTGGTAATCCCATCATCCGACAAAGCGTCCACTAACCGCCTGGAAGAGTTATATAGCAGGCTTTCGCTAGCCGTAGGGGTGAGGCTCAAATGGGTCACGAAAGGTTAAGAAGCGCTGCTTCGTTGACGGATGAGCTAGACATCAGGGTAATACTGGAGGAGCAGAGGAAAGCCGAAGCCCGTGTGGCTGAGGCCAAGAAGATCGCTGACGAGATTATCGCAAAGGCGCGCGAGCAGGCTAAGCTGATGCTTTCTAAGGCCCAAGACGTAGCCCTAGACGAGAGCGTGAAAAGAATGCTCGAGGAGGAGTTGCGCAAGGTTCAGGAGAGCCTGGATGCCCTTGAGAGAGCTGAGCGCCAAAAGCTGAAGATGGTGAAGATCGCCCTGGCGAAGAACGAGAACGAGGTACGGAAAGCCCTGCTTGAAGCTCTCCTTAGGTGATGCGCATGAGCACGAACAAAAGCCTGATGGAGGTGCTGATCGAGGAGCTCAGGGCTGCTGCCGAAGAAGAGAGCCGCAGAATTTTAAAGGAGGCCGAGGAGCAGGCCCAGAAAATACTCCAGGAAGCCGCTGCAAGAGCAGAGGAGATAAGGGCTCAGAGGATTAAGCAGCTCATCGCTGAGGCGCGCCAGAAAGCTGAGAGCGAGCTAGCGCCGAGGAGGCTTGAGATAAGGCGTAAGTATTTGGCAGAGAGGTACAGTTACGCCCTCAACTATCTTGAGAGCATGCTGTCCCAAGTGGTGCGCGAGCTCAAGCAGAACCCCGAGTACTACGACATATTCCTTTCTCGCAGGCTCGAGGAGGCGATTCAGAGTATGCGTGCCTCCAAGCTGGTCGTACACCCGTGTACCGGCGACTCCCAGAAAGTCCACAAGATAATCAGAGAGAAGTTGACCGCTCTCTCAAAGCTGAAACCTGACCTCGAGGTGTCGCTAGGGGAGGAGGTGGAGTGTAGCGGGGGGATAATCGCGGTCTCCAGCGACGGGAGGGAGTACTATAACGGAACGCTTGAGGCGAAGTTGACTGAAATAAGGGAGAAAACGTTCCCAGAGCTCCTAAGCACGCTCCTAAAGCTCCGCTAAGAGTTCACGGGCTTCGGAACCCGGTTTGTCTCAAGCTCGACGATCGCTGGGAAAGGATTCCGGTATTTTATTTCGGAGAGCTTGCTCTTTCCTATCTGATTGGCAATGACGTCATCGACTAGCAAAAGGTCCACGTCCATTTTCCTAACAACCTCGTCTATCACCTTGAGGGCTTCCTGAGCCCCTGAGACTACGTACACCTTGTCCACGCCACTCTTGAGCATAGCCTTCTCTAAATCGCTTAGCACTACCGCACCGATCCTTAACTTCATACCAGTCTTAAACACCTGGTCCACCCTTAAGGCAGAGCGTTGCGTGGCAATAGCTTATCGCGGCTTTATATTCTTCGGCTCAGCAAAACGTCGAAGGCCAGCTTGTACACTCTCGGCGCGTATGGGGAGACGACACGCGCCTCCTGCAACTCTGCTTTGAAGCCGTGCTCCTCTGCCGATTTCCTAACGATCTCGAACCCTCTTTTGAACAGATCGTCTTCACGGTCCCAGTAGTAAAAGTGAAGGACACCCCCTTCGCGCTTGAAGCACGCGAAGGCTTCGCGAAGGTACATGTAGGCGCCCTTCGGTAGAGGCATCACGACTCTATCAGCCTTGCCAGCGAACTTCGGTGCCTCCTCGCGGACATCGCCTAGAACCGGCACAACCTTCCCCTCGAGCCTGTTAAGCCGGATGTTCTCCACCATGTACTTGTATGCGACGGGATTGATCTCGATGGCAACCACTTTATCGACCAGCGGCTGCTTTTTCGCGATGGCAATTGCGAAGGGGCCTACCCCAGCGAACATCACGACAACGAATTCTCCGGGCTTAACCTTGCTAGCGACCCTCTGCCTCTCGGTAGCCTCGCGGGGGGAGAAGTAAACTTGCGTCACGTCGAGTTTAAGCAGGTAGCCGTGCTCCTTATGCAGGACCTCCCTCACGCTTTCTCCGCCGATAAGCTCCAGCTCACGTACCCTGTACTCGCCGGTCCTCTCCCCGAGTTTCCTGTACACCGCTCTAACGTTCTTGTGCAGCTCCATTATCTTCTCCGCGATAACCCTCTTGTACGGCTCAAGCTCCTCAGGTATCTCGACGATCGCGACGGCTCCAGCCCTAGAGCCTACTATGTCGAAGCTGGATGGAACGAGTTTCAAAAGATCCCCGGGTATCAGATCCTTGAGCAACTCTCTTAGGGATGGCACAGTTTTATATAGTGAGCTGCGCTAAATACCCTACCATGCGCCTAGCCCTGGTTAACGTGTCTTACCCCCTCAACGATGACGTGGACAGCATCGTTTTCTCCCCGGGGAAAGGGGTCCTCTACGCGGGCCGAGAGGAGGGGGTGAGGAGGTTCGAGCCGGTCAAGACGCTCGATGTAGATCAGAGGTTGGTTGTTCCCGGCATGACGGACGCTCACATGCACCTTTACTCCACCGCTGTAAGCCGCGGTAGGCTAGACCTCCGGGGTGTTCGATCCCTGGAGGAGCTGAGGGAGCAAGTGAGGAGAGCGGTATTATCGGCTGGCAAGGGGGAGTGGGTGGTAGGTAGGGGCTGGGACCAAGACAAGATGTCCGAGAAGCGCTTCCCCACGCGCTATGACATCGACGACGTCTCGAGAGACAACCCGGTACTCCTGGTGAGGGTGTGCGGGCACGCGGCCCTTCTCAACACAAAGGCCATGGAGATCCTCGGGTTGCTTGAGCCAAGCGTGGAGGGCGGGAAATTTATCCACGTTGAGGACGGTAAACCCACGGGGATAATCTTCGAAGACCTCGTCGGGTACGCTTTATCCAAGATTCCGCCGCCCCCGGCGGAGAAGGTAAAGAGCCTGGTGAAAACTTTGCTCTCTGAGTACCTTTCCTATGGGGTCACTTCGCTTCACTCGATGTCCAGCTCGCGATCCGAGCTCGAGCTGGTAAAAAGCTTGAAGGAGAGTGGGGAATTTATCCAGGAGTACAGGGCGTACATTGACTACCAGTCGTTCCTCGAAGGCGTCCACAGCCATTACCCTGACCTTGTTCAGGGAGTGAAAATCTTTGCCGACGGAAGCTTAGGCGCCAGGACGGCTGCCCTTCGGGAGCGCTACAGCGACGGCGAGACCTCCGGGAGCCTACTGCTGACCGCTGAGAAAATAGCCGAAATAGCCGCCGAGGCAGCGGGGGAGGGGCTGGAGACCGCCGTACACGCTATAGGCGACCGAGCTGTTGAAGAAGCCCTGAAGGCCTCCCGGCGTGCCGCGGGCAAGCTCCGAGTAGAGCACGCCTCGGTAACGCCCCCCGACCTCCTCGAGGCCATAGCAGAGTTGAGACCAAGGATTTCGGTTCAGCCGCACTTCGTGCTCAGCGACACGTGGATCGCTGAGAGGCTGGGGGAGCGGACGAAGTGGGTTTACACGTACAAATCCCTGCTCAGCACCGGGGCCACCGTAATGGGCTCCTCCGACTCCCCCGTGGAGCCAATAAACCCCTGGCTCGGGATCTACGCCGCGGTGCACCGGGGCGCACCCGAAGGATTGGCGATACACAACTACACGTGGTTTGAGGGCCTGAGCTTCGAGCAGGCATTAACCCTCTATGTCTCCGACCCTTCGTCACGCAGATCGCTAGTCGTCCTTAACGTCAGGAGCCCGCCGCGCTCTCTGCAGGAGTTTCAGGAGGTGAGAGCAGAAGTGGCTTTACTTCCAACCGGTCTAACTCACGTCAGCAAAGACCAATAATATCATCTTTCAAACTGACGTGCTGTCATCATCGAGGATCTATCTCAGGAAAAGAATAAATAACGTTAACTCTTTGGGCAGTTTGAGGGCCGGTCGTCTAGCGGGAGGATGTCGCCCTTGCAAGGGCTCCGCGCCCCAAGCGCGGCGGAGGTCCCGGGTTCGAATCCCGGCCGGTCCACTTTACCGAAAATTTTTACAAATGGCTTACGCCGGCTCCATCTCCTATGCCCGCGTATGTTTTGTAATGATAAATGCACGGGAATGCTATTCAGTGACTGTCTTAATCGTGTTTGTTGATCAACGATGGGTGTGCTTCCGGTAGAGCAGAGGAAGGTCCTCACGACTAGACTCGAAGAGCTCAGGACTAAGGCGCTTGAAAACCCGGAAGAGTTCTGGGACGAGCACGCCCGCGCGCTGGAGTGGTTCAGGATTTGGGACAAAGTGCTGGACGACTCCCAGAAGCCCTTCTACAGGTGGTTTGTCGGGGGGAAGATCAACGCCAGCTACAACGCGCTGGATAGGCACGTCAGGACCTGGAGGAAGAACAAGGTCGCGCTAGTGTGGGAGGGTGAGGATGGCGAGGTAAGGAAGTACACGTACAGGGACTTGTATGTGGAAGTTAACAGGGTGGCTGCTCTCCTCAAGAACTTCGGGGTTAAGCCTGGTGACAGAATAGCTCTCTACCTGCCGATGATCCCAGAGCTCCCGATCTTCATGCTCGCTGCCGCCAGGATCGGCGCTGTGCACACTGTGGTGTTCTCGGGATTCAGCAGCGACTCCTTGGCCCGAAGGATCAACGACTCGAGGGCCAAGCTCCTCGTGACAGCCGACGGAGGGTTCAGGCGGGGGAAAGTAGTGCCGCTTAAAGAGATAGCCGACAAGGCGTTGGAGCAGACGTTCTCTGTCGAGAACGTTATCGTTGTTAAGCGCGCGGGGGTGAACGTGAACATGGTTGAGGGGAGGGACTTCTGGTTCCACACCCTAATGGAGGGCATAAGCAGGAGTGCGTACGTTGAGCCCGAGAAGCTGGACGCTAACCACCCGCTATTCATCCTCTACACATCCGGTACCACCGGTGCTCCTAAGGGAATCTACCACAGCACGGGGGGCTACTTAGTCTGGGTCTACTGGACGCTAAAGTGGGCTTTCAACCCCAACGATGAAGACGTGTGGTGGTGCACAGCCGACATCGGGTGGATAACAGGTCACAGCTACGTGGTTTACGGGCCTTTAATGCACGGCCTAACAACCGTGATGTACGAAGGGGCTCCGGACTACCCAGCCCCCGATCGGACATGGAGCATCATCGAGAAGCACGGAGTCACCGCGTTTTACACTTCGCCAACCGCGATCAGGATGTTCATGCGCTACGGCAACCACTGGGTTGAGATGCATGATTTATCGTCGCTCAGAATACTCGGCAGCGTCGGGGAGCCAATAAACCCCGAGGCCTGGGAATGGTACTTCAAGGTGGTGGGCAAGGGCAAGTGCCCCATCATCGACACGTGGTGGCAGACAGAGACCGGAGGCTTCATGATAGCTCCTACCGCGGGCATCGACCTAGTTCCCTTAAAGCCCGGCTCTTGCACCCTGCCACTCCCGGGCGTTGATGCGGAGGTTCTAACGGAAGACGGCGCGGTGGCTCCTCCAAACACTCAGGGCTACCTGGTGGTGAGGAAGCCCTGGCCCGGCATGCTGCTGGGCGTATGGGGCGACCCTAATCGCTACATCGAAACGTACTGGAGCAGGTTACCGGGCTTCTACTACCCGGGCGACTACGCCATGAGAGACGAGGATGGGTACTTTTGGGTTCTCGGCAGGGCAGACGAGGTTCTGAAGGTTGCGGCGCACAGGATTGGGACGATGGAGCTGGAGAGCGCTCTAGTCTCGCACCCGGCCGTGGCTGAGGCCGCTGTAGTCGGGAAGCCCGACCCTATTAAGGGAGAAGTCCCGGTAGCGTTCGTGGTATTGCGGGAGGGGTTTACGCCGAGCGTTAAGCTCGAAGAGGAGCTAATGAACCTCGTCTCGGAGACCATAGGGCCGATTGCAAAGCCCGCTAACATCTTCTTCGTGCGAAAGCTCCCTAAAACAAGGAGCGGTAAAATAATGAGGAGTGTCATAAGGGCGATCGTGAAGGGGGAGCAGAATCTGGGTGATGTCACCACTATCGAAGACCCCTCCGCTATCGAGGAGCTGAAGATGATTGTGGGGAACTCGAGAAGTCAATGAAAATATTTATCTTCTCTTGCTTCCCCTCTCTTCTAGTTGATAATGCGAGTCGACCTCATAGTGATCGCCCGTATACTCGACGCGCTCTACAGTGAGGGTAGGATGAAGAAGACCCACCTCCAGATGGCGAGCAGGCTCAACTACCCGGCTTTTACCAGATACCTCGGCTGGCTGGAGGAAAAGGGGCTTCTG
This sequence comes from Infirmifilum sp. NZ, assembly GCF_022693705.1. Lineage (NCBI taxonomy): Archaea > Thermoproteati > Thermoproteota > Thermoprotei > Thermofilales > Thermofilaceae > Infirmifilum > Infirmifilum sp. NZ. The sequence continues at coordinate 1,302,489 of NZ_CP094288.1, forward strand.
CGCGTTGTTGAGGGGGATGACGGGGAATACATAGAGCTGACGCAGAAGGGCAGGGAAAGCTACGAGAGGGTTGTTGTCTGGCTCAAAGAGTACGTGGGTAGGTTATGACTCGAGCTTTAACAGCAGGTGGACAAGCTTCTCGATGTCCCACGGTGGAGTGACCACCGGTACTTCGGCTAACTGCGAGACCTCCTTAAAATAGTCGTTAAGGACCTCGGCGAGCCTCTCGTAGAGGGAGTAGTAGCGACTGTAGATCTCCACGGCGCCTGCCTCGGGCTTGATCCTCACTCTCTCCTTGAAGAACAACTTCGCCGCCTCTCCGTAGCTGCCGACGGCCCCGCTGGCAACCGCCACCAGCATGGCGTCACCGCCGAGGGCGGCGTCCAGTAGCTCCGGCAAAACCACCTCCAGGCCTGTGACGTTCGACTTAATCCGAGCCCACGTGGGCGACTTCGCACCCCCGCCCATCAGCACGAGCTCCGACGGCTTTATCTCGAACTCTCTCAGAACCTCTAGGATCTTCCTCAACTCGTAGGCGACCCCCTCCATCATGGCTCTGAAGATGTGGGCCCTCGTGTGGAACACCGTTAACCCGAAGATGACGCCCCTAGCGTGGGGGTTCCAACGCGGACTCCGAGCACCGGAGAAAAACGGTAGGACTATTAAGCCGTTGGATCCGGGTGGAACGTACTCGGCCTCCATATCTAGGTACTCGTAGGCCCTGCGCTTGGTTGAGCTAGCCAGCAGGTTAACGCCCTCAGCGAGGTTGTCCCGGAACCACCTCAGTATAGCCCCAGCGGTCGACATACCAGCTTCAAGGGCCCACGTGCCAGGTATAGGCCCAACCCCCACAGAGAACCTCATCTTTGGGTCTAGGCGCGGCTCCCTGAGCAGGGTTGCCGTAGTCGAACCAGTGCCCGTAGACTCCTCCACTCGGCTGGGGTCAAGGATACCCGCCCCGAGGATCTCGGCGGTCCTGTCCCCCGTCCCGGCTAGCACCGGCGTGCCTGCCCTCAAGCCGGTCAAGGAGGCAGCTTCGGGTGTAACTTCGCCGGCGACTTCCCAGCTAGGTAGCGACTCCGGGAGGAGGTCAGCGTACTCGCCTAGCCCGAGGTCTCTTATCAGCTCGTCATCCCAGCGCTGGGAGTGTATGTTGAAAAGCATCGTTCGCGACGCTACAGTGTGATCTGTGACGGTTACCCCGGTCAATCTGTAAATAATGTAGTCTTTAGGCTGCAGGCCCACCTTAGCCCTTTTAAGAAGCTCGGGCTGATTTTCCTTGAACCACAAGAGCTTCGTTGCGGTGAACGTTGCGTCGACGACTAGACCCGTTTTCCTGTATATTTCCTCTGGGTTGATCCTCTCCTTTATTTTCTCGGCTTGCGGCGCGCTCCTCCTGTCCATCCAAATTGGAACACGTCCGAGGCTACGCCCGCTCTCATCTAGGAAAGCCATGGTCTCCCGCTGGCTGCTTGCGCACACACCTAGAATACTCCCAGGATCCACCCTCGACTTCTTGAGGACACCTCGAACTACCTGCACTGCAGTGTTCCACCAGTCATCCGGATCTTGCTCCGCCCACCCCGGGCGCGGGAAGTATGTCGGGTACTCCTGCCCCTCTAATGCGAGAAGCTTGCCGGTTACGTGAAACAGGGCCGATTTAACAGTGGTTGTGCCAACGTCTACGGCTAGAATGTACTCCTTCTGCATCGTGTGTAAATCGCGTCCGCTATGAGATAAAGAGTAGTTACTATGCGCTTTTATTCAATGACACATTTATCGGTAATAAGCTTTAACCGCTAGCTTTTCCAGCGGTTTTGAGGTGCTCCTTCTTTATAGCAACTTCTCGACCGCAGTGGGAGCACCTGAAGATAACGCTCTCACTAGTCTCACCAACCTTCTCTTTAAGCGGCCTCCCACAGTAGCACACGAAGCCTATGAGGCGGGCCGGGTTCCCCGCGACGAGACCGTGAGGTGGGACGTCTTTCGTTACAACGCTCCCGGCGGCGACCATGGCGTACTCGCCTATAGTGACTCCGCACACGATCGTAGCATTGGCCCCTATGCTTGCCCCCCTCTTCACGACTGTGGGAACGACCTCCCAGTCGGTGGAGAATGCTCGAGGGTACTTGTCGTTCGTGAACACCGCATACGGTCCCACGAAGACGTCATCCTCGATGACCACGCCGCGGTAGACGGACACGCCGTTCTGTATTTTCACCCGGTCCCCCACCACGGCACCAGCGTCAATGTACACGTCCTTACCTATGTTGCAGTTTCTCCCAATGCGCGCCCCGGATCTCACGTGCGCGAAGTGCCATATACGCGTCCCCTCCCCCACCTCCGCGCCCTCCTCTACTACCGCTGTGGGGTGCGCGTAAAAGCCTCTTTGGCTCATAGGTAACCCCCTCCTTGTTCCCCAAGGGATACTACTTAAGGTTTTTCAGAGTGCTCCAGGACCTGCGGACTATTGGAGGTAGTGCCCCCTTCCTCTCAATCCACATGGCGACGAACCTGAGGGTCTTTGGATCCGATGGGTACCCTGAACCGAAGTCGCCGTAGATCTTCTTGAGCTCGCTCACTATTCTCTCGCGCTCGGCCTTAGCGATGATCGAAGCTGCTGAAACTATAATGTACTTTCTGTCTGCGTGGTTCTCGGCCACAACCTCAACTCCTCCGCCTATCAGCTCAGACAGCCTCCTGCCAAACCTCTCCGGTACCGGGTCAGGGGAGTCCACGTACACTTTCTCGACGGGAACCCTTTTCCTCGCCTCGAGCACCAGCTCAGCCATGACCCTAAGCTCCAGCTCGTTTAAGCTCGCGAACCCTACCCTCTGCACAGCCTTGTCTATCTCGTCCGGAGGGACAACGCGCAAAGCGGAGTATTCTAGGATGCTGTCTAAAGCTCTCCGTATCTTCTCCCGGCGTCCCGGGGAAACGAGCTTTGAGTCTTTAACGCCCAAAGCCTCCAGCCACTTGAGCTTAACAGGGTTGGCACACGCGATCGCGACAACCATTGGCCCTATGAGAGGCCCCCTACCCGCTTCGTCGATACCTGCAACCACGCTCAAAGCTCAACTCCTAGATACGTAATCCATGGTACTTTTTAGTTTTTCACCCGTTTTCTTCTGTGTTCGACTTATGCTTTCTCTCACTCCCGAGGGTTGGAGAAGATGTTGTGGGAGGGTTTCGAGCTACATCCGTGGCCCCCTCGACGCTTAGCGGTCACAGCACATATGAAGAATTATAACGCTCCTCCCTGGAACCCCGAGGGGGCAAGACCACACCCTTTTTAGCTCCGCAGGCCTATCTACTCTGTGTTCGGTAGGACATTGTTCCCAGGACGTTTCCAACCTGTTCACAAAGGACACGTTGAAGCCTTACGCTGGTTACTCGGGATCAGCGAGGAGGTGATCGTGCTGGTCACGGCGGCGCAGTACAGCTTCACGTTCGAGAACCCCTTCACCGCCGGGGAGAGGATTACGATGCTGAGGCGCGCGCTCAGAGAGGTTTGGGACAGGCTTTACGTGATTCCCTTAGACAACATTCCCGACAATTCTCTCTGGCTAGACTACGTTGAGAAGCGTGTACCTGGATTCGAAGCCGTCTGCACTGGCAATCCCTTTGTGGAGCTCCTTGCACGCGCTAAGGGATATGAGGTCGTGAGGCCGCCAAACTTCGATAGGGAGCTTTTCCAGGGAAGGCTTGTGAGGAGGCTGATCGCAGAGGGAGGTAAGTGGGATGAGCTTGTCCCAGTGGAGGTTGCCGAGTACATTAAAAGCATAGGAGGGGAGGATAGACTGCGCCTGCTGGCTTCAACCGAGAACGTCGTGTTCAAGCTCTAGCTCAGGCAGAGCAGCTACCCGAGGACCCGCACAACCACCTTCACTGCGCCGCTTTTCGATAGCCTATACAGGGCGGACAGTGCCTCGCTTGTGCCGACCTCTCCTCTCCTGGCTACGAGCTCGACGAAGTCCGAGAACTCGAAGACTTTATTGTCGCTCGAGGAGGCCAGCCACAGCACAGACTCGAGAACCTTAGCTTCACTAGGTGCGAGGTTCTTGTTCAGGACTTCCTCCGCAGTGCTCTTAATCCTTCTAAGCTCCGCGTAGAACTTCTGCGTGTCCAGCGGCTGGGGGTTCACCTTGAGCTCCACGAGCTCCTGCTCCAGCCTGTTAAGATTTTCGATCTCCCTTTCTAGGACGCTTTTCTCTTGGAGAACCGCGGCGGCAACGGCCCTTCTAGCCACTTCTCGTGTCGCCTGCAGATCTCTGAGTATGAAACCGAGAGCCTTCTCGTACTCGGCTCTCAGAGCTCTCTCTACTCTATCGAGCTCCTCCAGCCCCCTCTCGAGGTCTGCCAGAGTGGACATTTTAGGCTCTTTCAGTAGCAGCTCTTGAAACCTTCTCACCCTTGCCGCTGCTTTGGCGGCTTCAGAGGCCATCGTTGGGTTGAGCGGGCTCACGAGCTTCACGTAGCTCTCAACTCTTTCGACAGCCCTGTCTGCCTCCGGTAGCACTTTCTCAACTCTCTCAAGGAAGCTCAGTGTCTGTGTAAGCACCTCCTCAAGAGACCTGAGACCCCTCTCGTACTCCTCGAGCCTCTGAGGCAGAGCCTCGGACTCGGGCGGGAGGGGTGGGTCGGGGATCGTGAGCTCGGATGCTATTTTCTCTACGAGGGCCTTCAAGAAGGCGTTGGACTCGCCTTTCCTCAACAATTCCTCGTAAAGCCGCTCCACTCTGGAGATCTCTTCACTCACTTTCTGGCTGGACTGAGCCAGGTAGTCGAGCAGGTACTTCTTCGGCCTCTTTTTAAGCAGGACTTCCATGAACCTCTAGGAAGAAGAGAAAGCTTGCAGCAAAATGTATGTATTGCTTAAAATGCTGTTGAACGGCTATATGAGGCCTTTCTCCTTAGCCTTCTTGATCACTTCTTCAACGAGTTCTTCCTTGGACTTGCCCTCGGATTCCACGCCAAGCTTCTCGGCGAGCTTTCTAAGCTCCTCATCTGAGAGGGAGGTTGCTTGGGGTTTAGGGGATGCCGCCTCTTCAACCGAAGAGGTTATCTTCTGGCTCTCCTCCCGGAATATCCTGACAGCCTCACCGGCGGCCTTAGCGAGCTCGGGAAGCTTCTTCGGCCCAAAGAGTATTAGCGCGATTACGATGAGGAGGAGTATCTCGGTGGGACCTATGTTGAACTGAAGGGGGATCACCGGGTAGCCTCCAACCGGGTACATTTGCGCACCAAAGCTTAGCTCAGCAAGGGTGGTAAAAAATATTTCCATGAAAGCCTTGCCTAAGCTGTGCCACGAGAAGTGCTCGTAATTCACGGCGGTGCGGGGAGGTTCAGACCCTCTATTTTGGAGGAGCGGGCAGCGATCGAGGAGGCATTGCGCTCAGCCCTCTATGATGGCATGAGTGCGCTATCCTCGGGAAACGCTCTGGATGCGGTTGAAGCGGCGGTGAAGAGCATGGAAGGCTCCGGCGTCTTCAACGCGGGAAAAGGAGCATCACTTAACCTTCTGGGAGAGCAGGAGCTTGACGCGAGCGTGATGTTCGGGAGAGACCTAAGCTTCGGAGCCGTAGCCTCGCTAAAGTACACCTGGAATGCCGTGTCGCTGGCGCGCAAGGTCATGGAGAGAACAGATCACGTCTTTCTCGTGGGCTACGGGGCCGATAAGCTGGCAGAGGCCTTGGGCTTCGAGCGTATCCCGCCCCCTTCGCCAAGGCTCCTCGAGAGGTATCGAGAGCTTCTCGAAAAGGTGAGGAGCCTCGGCTATGATTTATGGAGGAGGAATTTTGAGATCGTCAGGCTTTTTCTACCAGATACTGTCGGAGCAGTTGCCTTAGACAGGGATGGAAACCTGGCGGCTGCCACCAGCACTGGCGGGCTGTGGTTGAAGCTCCCGGGACGTGTGGGCGACACACCCCTCCCCGGAGCAGGCGTCTACGCCGAGAACGGAGTGGTGGCGGTCTCTGCTACCGGTATCGGGGAGCTCATCGCCAGGTACCTTGCAGCGGCGAGAGTGGCCTTCAAGGTGAAGTCCGGCGTAAGCGTTGAGCAGGCTGTTCGTGACGTGGTGCACGAGGTCACGAGGCTGTTTTCCGAGGAAAACACAATCGGGTTGATAGCCCTCGACGCGGCTGGGAACATCGGGATTCACTCCAACTGTGAGGTTTTCCTGAGAGGTTACACGTTTAAGGGCGGAGAGCCGCGGGTAGCGTTGCTAGGAAGCGAGGAGCCTCATTAGCACTTTTTCTGTCCTCTTGCCCTTTATGTACATGTGCGCTGATACCGCAGCCAGCACTGACGAGAAGACAAGCAGCGAGAGGTTGGCGTTAACTGCGGCGAGCGCAGCGGAAAGCAGCGCGAAAAACAGGCTTGCTGACGAGGTCGCTTTTGAGAGCTTGACCTTCGATGCTTCTCTCTCAAGGAAGCCGTGCGCAACTCTAACCCTCAGTGCTGATGCGACAACGTAGAGTGTGCCGAGAGCCAGAACTAGCGATGCGAAGAGCATTGAGACCGTGCCTGCAGTCGCTTGCGTATGTCTTGTGATGTTGCCTGACGGCTGGGAAGGTACCGTTGTTGTGTTAGAGGAAAGGGTTCTGATCTGGGTCGCTGTACTCACCTCCTCGCTTCGACCCTCCTGCCTCTCCAGCGAGGTAACTATCGTTGTCGATAGAAGCAGGATTGAGACGATCAATGCTACGATCGACCTGATCATACTCCGATTACATGAAGCCGAAGATACAAATAAACTAAACGTATCGAGGCTACAGCCGAACGAAGACGAGTAGCAGAGGTAGAACAGCAACGGTGCTTACAAGCGTGGACGTCACAACTATGCGTGCCACCCGTTTAGCGTCCAAGCCAAGTTCCCGCGAGATAGGTACACAGGACGCGGCGCTGGGCATAACGCTCTCTAGGACAGCCACGCCCCTATCCACGCCCTCGAGGATACCTGTCTTGACGAACAGAAGTGTGAGGGGAACTACTACGGCGAGCCTGTACGCGTAGGACTTTAACCCCTCTGGGTCAAGCGCAGGCTTAACGCCGAACTCAACCCCTAACTGGACTAGGGCTATGGTCGCAGCGGCATCGGAAAACGGCTTCAGGAGCTGTATAACGAGGCTGGGCAAAGTTACCCTTACTGCTCCTAGCACCAGTCCCAGCATCACGGCGGTGATTGGCGGGAAGGACAGGATTCTTCTTGCCAGAGAGTATGGGGAGCTGATCCTGCTTGAGAGCGTGGGAGCTAAGACGTTAGAGACGGAGTTGTTACCGAAAATGTAAAAGCCCACACTCGCGACGCCCTCTGTGCCCCACAAGGACTGGGCGATTCCGACAGGCAAGTACCCCGCGTTTGCGTACATTGAAGTTAAGACGACTTCAGCTTCCTCTTTCAGAGACCTTGTTAGCAAGAACGTTAAAACGACGCTCAGAGCGCTTAGAGCGGTGAGGGCGAATGGTCGCAGATCTGTTGCCTGGAAAACACGGCTGTACGTGGACGTGAACAGGAGTGCTGGCAGAAAGACGTAAAGGACCACCCTCGAAAAGAAGTAGAGCTCCCTTTCCCCGGGGCTCAGGCCGGCTCCGAGTAAAACCCCGATCACTATGGGCGTGTAAATACTTAGAACGATTTCTAGCACAAAAGCTGTTACTTAGCAAAGCTTTTAACTCTATTCACAGCTTTCAGCTTGATGCTTGCCGTTTCAGTTAAAAAGGGGAGGAACGCCCACTTGGTCCCCTTCCCGTGGAAGATCAGCATCGTCGCATTCATGGCGAACCCTCCTCTAATGAAAAGCGACGTTCAGGCGGCTGTCGAAACAATAACGGTTCTAGCCAAAGACCCCTTCTTCGATGTCATAGAGGTTAACCTCATGAGCGATGAGGCTTGGGAAACCGTAGCGCCGATTCTCCAAAGCAGTGGAGTGGACGTCGCTGTTGGGCTTCAGCCGATGACTACAGCTCAAGGCCTGAACCCCTCATCTGTTAATGAGGACGAGAGAAGGAAGGCTGTCGAGGCTCTCTCGCAAGCAATAAAGATCGCGGCCGCAAGGGGGGTAAAGAAGGTAGGCTTCTCGAGCGGGGCTGACCCCGGCCCCGAAAACCGGGAGGCGGCAAAGGACTCGCTCGTCAAAAGCCTTAAGGAACTTGCTAGCCTCGGCTCGAGGCTCGGCGTAAGCCTAATCCTAGAGACTTTCGACAGAGAGTGGGATAAGAGGCAGCTGATAGGGCCTATAGATGAAGCGGTTGAAGTTGTCCGAGAAGTCAGGCAGGAGTACAGCAACATCGGGCTACTGTGGGACCTCAGCCACGCGCCCATGCTGAACGAGAAGCCGGCCGCCCTATTCCGCGCGAAAGACTACCTCTCTCACATCCACATCGGGTGCTCTAAGAAGCTACCCGACGGCAGGATGGTCGACTGGCACCCAGGCTTCTACAGGCCAGGGGCTGTCAACGGGGTCGAAGACGTTGAAGAGCTGTTGAGGGTTCTCGCTGAAATCGGGTACAGCGGAGCCGTCGGCTTCGAGGTTAAACCCGAGGAGGGTCAGCACTGGAGGGAGGTGGTTGAGGCCGCGAAAGGTGTGCTCTACACGGCTTTCGCTCGGGTGGTGGAGCGTGAGTAAGCTAAAGATAATCTTCCCCGAAAGCATAGGGGTAGTTGAGGTGGAGCTGACCGGGCGGAACCCCAAGACCGCAGAGGCTATCATCAAGGCTGCGCCCTTCGAGAGCAGGGTTAACCTTTGGGGGCAGGAAATCTACTTCTCCACACCCGTTAGGGTGGGCCAGGAGGTAGGCTCGGAGATCGTCGAGAGAGGCGACGTTGCCTACTGGCCTCCCGGAAACGCTATTTGCCTCTTCTTCGGGCCAACTCCCGTGAGTAAGCCGGGTGAGATCAGGCCCGCGAGCCCAGTCAACGTATTTGGGAGGGTTGTGGGCGATCCAGACCGCCTGAAGGCTGTGAAGAGCGGCGAGAAAGTGAGAGTTGAGTGGGAGCCTTGAGCTCCGGGAAGAAGCTGAGGCTAGCGAGGCTCTTCAGAGACGGCAAAGCCCTTATTGTTGCACTGGACCACGGGAGGAGGCACGGGCCCATAAAAGGAATTGAGGACATGCGGGCAACGCTTAGGATGGTTCTCGAGGGCTCGCCAGACGCGGTTATGATGACCCCCGCGCTGATAGAGAAGTACTGGGAGATGCTTCCTGGCACCTTCATCGTGGCCAGGATCGATGGCACAGGAACAGTCAGGAGCCTCGACGAGACCGACGACAGGCTCATCTCAAGCGTGGAACGCGCGGTAAGGCTTGGGGCTGACGCCGTGAGCATCATGGTGTATCCAGGCTCCCGTAACGAGTCGGCCCTATGGGAGAAGCTGGCAACCGTGGTCGAGCAGGCCGAGTTACTAGGAGTACCTGTTATGGCTGAGGTCGTGCCTAAGCAGCCGGGCTTCCCTAGCGTGGACAGTGACGTCGTAGCCTACGGCGCGAGGATCGCGGCCGAGCTGGGAGCCGACATAGTCAAAACAATCTACACTGAAAACTTCTCCGAGGTCGTCCGCAAAACCCCAGTCCCCGTCGTTGTTCTGGGCGCGTCGAAGGCACCCCTCCTCGAGGTTTTGAGGAGAGTGGAGAACGCGGTTAGGGCCGGCGCCGCAGGAGCCGCCATTGGGAGGAATATATTCCAGCACAGCTCTCCTGGCCTCGTCGTGAAAGCGCTTATGAGCGTAATCCACAGAGGTGCTCCGGCCAGCGAGGTTATGGAGGAACTAGGGTTAAAGGAGGACCCGGTTATGTAAAGTAAAGCTTATATGTAAGATGCAGGTTACGGAGAATCGATGGCATGGAAAGTAAAAAGCGAATTGAAGAGCTTACAGAGGTGTTGCACGTGCTAGCAAACCCTATCCGCCTCAAGATGCTAGCGCTAATAGCTGTGAAGCCTAGACACGCATACGAGCTCTCGAAGGTTCTTGGACTCTCCTACCCCTTGACTCACCTGCACGTCACCGCCCTCGAGAGAGCTGGCTTGATAAAAGGGGAGGTCGTCCCCGGCCCTCGTCCGAAGAAAGTGTACAGGCTCACCGACTTCAGGATTGAGGTCTCGCCCGATTCTCTGAGGGAGATAGGTGAGGAGCTTGAAGGCTAGCGGAGTCTTCGCAATGGTATTATCCCTGTTGCTCGCCGCCCTGCTTGGCTTCTACGTTCCGCTCAAGATAGTGGAGGGGGTATCGGCCAAATCTCTGGACCCGATCTTCGGAGGCGTCGTTGCCGTCGTGAGCGTTATTGCGGGCGCGGCGCTGGGGTTCTTCGCCCTGGTTTTCACTGTAGTTCTACCCTTCGCGGAGAGCGAGGAACGCGGTGAAACATCTTACGCTCTTAGGCTCAGAGAGATAGAGGAGAGGCTGACCGTCTACCGTGCTAGGCAGAGGGCTATGCTAGAAGAGCTGGACGCGATTAAAAAGGAGTTGGAGGAGATAAGGGACATTCTGAAGGAGGGGATGGGGGTTTGAGCGGGGAGAAGCTCAAGTACGCGGAGGCTAGCGACGAGGAAGTGGAAGAAATGCTCCTGAAGAGGCTCAAGGAGATCAGGTCCCTCTTAGAGGAGATAAAGACGATTTTCAAGCAGGCAGGTGTTACCTAGATGAGCGACTTGCTAGACCTCTACGAGGCTGAGCTTAGATCCAAGAAAGGTGGTAAGCGGCTGAGAGTGAGAGGCGCCGGTGTGGCGAGTGGAGGCTATTATAGGGAAGTCACCATAAGCGGTGCTGGCAGAGTAGAGGGAGACATCGAAGCAGACACCGTGAAAGCATCGGGGTCTGCCGCCTTCAACGGAGGTATAGCAGCTCGGGAGGTGAAGTTCGCCGGCGCCGTAAAAGTCCGCGGCAACGTGAAGTCGGTTTTATTCCACGCGGCTGGTGCTGTTAGGGTTGAAGGGAGGATTGACGCGGAGGAAGTGAAAGTCGCGGGTGCGCTCAAAGCGCTAGGAGTAGCGGGTAAACGCGTGCGAATCAGCGGGTCTTTCAACGTCCAGGACGACATCGCGGGGGATGAAGTGAGCCTCAGGCTCTCCGATGACTCGAGGGCTAGGGTGATCAAGGCTGGCGTGGTCGAGGTTAAAGGTGGAGCCGAGCGTGAGCTGTCTTTACTCAACCTGCTCAGGTTACGTAGAACTACACGCGTGCTAGAGGTTAGTGAGATCAACGCTCAGGAAGTAACCCTCGAGGATGTCGTTGTTCGTGGTGTTATCAACGCGAAAAGGGTGAGGATGCGCGGTAAAGCTAGTGTAGAAGGTAGCGTTCTGGGTGAAGTAGTAAAAGAAGAATAAAGTATTTTCTACTCTTTCTTTTGCAAGTACTCATCTACAAACTCTTTAAGTGGGCTTAGAAGCCTGAAGAGCTCCATGGGTAGAACTATTTTGGTGGACGGCGATGAGGCTATGGACTGCAGAGCCGTCAGGTACTGGAGTAGCATGGTCTTCGGATCCAGCTTCCTCGCCTCCTCGTCCACATACCTGAGGGCGAGAGCTTGGCCCTCGGCTCTCAGAATTGCGGCCTGCTTTTCACCCTCGGCCTTGAGTATCAGCGCCTCCTTCTCACCCTGAGCCACTCTCACTGCGGCTTCCCGCTTGCCCTCCGCCTCCGTCACCATCGCCCGCCTGTTCCTCTCTGCGCTCATCTGCTTGATCATAGCCTCCTGGACTTCTCGGGGTGGAATGATCTCCCTAATCTCTACCGCAGTGACCTTAACACCCCACCTTGCCGTTACCTCGTCGAGCTTCTCCCTCAGGACCTCGTTGATGTACTCGCGCTTCGCGAGCACCTGGTCAAGGTCAATATCTCCCACCACAGCTCTGAGGGTTGTCGTCGCAATTCCTATGGCCGCGCCCCTGAAATCCGAGACTTCCACTACACTCTTCTTAGGGTCGATAACCCGGAAGTATATCAGGAAGTCTATGTCGACCGGAGCGTTATCCTTTGTTATACACGTCTGCTTCGTGACCTCAATGTACTGCTCTCTGAGGTCTACAACTACTCCCTTGTCGATGAAGGGTATCAAGAGCACTATCCCAGGCCCCGCTACCTTCACCACGCGCCCGAGCCTCAACACGACAATCCGCTGGTACTCCGGGACGACTCTTACGCTGCTAGCTATCACGCTGGCGAAGACGAGGAGCGCTATGAATATTAGGAACAGGGTTACGGGATCCATTTCTAAATCATTGATTTACACCGCGGGGTTTCCTATTAACTTTTCACGCGCTGGACCTTCACTACCAGCCCCTCGAGACCTACAACGGTAACTTTCTCACCGGCGTGTATCTCTTCCTCGCTCTCAGCGGTCCATTCCTCGCTCTCCACGAGCACGACCCCCCTTCTGCCGGGTTTAATCTCCGTTTTAGCGACTCCAACTTTACCGAGAAGCCTCTCCTCCACACTTAGTGTTTTCACTCTTAGCGCCTCGGAGGCCTTGAGTATTATGAACCCGACGAAAGCTATGGAGGCACCGAGGATTGCTACAATTGCTATCGTCGATGCAGTGAGTGCTACGTAGGGCTGTGCGTAGTACTCAATGAGCAAGGCGAGCATTACAAGAGCGGCGCCGCTGATACCGAAAAGCTGCACTCCCGGTTTAAGGAGCTCTACCAGTATGAGGGCCGTACCCGTGACTGCTAAGACGAATACCAGTAGGTTCACTCCGACAACGCCGAAAGTGTAAAGGGCTAGGAGCACCAGTACGGCCCCCAGCACACCCCACCCCTGGAATCCCGTGACATGAAACTCGAGAGCTATAAGAAGCACACCGAGTATCATAAAGAGGATAGCGACCCCGGGATCCATTACGAGCGAGAGGGCGTCGCTAACGACGTCTCCACCAACGTACTCGAGAGCAGCGTGCTCTAGCCCCTCCCGCCTCAGAACCTCTGTTAACAGGTTGGCTACACCATTAGCTATACCTGCCGCTACAGCCTCGTTGGTCGTGAGGGCCTTGCTCTCCAGTACGAGTTTCTCAGCAATATCTGCCGATCCGGCTACGCCCTTCTCCTCTAGCAGGCTCTTAATCCTAGAAACCATGTAGGACTCTACCTTCTCGTCGGCCGGGACGGGTTTACACGCCCCTATTACAGCCCCATCTCCCAAGTACAGCTTGCCCGCTGCCAAAGCAACTCCAGTTGCCGCGGAAACCGCTTTAGCGCCCGGAGGCACCCATGCTATAACTCTGCAGTTGCAGCCTTTAACAATGGAGATCATTTCGTCCATTGACTTGAGGTAGCCGCCATAGCTGTTGATCACGACCAGCAGCGCTCCGCCCTCGGCTCGGTAGGCCGCCTTTCTCAGGAGATACACTTTGCCCTCATCGATTTTCCCGTAAACTTCGACTACCACCACGCTTGCAGGCTGGGCGCTGAGGCACGGAAGCGTGAGGAGAATAACCGCCAGGACTGAAAGTGCTAGGCGAGCGCGCGTCATCGCCGTATGATCTCCTCAAAAGGCTATAATAAAGTTTGTAGGAATAATCCGAGTAATGCGACGATCCCGGTTGCCAGCAGATTCGTGATCTCGTTCGTTACCCACGACAGCCCACCGACTCTTACTGTTTTCTCGCCGCAAAGGTGCACGGGTTTATCCGTAAGGGTCCGGCACCGGGGACAGTAGTACTTCACTTGTAAAGTGGCACCTATTACGCTGTCGAGGACCTCCCCGAGCCAGCCCAGCAGAACAATCTGCGGTATAAGCGCGGCGCTCAAGGGCAGAATCCCCAATGCGCTCTCTAACAGCGCCACAAGACCCACCACCGCTGAGCCGGAAACCGCCCCAAGAGTGCCGAGAGGCGTCACGCCACCTGATGTCCCCGGCTCCACCTCGATGCCGGGTCTCGTGATCAGTCTCGGCTTCCCGCGGTAGAGTGCACCCACCTCCGCCGCCCACGTGTCGGCGTTGGAGGATGCAAGCACAGCCAGGGCGGGCACCAGTAGCTTATCTCGGTGGTCTGCGAGGATGCCGTACATAGCTGCCAGAACCGCCGCCACTAGGCCAGCGCCGATGACCTGGCTCGCCGACCTACCTTCCTCTCTCTCCGCCGCTCCTTTACTCTTTTTCGAGGCATAAGCGAGGCGTGTGGCTAGCGAGGAGGAGAAGAAGAACGCTAGAGACGGCAGGTAGAGGCCAACCCCGCCCGCGAAGTATAGCCCTGAGAACAGAATGCTGACCACTGTTGCTCTTTTATCGAGGTACTTCAGCTTATGCGCGATCAAGCCCAGTGGGATGCCGAGCGCTATCCCCGCCGCAAAGTTCACTGCAGCCTTCTCGAAAGCGTACACATTGCGGAAACAGCGGCCTCTGGTAATTAAAAGTGATGCCTTAAACGCCGGTAAGTGCGGAGCCGTGCTTTAGAGCAAGGTAGAGAAGATAGCCTACCGCAAGTAGGGTTACGTAGGGGAGCCCTACAACCGCCCAGAATTCCTCGCTCGGGGGCTGAGCCTCCCCCTCGGGTACATGAATGAGCGTGGATGCCTCCAGGCCCTGAACCGGTACGTACATGTAACTTCTCCGGCGGTACTCCTCAAGGTTTATGTAGCGCATAGTCGCCAGCATCACTAGAATCCTCAAAGGCGAGGTTTCTCCACCAAAGCGCGGCTTCTTCGCAATGTTCAGAGCAACATTGTAGAGAGCATAGAGTAGTGAAGCTAGCCCCGCTAGCGTAACGATTGTTGCCAGCGGGATGAGCGTTAAAATGCTCGTGGCGGAAGGGGGCTCCGCCAGTCCCACGAAGGCCAGGGCTATGGCGTCAGCCTCTCCCATGAGCTTAAACCTCCACACGAAGAGCGCCAGGGAAACGGCTAGCGTGAGAGAAACCAGGTATAAGTCCAGCCTTAGGGATGCCACGGTGAATGCGAGAAGGGGGGCTGTGGCTAAGGAACCGACGACCCAGACCCTGTCGTCAACCTCCCTTTTTTTGTAATCGGTGTAACCTGCAACGGCGAGAGTTGAAACCACAAAAAGCTCTCGAAGTAGGTCAGCGAGGGGTAAAATGTACGGCAAAAACGCTCCCTTCACTAAAAGCCGAAGAGGCTTGATAGGCCTTCTTCTATGCTCTCCTCTGGGGCCTCCTCCTTCTTCTCCTCCTTCTTCTCTTCCTCCTTCTTCCCCTCCGTGCTTGGGGCTGGAGCCGCAGTGGCGGCGGTTGTGGCTGGAGCTGCCACTACAGGCATAGCAGCTGTCTTAATGGCCTCCTCTATGTTGACCTCCTTGAGGGAGGCTACGAGCGCCTTCAACCTCACCTCGTCAACTTGCACACCTGCAGCTTCTAGGATTTTTCTGACGTTCTCTTCCGTGATCTCCCGGCCTGCGTGGTAGAGGATCAGACTCGCGTATACATACTCCATTCGTTCCACCGCGAATCTTGCTTTTACAAACACACTACTTAAAGCTTTCGTCTAAAACCGGGGATGAGCTGGCGAGTATTAGCGCATAGTTTTCAGTATCTCACGAGCGTAGACTTTCACGGGGTCTTCCATGGTCGATCGAGTTTTCTCTAGATAAGCTCTCCTCTCGGCCTCAGACCCTCCTCTTGAGAGTATAAAGTTTAGGATCCTGGAGTTGAGAGGGGCTTTGAATATTGGGAACCCTCTGGTTTTTATGTACTCGTGGACTTCAAGCTCACCGGGGTACGTTGACAGCGCAGGCGTCCCCATTAGCGCCGCCTCAGTGGCCATCGTGCCCCCACCGCTGACGACCAGCCTTGCATAAAACTCGAGGCTTACGAAATGAGCAGGCCCATCGAGGATCTTTACCCTGTTTTCCCACCGGCGTAATGCCCTTCTGAACAAGCTCGCCTGGTCAGGGTAGCGAGGGTACACCACGACGTCAAGGTCCGTACGCTCGAGTACATACTTGCATACTGCCAGTGGGGTAGTTAAAGCCCTACCGGGGTCGGGGTAGTAGTAGGCTTTGTGCTCGCCGGGGCGCACGACAACGTAGTTGAAGGGTTCAAGGCCGAGCTCTAAAGGCACCTTTGGATCCGGTTGCTCTCGGAGTAGCCACGCGAGCTCGAAAAGCCCTTTGAACGTGACTACCTCTACGAGGGCTTTGTATCCTTCGAAGCTCTTGGCGAGGAATTCCGGGACGACCAACTTATTTGAGAGAGGGATCGCGAGCCTGGAGACGGCGTCCGAGTGAGGGGAGTCGCTGGACGTTATGGCTTTTATTCCGAGGGCAAATGCCACCCTAGTTGAGTCTGGCGAAACGAACGTTACGTGCACGTCCGGCCTCTCGTGCGACACTATCCTTGCAAGAGCCCTCTGTCGGCTCACGCTTTCATATAGCTTAGCAAGAGGTGTGCTACCACCATAGCGCCCCACGATGTAGTACTTACTCCACAGCCTCGATGCTAGTGCAGCGTTTAAGTCGTAATCCCGTGTTGTTAGGAAAACCTCTGCACCGCTCAGCTCTTTCTGAAGGTATGAAAACAGGAGAACCTGCTTAGGGGTTAAGGCCTCGACCCAGATCTTCATGATAACTACCACTCAGCCCCGGAGGAGGAGCCCCCTCCCACGTCCGCGTACTCCTCGCCCTGCATCTCCTCAAGCTTTTTCGTTACGAACCACATGAAAGCCGTGAGGCCTAGGAAGATCGCTGCGAGGAGAGCGCCTAGGAGCATCATTGCCGGCCTCGACTCCTCGGGCGCGAGCCACGGGTAACCGCCGATAATATACTCGCCAACGGTTATAGGCAAAGGGGACCAGTAAAGAACTATCGCTATGGCGGAGATAGCCGCTACAACCATGAACTTGCCATTCATACTTTCACCCAGACACCTAGCTGGTAAATATGGGTTTTTTCATCCTCTAGGGTCGTGTCCAGCACACCCCTCTTTACCTGTCTGAGAACCCTCTAGCAGGTGATCACGGCTTACTCATAGCGGGCGGTTGCCTTGTCCGGATATGCGCTTTTTCTGTCAATCCGCGAGAATGGGATCCTAAGGCTATGGAAGGGGGGAGGAGTTAATCTACCACGAGAGAAAAGTGATGGGCGAAGGCGGCTTCCGCCCAGCAAGTTCCACGCGCTAGCTGGGATCTTGAAGAGAATATGCTTTTCGGGAAAACTTGAGTCTAGCACATTTTATGGTCACGTAAAAGCTAAGGAGCTAATTCACGAAGATAGTTGATAGAAGGCACCTGTCAGGGCTTGGCTAGCTCAATATCTGCAATGTTGAAAGATCTATAGTATGGTTTTGCAACACTCAGTGTTAAGCCCGCAGCGAATGTAACTATAATGGCGGCTAGTATGAAGGGTAAGTGGGCGTTTATCTCGGCTATAAATCCCGCTATAGCTGGCATTGCTATCCCTATAAGCCCCCTTACAGCCGCGAGAGAGCCTAGCAGTGACCCCCTATACTCCTTTGGTATCGTGGAGAATAACACGTCCGTGAAGAAGGGGTCCACGAGCGCGTAGCCGGCGGAGGCCGCCATAGCCGCTAGAAGGGCTATTTCAACCTTGTAGGAGAAGCCGAGTAGGAGATCTGCTAGGGCTATAAGGCCCATACCCGATACAAGCAACAGCACCCCGTACCTTCTATTATCACGTAGTATTAACGGTAAGACTATTACGGCTGGTAGCGCCGCAAAGGCCTCGTAGTAGGCGAGACCTAGAAGGGGGTTTCCGGCTATTTCTACGAAGAGGTTGGCCACCACTAGGGGCTGGCAGAGCTCGAAAGCTACACCGAAGACCATTATCGCTAGACTCATTTTTATAAATGCTTCCGGTATCCTTCTAAGTAGCAGTTGAGAGACCTTTATCCTTCTCACACCGATTCTCGGAAGCCATGCGAGAGCGAGAAACCCTAACGCCGTAGACGCGAGGGCAAACATACCCAGAGAGGTTATCTGAGCATACAGGCTGTCCGACAAGACTGCAAGCACATACCCTATCAAGGGGTACGTCGCGAGCTGTGCCAGATATGGGATCAGGTTGTGGAGGGCGAAAGCCTTCTCCCTAAACTCCTGCGGGTAGACATCGTACTCGTAGACCTTAAATACGGGGTAGAAGCCTCTCGCCAGCCTCTCAACAACAGCTGCCACAACAATTAATAGTAGTATGTTTGCCAAGAACCCGTACATGTAGATAAAGTACGCTACACCCTCAACAAGGGATATAACTGCTATGAATACTACTGGCTCGGCTCTATCAAGAACCCTGCCAACGATGGCGTTCACTACAGTTGCTATAGCTGAGGCAGCCGTCAACACGATACCCGCTTCGGCTACACTTAAACCAGTTGCTAGCATGAGGTAAGGCACTAATATCCACGCGAAGAGCACTGGTACAGTAAGAGCCTGGAACACTATATACCTCTTTGCTGCAACTGGTAGCCTACTCCACCACTTAGCAATATCCCTGAGCAACACCGATCACCTTAAATACTGGTAGTGCCGCAGTTGGGCGGCTGCTTGCCGTCCTTCTCCTGTAGCTGTCATGCCATGTTTTCTATTTTGCGCAGGATCAGCTCTCGGCTCTAGCTCTCTCGCGAGGGTCGATAACTTTTTCTGAACCCATGTGCGCTTGGGCGCTAAACTTTACCTCCTCTTTCACATCTACTATGCTTGTGACTGGCACATTTTAGGGTCCCTCGCACCCCGCACTTCGAGCACTGTGCTAGAGTTTATATAACCGGTTAACATTTCTCCTCGCGATGATGACGCCGTCCCAGTTGCATGGAGGGGTAGATGACAGCCTCGCGACGATCTGATTTCCTTTCCTTTTACCCCGCGGCTACGCAGAAAGAAAGGAAATCACACTGAGTTTGAGATAACTTTCAAAGTTTTCATATTCACTGCAACCTTATTAACGCTAAACGAAGGTTTATAGTGAAGATAAAATGCCCATCTTCGTCAACCCCAGGGCTCTCTCTAGACAGCACATACCTGCGAGGATGCCGCACCGGGAGGCCCAGCTCTCCATGCTCCACTCGTTTTTCCGGGATATTCAGTCCGAGTCACCGTACTTCAAGGTGGTGCAGCTCATCGGCCCTAAGGGGACTGGGAAGACAACGTCGACCCACCTCCTTCTACGCTTATTAGGCTCCATGTCGCCTAGGCTGACCCACGTGTACTTGAACCTCAGAGCCCTCTCCGACCCGTCTCCGTGGCTCGTCTATTCCCAGCTACTATCAAGGGTGGGGGGTAAGGTTTCGCGGAGCCTTAGTGCTGGCGAGGTTTTCGAGAAATTCATCTCGCACCTACAAAGGTACGCGGACCGCATATACGTGATAACAATAGACGAGGCAGACCAGCTTACCGGATACCGCTCTCTGCACGGGGGTCGTATAGTCTACAACCTTGCACGTCTACCAGAGTTTGGCGTCGAGAACGTGAGCGGTGTGATCTTCATCTCGCGAGAGGAAGGGTGGGCCTACCACCTGGCCCCTGAAGAACAATCCTCCCTAGGGGCCCTTGCGGTCAAATACCCTGCGTACACGCGCGACCAGCTCGTGGATATCATACTTTTTCGCGCCGGTGAAGCGTGCGCTCCTGGCGCCCTACCCGAGGCTGTTGCAGAATACCTGGCAGAAGTCACCGAGGCGATGTTTGAGTCGGACGTCAGGCGGGCGCTGGACCTCCTACTGCTGGCCGGGCAGATCGCCGAGTCCGAGGGCGCTGAGGCAATCTCCCTAGAGCACGTTAACAAAGCCGTTGCCCAGAGCATGCGCGAAAAGTTTTTGTTCTCCCAGAGCATCGAGCAGCTTGGGACGGCCGAGAAAATAGTGCTCTTGGCTTTGCTCTTCGCGTCGCGCCAGCTGAACCAGAACTTCGTAACTCTAAGGGACATACAGAAGCACGTCGCGCTGATATGCGAAAACCTCGGCATAAAGCCTCTCTCGCAACGCGAGCAGGATGAGGCCCTGCAGCGCTTAAGCGACGAGGGCTACATCCAGTTTCGCGGCCCCCTGAAGATATACCCAACGGTCTTCCCAGCCTACTCAGATCCTTCGCTGCTCGCGGGCCGGTTACTCGGAAGAAGAATCGGCTAAGCAAAGAACTTAAAGCCCGTGGGAAGGTTGTTTGCGTGGTGGCCAGCCAAAGGACTGTGAGAAAGTTGGGGAAAGTGCTGAGCTTCAGGCTGAGCTACCTACAGAGGCTTCTCTCCGGGGAGAAGACAACGACGATTAGAAAGGGCATAGTCCAGCCGCTTCACCAAGAAGTTTTCCTCGAGAGTAACGGCCAGATATACGGCGAGGCCCAAGTCAAATCCTTGAGGTTCACACGCGTATCCGAGCTTACCGACGAGGACGCAAAGAAAGACGGCTTCAGTAGCAAGAAGGATCTACTAGATGCTTTACGGGAGATATATCCCGACTTGAACGACGACGACTGGGTGACCATAATCTCGCTCGACAACATCACGAGGTACTCGTCTCCCATAAAAGCGGGAGAGCTCGAGACCCTAAGCGCTACCGATTATTCTCTAGTGGCGCGCCTCGCACTGGCACATGGGCTGGCTGAAACACGAGAACAGCGCGCGGTGCTGGCTAAGCTAGCACTAGGCCGCACTTTGCAGGAGGTCGCGAACGAGCTTAAGATCCCGGAAGCTAAAATCAAGGCCTTTATCAGAGAGTGCGCTCTCAAGTTGCGTGAACGAGGCGCCCTGAAGTAATCTCCCACCTACTTGCCAACGGCGTCTCCAGTTTATCTGTATATTCATGAAGCCAAGCAACCGTCCCAAGCGGGTGAGTGGGCCAGTAGGTAATGCTTAAAACAACGCGGATGCCAAGAGTCGATGGTGCAATGCTTAGCTCTAAGGCTTTCACGGCTATAATTACGCATGGGGACCTCGATGGCCTAGCATCTGCCGCTATTGTGGTAGCCCACCTCATGCACATTAACCCACATCTTAAGTACAGGGTCTACTTCTCTCAGCCCTTCTCCCTGCACCTTACGCTGGGCCGAGTTGACCTTCAGGCCCTGCAGAAACTATACATCCTTGATATAGCCGTAGACGTTGAACACTGGATCACGGTATCGCAGGTGCTGTCAGAGCTCTCAAAGCGGCTTGAAGTCGTGTGGGTTGACCACCATCCCTCGACGATATCCAAGAGAGCCGATCTTGAAGCAATAGGGGTAAAGGTTACGGCCGAGCAGGCACCCGCTACGGCCACGCTCCTCAGGGAAATAGTCAACGAGACAGAGGATCCTGTTTTCTACGAGAAGCTGGTGCGACTGGCGGAGATCTCTGATGCTCCGGCAGCTCCTGATGACGCGGAACTCGCCTCCGCAGTAGAAGTGCTGTCAGGCTCTTTAGCCCTCGAGCCTCAAGACGAGGATTTCAAGCGCCTCTTGATAGGGTACTGGGTAAAAAAGCGCGTTCTTGTACCAGAGGAGGCCGTGGAGAGGTTTGAGGCCGCGGAAGAAAAAGCCCGGAGGCTCTACGAGGAGGCAACGAATCGAGTAGTGTACGACTCGCCCCTACTGCGCGTGATAGACCTGCGCGAGACACGCGTATACGGTTTCGCGGGCAGAATAGCCTCGCATCAGGCAAAGGTGGAGGGCAAGACCGTGCTGCTGATGTTCAGGATCGGCTCAGACTCCGTCGTGATCACTGGGAGGGCTCCTGAGGAGGTGGGCGTAGACCTCCTTGGGGTGTTCGCGAAAGTGGCTAGAGAGTGGGGTGGGTCTGGCGGGGGCCACCCGCATGCCGCGTCTATCCGCTTGCCAGCAGGGTTAGCCGACAAAGTCCTAGACAGGATCATCGGTGAGCTTGAGGCTAGCTTATCGAAACGCGCTTTATAGCCGGGTGTTGGAGTATCTTATCGATTACTTCGCCGGGTACACCTGAGGATACAATCACGTAGAGTTTCGGCTCCTCGTAGAGGGTAGGATCCTCAGCCACCACCTGCAAAATGTTAATCCCCTTCTCCGCTAAGGCTGAGGCAACCCAAGCGAGTATGCCGGGCCTGTCCTCGTGCGTTTCAATGATCAGACACCTGTAGCCAAGCAGCTTGGCGACGTTGACCAGCGATGGACCAGCTGGTCTGAGCCCGGAGTAAAACTCTCTGAGGAACTCATCGCTGAGTATAAGCCGCACAGTCTCAAGGACAGTCCTCCTGTCTACTCCAGCCTCCTGGGCTACGGATTTGTACGGGACTTTTATCTTTTCTCCTACGTAGATCATGCCGTCGCGCACGCTTAACCCGTACTTGAGCAGAACCTTAAGCACCTCTAGCTTCTTCTCGTGGCCCTTCACGGCTTCCTCGAATCTACTGAGCAGACTGCTACCCACATCTAGGAATCCCGCTAACTTACCTTTATTAGTTACCTCTCTCCTGAAGCGAAACATTTTTATACTAAGAAGTATAAACATGTGAATCTGTGAACAAAAAATGACAAAAAAGTACACTATTGATGAAAACCTGTTGCCGCGCGCGTGGTACAACATCCTGCCCGATCTTCCTGAGCCTCTTCCTCCGCCCCGCAGCCCGGCAACGGGTGAACCCGTTAAGCCGGAGGAGCTTGAAGCTATTTTCCCGAAAGAGATCGTGAGGCAGGAGGTTTCAACGGAGAGGTTCGTGCCGATACCGGAGGAGGTTCGCGAAGTTTACCTGATCTGGAGGCCCACTCCTTTAGTGAGGGCTACGCGCCTCGAGAAGGCTCTCAAAACGCCCGCAAGGATCTACTTCAAATACGAAGGTGTGAGTCCTCCGGGGAGCCACAAGCCTAACACGGCAGTGGCGCAGGCTTTCTACAATGCAAGGGAAGGTGTCGAGAGGCTCACCACGGAAACGGGTGCTGGGCAGTGGGGGAGCGCGCTCGCCTTCGGTACAAACCTCTTCGGCCTCAAGCTGACGGTGTACATGGTCAGGGCGAGCTACGAGCAGAAGCCTTACCGCGCGGTTCTGATGCGGACCTGGGGGGCTGAGGTTGTGCCGAGTCCCAGCAACAGGACTAGGTTTGGCAGAGAGATACTTGAAAGAGAGCCTTCCCATCCTGGCTCGCTGGGGATAGCGATAAGCGAGGCCATAGAGGATGCCTTGACGCACGAAAACACCAAGTACAGTCTCGGAAGCGTATTGAACCATGTCCTCATGCACCAGACTGTGATCGGGCTCGAAGCCATCGAGCAGATGAAACAGGCCGACGACTTCCCCGACTTCGTCGTAGGGTGCGTGGGAGGGGGGAGCAACTTCGCGGGCTTAGCTTACCCCTTCTACATGCTTGTGCGCGACAAGAAAGCCCCGAAGGACGTCAGGTTCATAGCAGTCGAGCCTACAGCGGCGCCGTCTCTCACAAAGGGAGAGTACATGTACGACTTCGGGGACACCGCGGGGCTAACCCCCCTCCTGAAAATGTACACGCTGGGCCACGACTACGTGCCTCCTCCAATCCACGCCGGAGGACTAAGGTACCACGGCGCTGCTCCTACCCTCAGCCTCCTCAAGAAACACGGGCTTTTCGAAAGCACGGCCTACGACCAAGTATCCGTGTTCGACGCTGCTGTGATGTTTGCGCGGACCGAAGGCATAGTCCCCGCACCTGAGAGCGCTCACGCCATAAGAGCTGCCATAGACCTAGCGCTAGAAGCTCGCAGGAAGAACGAGGAGAGAGTCATACTGTTTAACCTGAGCGGCCATGGCCTGCTGGACTTAGCGGCCTACTCAGAGTATTTCGAGGGAAAGCTACCCGCATACGAGTATCCCAAGGAGAAGGTCAACGAGTCCATTGAGAGGCTGAAAAGGCGCCTCGAACAGCTCCACCTCGCCTAACGGGCCTCAACGTAGTGTAGATAAGAGTGAAGGAGTAAACTAGGCCTCGCTGCTAGGGGGAGGGGAGCCGTGGCGATGTTTTTATTAGCTGTCTTCGCTAATAGCTTCCCGTGAGAGCTCTGGCTTCTGCGCCCGGGAAGGTCATCCTTTTCGGCGAGCATTTCGTGGTGGAGGACCAGCCCGCAGTGGCTGTAGCTATCTCGCTGAGGGCCCGTGTGAGAGCCGAGCTTACCGGAGACAGCGTGATAAGGGTGTCAAGCAGGAACTTGAAAGCCACAGGGAAATACTCTATCCCTCCTGCTGAAGAAAAAGACCCGCTGTATCCTGTTGCCTACGCCGCCTATCTAGCCATGAATAAGGCCGGGGAAACTCGAGGCGTAAACATTGAAGTCGACTCAGAAATACCTCCAGGCGCAGGGATGGGTTCGTCGGCGGCCGTTGCGGTAGCCACGGTTGCCGCCACTGCGGGCGCTCTGGGCCTCGAGCTATCCCTCGATGAGGTCTCCAAGCTGGCTCTCGAATCCGAGAAAATTGTTCACGGGAAGCCCAGCGGTATAGACAACACGATCGCCACCTTCGGCGGTGCGATAGCCTACAGGAAGAGCGAAGGCTTCGTAAAGCTAAACGTGGATTTCAGCGACCTTGTTCTTGTGTTAGCCGATACCGGCAAGCCCAGGAACACGGGAGAGCTTGTGAAACGAGTGCTAACCCTCAAGGCAGCTTTCCCAAGCGTGTTCGAACCACTCTACTACGCTGCTGGAAGACTCGCGGTGGAGGCAGCCAAGCTTATGGAGCGGGGAGACTGGGAGGCAGTAGGCTCCCTAATGAACGTAAACCACGGGCTGCTCTCAGCAATAGGGGTATCGACCCTTGAGTTAGAGAACCTAGTATACAGCGCCCGAAGGGCTGGAGCTCTCGGAGCGAAGCTGACCGGAGCGGGCGGGGGAGGCTTTATTGTGGCACTTTGCAAGAAAGGTGAGGAAACGACAGTTGTTCAGGAGCTGGAGAGAGCCAGCCCGAGAGTGCTCGTGAGCGGGGTCTCTGAAAGAGGAGTGATCGTTGAAGCGAAAAGTTGATAAACCACCATTAGACAAGTAGAGCCGGGAGGCGCGGTTTCCGCCTCCGCGGAGCCTCAAACGGCTTTCGCGCGGCGCGTAGAGGAGATAAGTAGGTACGGCCATAAGAGGAGAGATCTGAGCCCCGGTAGCTCAGCTAGGTAGAGCACCGCTCTGGTAAACCTAGCCCTTAGGTGCAGAGAGGCGGGGGTCCCGGGTTCAAACCCCGGCCGGGGCTCTAAGCGCGAAAAGTATTTTTCCCTTTAATACCGTGATGTGCTGGCATGTCAACACTAGGTATCACAGTGAAGAAAAGCGAAGACTTCTCTGAGTGGTACTCGCAGGTGCTGGTGAAAGCGGGCTTAGTGGATCTCAGGTACAACGTACAGGGCTTCATTGTTCACAGGCCCTGGCTCATGCGAATAATCAAGGCTATCTACAGGTTCTTCGAGGAAGAGCTGGAGAAGACGGGCCACGAGCCGGTCCTTTTCCCGCTAGTCATACCCGAGGAGAACTTTGAGAAGGAGAAGGAGCATGTGGAGGGCTTCAAGCCAGAGGTGTTCTGGGTAACAGAGGCGGGCGATGAGAAACTTGAAAGAAGGCTGGCTCTGAGGCCCACCTCCGAGACAGCGTTCTACTACATGTACTCCTACTGGATCGAAAGCTACAGGGACCTTCCGCTCAAGCTTTACCAAAGCGTCAGCGTTTACAGGAACGAGAGCAACACGCGTCCACTTATCCGCGGCAGGGAGTTCCTTTGGATAGAGGCACACGACGCCTTTGCCACGCACGAGGAAGCCCTGAGGCAGGTTCGCGAAGACATGGAGAACTCGCGGAAGGTCATCTGGGAGAAGCTGGGAATACCCTTCCTTTTCCTGAGGCGACCACCATGGGACAAGTTCGCGGGGGCTGAAGACACGTACGCCGCAGACACGCTGCTTCCCGACGGGAGAGTGCTCCAGATCTCTTCCACGCATGACCTCGGGCAGAGATTCGCGAAAGCCTTCAACGTCACTTTTCTCGACAAGAACGGTCAGAGAAAGTACGTCTGGCAGACCTGCTACGGCCCCGGGGTGTGGCGAATCGCGGCGGCTTTAATAGCCGTGCACGGCGACGACAAGGGGCTTGTGCTTCCCTTCTCCGTAGCTCCGATCCAGGTAGTCATCATACCCATCTACTACCGGGAGAATGATAGAGAGCTCGTTCTTGCCAAGGCTCGGGAGGCCGCGGAAAGGCTATCGGGGAAAGGCTACCGCGTCCGCGTTGACGACCGCGAAGAGTACACCCCTGGGTGGAAGTTCAATGACTGGGAGCTTAAGGGCGTGCCTGTGAGGATAGAGATCGGGCGTAGAGAGGTCGAGAGCAGGACGCTCACGCTGTTCAGGAGAGACACTGGGGAGCGCCTCCGCGTTCCCGAGGACGACCTTATACCGACAGTACAGAGACTTGAAGTTGAGATACTTGAAAACCTAAAGAGAAGGGCCGATGAGTTCTTCCGCTCACGAATCAAAGAGGCTAAAACACGCGAAGAGGTTGCAACCGCACTGCGGTCCGGCTACATCGTCAAAATGCCTTTCTGCGGGAGAGAGGAGTGCGCTATGGATTTGAAGGAGAGCACGGACGGCGGAAAAGTTAGGGGTACGGAGATCGATTTCCAGGAAGGCGACTACGGAAAGTGTGCGTGGTGCGGGAGGCCAGCCAGGCAGGTGGTCTACGTGGCTAAGAGCTACTGAAGATTTAATACATAGACGTAAGCGTCACTTCCATCCGCGTAGTAGCTCTTCAAGTACGCTTTTCGCTCGAAGCCCAGCTTCTCGTAAAGGGATATAGCTACTGTGTTCTCGGTCTTCACCTCCAGCCTCACCCTTTTCAAGCCACGTAGCCTTGCAAGCCTCAGTGTCTCCTCCATAAGCCTTCTTCCAACGCCCTTACCTCTAAACCACTCGGCGACAGCTATGCTGTGAACGTGGAGCTCCTCCGACTCCCTGCACGAGACGACGTACCCCACAAGCACGCCTTTGTAGTCGGCTATGAGGAAGAACTCCCTGCAATTTTCGTAGAGGTAGAAAAGGTAGTTAAAGCTGAAAGCGTCCGCGCCGAAGATCCTCTCCTCCATCTCAATGATGTAGAAGAGGTCTTCAGGCCTCACAGCGCGTATCTCAACTTCCACTTTGCATCACCTTAACTCAAGCACTTCGCCGGGCTCAGGGGCTATCACGTTTGGGAATATCTCCTTCGCGACCTTAAGGTAGATTTCTCTCACACCTCTCCCGAAGCGAGCGTAAGGAAGGTGAATCAGCACGAGAACCCTCGCGCCAACGCGCTCAGCGACCTCAGCGGCCTGAAGCGGTGTGGAGTGGCCGTCCAGGACAGCCTGCTCCTCCCTGCCGGGAGGGTAAGTGGAGTCGTGTATGAGGACGTCGCAGCCTTTAAAGGCCTCAGTGATCTCTTCTGATGGAGCAGTGTCTCCAGTATAACAGACAGACACCCTGCCGAGGGTCAGCCTGTAGCCCACAGCAGGCACGGAGTGCCGGGCTCTAACAACGCTGAGGTTGCTACTTACTTGACCCTGATTGACCTCTTCAACCTCGAAGAACTCCAGCAGCTTCTCAGCTAGATTACCACCTAGTATCTCGAAAGCTTTCACGATATTCCCTTTCCCCCCTGCTGGGAGGTAGAGCCTCAGCCTCTTCTGTGAAAGTACCGTGCCTAAGTGCCACGCCAAGTCGTATAAGCCGAGCGAGTGGTCCATGTGTAGGTGCGTCAGCAGAACTGTGTGAAGGGGGTCTAAAAGGTTGTATTTTACAAGCGCTTGAGGGCACTGAGCGGGGCAGTCAAGGAGATAACCTTCAATGAAGATGCAAGGGGGGAAGTTATCTCCCGTGAAAGTGCTACCAGCTGTCCCGAGAAAATAAAGCTTCACTCCTTCCTTGGACATATCTCCGCAAGCATTCCCTACACTCACAAATACTTAAATATCGTTATCCTTCGCGAGTTAACCCTGACATTGCTATTTTGAGTGTGCTCAGGGTCAGCTTAGCCACGGTCTCAAAATCAGGCTTGACAATGACCTCAGCCGAGATAAATCCCCTGTAACCCGTATCGTGCAGCGCGCTGAGTATTGAGGAGAAATCCAGGTGGCCCATTCCTGGAGCGTACCTGTTGCTGTCTGCTATGTGAAAATGGCCTATCCTCCCTCCAGCCATCCGTATCGAGTCTTCGATCACAGGCTCCTCAATGTTCATGTGGAAGGTATCGAGGAGGAGGTATGCTTTCTCGCAATCAAGCCGTGAGATGAATTCTAGAGCTTCCGCGACAGTGTTGAGTAGCAGGCTCTCATACCTGTTAAGTGGCTCCAAGAGAATCTTCACCCCGTAGTCCAAGGCGCCTCTACAAATCACTCTCAGCTGCTCCTCCAGCACCTTGAGGGCTTCGCTGGTCTTGCTGTAGCCGTCACCCCGCCCCCTAATTAGGCCAACTATAACCCCCGCGACCTCGGATCTGCCGGCGTTTTCTACGAACTCGAGGAGCCTCTCGCGGGCCCTCTTCCTTACATTCTCATCCGGGCTTGTGAGGTCTAAACCCAAGTGAAGGTAGTTAAGCCCCGTACCAACTGCAGGCACTTCGAGGCCATGGTCACGGGCCAAGGTGACTAGGCCGGGGAGGTCGGATGGGTCCAGTAAAGATAGTTCGACACCATCGTAGCCCAGCTCGGCCAAAAGGGGTATAACAGCCTCAGGCGTCCCTGTGGCAACTGCCTCGAACTTCGCCCTCTGGGGGGTATAAGCGATCGAGATTTTGAACACAAGTACCGCAGAACTTCTAACGATGACGCGTTATTAAACTTCTTGTCGAATTAACGCTCTTTTTTGATGGGCAACGCCTCGATTTATATGCATTTCCCAGATTGCTTATAAGAAGTGATAGTTGCAGAGGGATCACGGTGAAAGAGGATATGACAACGATGAGAGCTGCGCTCGTTTACGCTGATTTTTCCCCAAGGCCTGGGTACAAGATCACCCCTGACGAGCTTCGCACGCACAAAGTTCGGGAAGGCAACAAAGTGTGGAAGAATCCGAAGCTCGTCCTTAGAACAGACTACCCGGTTCCTGAGCCTAAGCCGGATGAGATACTTATCAGGGTGAAAGCTGTCGGAATATGCGGTAGCGACATACACTTCCTCGAGACAGATGAAGAAGGGTACATAATCTACCCCGGCCTCACGAAGTTTCCCGTCGTGATAGGTCATGAGTTCAGCGGAGTCGTCGAGAAGGTCGGCGCTAATGTGAGGGACTTGAAGCCGGGTGACATGGTCACAAGCGAGGAGATGTTCTGGTGTGGGGAGTGCGACGCCTGCAGGGGTATAGACTTCAACCATTGTGTTAGGCTGAACGATCCTGCCGACCTCGAGTTCGGAGAACTGGGCTTTACCCACGATGGCGCAATGGCCGACTACGTGGTCGTGAAAGCCAAGTACGCGTGGAAAATAAACTCGCTACTGGAGAGATACGGCAGCGAAGACAAGGCCTTCGAGGCCGGGAGCCTGGTCGAGCCCACCTCGGTCGCCTACCACGCTATGTTTACTAGAGCTGGGGGCTTTAAGCCTGGGAGCTATGTCGTCGTCTGGGGGGCTGGACCAATAGGCCTCGCAGCCATTGCCCTCGCGAAGGCTGCGGGTGCCGGCAAGATAATCTCCTTCGAGGTCAGTCCTGTCAGGCGGGAACTAGCCAAAAAAGTGGGAGCCGACTACGTGTTTAACCCAGTTGACTTGGAAAAGAACGGTGTGCAGCCTTGGGAGAAAATACTCGAAATTACAGACGGCCAGGGAGCCGACTTCCACGTGGAGGCGGCAGGCTCTCCTCAGCACACCCTTCCGCAAATTCAGAGGAGCATAGCCATAGATGGGAAGATAACGTGGATCGGGAGGGCGCCTAAGGAGGTTCCAATATACATCGAGGTTTTCCAGGTCAGGAGAGGCCAGCTATTCGGAAGCCAGGGCCACTCAGGTTTCAGAAACTTCGGAAACGTAATCCGACTGATGGCCGCAGGCAGGATTGATATGACGCAGATCATAACTTCGAGGTTCAAGCTCGACGAGGTTCACAAGGCCTTCGAGCGGGCGCACCAGAGGATAGACGGAAAAATTACGTTAAAGCCATAAAGGTTTAATATGACACGGTCATATAATGGTGGTTGAAATGGTCGAATACGAGTCTCGTTTCGCGCGCCCCGTGTACAACAAGTTTGGTGAGAAAATTTACCTCGATCAGATGACGATGGCTGAACTACTAGAGAGGGTGAAGAAGAACGACATAGTGTTCGTGCCCTGCGGATCGGTCGAGTCGCACGGACTAGCACAAGCAACGGGTGAAGACACCCTAATAGGGACGTACATCGCGGAGAGGGTGGCGTTTGAGACAGGTGTAACTGTCGCCCCACCGATCTTCTATGGTAGCCACCCAAGCCACCACTACGGGATGCCCGGGACGATCCCGATTAAAAAGGAAGCGTACATCGACTACGTTACAAGCGTGGTCAAGTGGCTGAGCAATGCAGGCTTCAAGAAGATCATTCTGTTCAACAGCCACGGCCAGGAGTACGTGCTCCCCATAGTCAAGGACAAGGCCATTATCGAGGAAGGAGTTAAGGCGCTCATTCTCGTAACAAGCTGGTGGGCCTGGGTTAGGGATATCCTAAAGCAGGGGACAGAGTTAAAACCAGGCGTAATCCTGGAAACACCGTTCATCCACGCAGACGAGCTCGAAGCCAGCGTGCTCTGGTATGTTGCCCCCAAGCTGATAGATCCGAGTAAGCTCAAAGAGTCGGATGCCGAGAAGATGGTCGGTGTTATCCCAGATAAGTGGGCTGACAAAGCCGGCAATGTGTACGGCAGGCCCTTCGGGTGGTACGACATCAGCGCGTACATGGAGATACACCACTACCCGAAGGGTAGCGTGGGGTACCCGAGCAAGGCGAGCCGCGAGAAGGGAGAAGTCGTCGTGGAAACGGCGATCCAGCGTATAGTGGAGTTCGTCGAGTGGCTACATAAGACCTACCCGCCGGGCGTGGTCCCCCAGGTTTGGCCGAACCCAGGCGACTTCAAGTACTAACTGTATTTTTGGGGTAAAATTTATATATTTACGTTTTTTGATTTAACTGATGGCAAAGCCTAAAGTTTACGTGACTCGGATAATACCCGAGCCCGGACTCTCGATGCTCAAAGAATGCTGCGACGTCGAAGTTCACAACTCGAAGGAGTGGCCTCCCTCAAGGCAGGAGCTCATCGAGAAGGTTCGCGACAAGGATGCCCTGCTATGTCTTCTGACAGACAAGATCGACGCCGAGGTAATGGACGCTGCGCCGAACCTCAAAGTGATAAGTACTTACAGCGTCGGCTTCGACCACATAGACATAGCCGAGGCGACTAAAAGGGGAATATACGTCACTCACACCCCCGGAGTCCTAACAGATGCTGTAGCGGAGTTCACCGTGGGGCTTATCCTGGCAGTTACGAGGCGTATAGTGGAGGCTGACAAGGTGATCCGCTCAGGCCAGTGGGACAAGCCATGGAACCCATACTTCCTCACAGGGCCTGAGCTCAAAGGGAAGACCGTGGGTCTCGTTGGGCTAGGCAGGATAGGTGTTGCTACAGCGAAGAGGCTATCGAGCTTCGACGTGAAGCTCGTCTACTACGACGTGGAGAGACGGTGGGACGTGGAAAGCGTTTTGAACATGGAGTACGTGGACTTGGACACGCTGCTCAGCGTCTCGGACATCGTCTCTATACACGTGCCTCTGACCAAGGATACATATCACTTGATCAATGAGGAAAGGTTGCGCAGGATGAAGAAGACCGCCTACTTAATCAACACCGCTAGAGGGCCGGTGGTCGACACAAACGCGTTGGTCAAAGCCCTTAGAGAAGGCTGGATAGCAGGTGCCGCGCTCGATGTATTTGAGCAAGAGCCACTGCCTCCTGACCATCCGCTGACGAAGTTTGATAACGTTGTCTTAGCCCCGCACATAGCTAGTGCAACAATCGAGGCTCGTCAGAGAATGGCGGAGCTTGCCGCTAGAAACCTGATCTCCGTGCTTAAGGGTGAGATGCCGCCTGCACTCGTAAACAAAGACGTCATCCACGTGAGACCTCTCGAGAAAGTAAAAATGATTTAAATTTCTTACACCCTTTTTCTTACTTTTATGAGTGAGTGGCGGAAAGTCAGGGGAGTCATTAGGCGAGCCGACGTTGTTGTCGAGGTTGTGGATGCTAGGGATCCTTGGGGTACGAGGAGCTCAGAGGTGGAAAGGCTCACCGATAGGCTTGGGAAACCACTCGTAATAGTAGTGAACAAGGCCGACCTTGTCCCGAAGGCTGTTCTCGAGAAGTGGGCTAGAATCCTTCGCCGCGAGAGGAAGACCATATTCATAAGTGCGGCAAAGAGGCTCGGGACACGCTACCTTTGGAGAGCCCTAAAGGAATCCACAAACAAGAGACCTGTCATCGTAGCCGTAGTCGGAATACCGAACGTTGGCAAGTCGACAATCATCAACTACTTGAAGGGCTCTCACAGCGTTGGCACATCCCCTATACCTGGTTTCACCAGGCACGTGACTAGAGTTAGAGCTGCAAAGTGGCTTAGGGTTCTTGACACTCCAGGGGTTATACCCAGGCAACCCGGCGAGCTAGCCCTGATCAGTGCTCTCCGACCGGAAGCACTTGACGACCCCGTTCCGATCGCTACACGCTTTCTCGAGCTCGTGGCGAAGAAGAATCCCGGCCTACTCAAGGAACTGTACGAAGTAGAGTGGGAGGGTGACCCGCTGACTTTCTTAGAGAAGCTGGCCAGGCGTAGGGGTTTCCTAGGGAAGGGTGGCACGCCTCTTGTCGAGGAGGCCGCGAAGGTGGTCATACGGGACTGGCAAACGGGACGTAACACTTTCTACCTTGAGCCGGAAGACTATGGGCTTGCATGACTGCATCTGATCAAGCTGCTCCAGAGAACCTCGAGCTTTCCCACAAGCGGCAGGTCAAGCCTGAAACTGCTGGTTATGCATTCGCCTATTCCGGAGGGTTTTTCGACATTCTCATCAATGCATAGCCCGCAGACCCACACAACGCTGTCTAGTAAGATAGGCGGTGTTCCTGCAGCACGCGAAGCAGCTTCCCAAAGCCTAACTACAGTGCTTCTCCACCTTGCACGGACATCATGGGCAAGTTTCCTGACGTCATCGCCGCACACCCATCCCTCCAGCATTCCCGAAGTTAAAGTGACCAGCGACACACGGTAGTCCACTGGTATGGGAACTCCCTCGCCCCCAGAGAACTTCTTCCCCTCAGCTATCAGTGCGTACATGAGCATCTTAGTGGCGAAGGCTACAGTCTTGCTTCCAGGGGAAGTGCTTAGCTGGCTTTCAAGCACCTTTAAAACCTTCGTGAGATCTACAACATCCTCGTCGAGCTCCCTCCTCAGAACCGGAGCAACGCGCGTGAGGTAGATCTCAAGACGCCTCAGCCTCTGTTCTCTCAGCCTCACCAGGGAGGGGCTCTCCTGAACAAACCTCTTCAAGGATTGGTGGTATGGTTTGGAAGAGAGCTCGGCGGCGAGAGACCAGTGCACCTCCCCCCTCAAGCTGAGCATGTAGCTGACTAGGGAGACACCAACCACGTAGAGGGCGCCCTCGTGGAACCCCATCTTCCCCAGAATAGACTTAACGCTGTTAAACTGCGGGTCAACTTTTACAAAGGTTTCAACTAAATAGCGGTCACCGAGAGAGATTCCAACCTCACGTGCCCGTTGCTCGTTGGGGTACAGCATTCCGAGACTTCTACCCCAAGCTCTCGGCGAGCTCCCGAATCCTATCGAACTCCCTCTTCACGATCTCCGTTGACGACCTGCTAACGGTCTCCGCGCCCACGTAGATCTTCGACTTGTCCGCGTCTAGGGAGACTTTAACCCAGGTGTCACCCACCCTGTACTTTATCGCCCCGGGGGCCACCGCGACCTCGGTTTGCTCAAGGAAAAGAGCATCAAGTACCTTTAAGCCGACCGATGCCTCAGCGTCCAGCTCCAGCGTGTAGTACGGGGGCTCGGGGATCGCGTCTACTGCCGTCGACAGCCGGATCTCCTCGGTGGACAGCATCTCG
Source organism: Infirmifilum sp. NZ (assembly GCF_022693705.1). NCBI lineage: Archaea > Thermoproteati > Thermoproteota > Thermoprotei > Thermofilales > Thermofilaceae > Infirmifilum > Infirmifilum sp. NZ. The sequence continues at coordinate 1,336,440 of NZ_CP094288.1, forward strand.
AGTAGCTTCGCAGTGAGAAGAACTCCGTCGGGTGCTAGGGAGAACTGGGGGAATACCACTTCACCGGAGTCTGTTGCGCCGAGGTTCACGCGGAGACGCCTAACTCCTCTCGCTATGTCTCCCGCAATACCCTTAACCCTGATGAGCGTGAGCTTGTTTTTCTCGGCAATCGAGTCGACTATGTGTGAGGCTGAGTCAGTAATAGCTAATCTCGAGCCTTGCGGTAGCATTAGAGCTAGTAGCGCCAAAAACCGGTCTGGGTCGATAAACCTGCCTTTATCGTCGACGAAGTACGCGTGGGATGCATCGCTTGATAGCGCGACGGCGAATGTGGCACCGGTAGCGCGGCAGAGCTCACCGAGAGTCCTCAGAGACCTCAAGGATGGGAGTTGCCGCGGGATAACGTTGTGTGGAGGCCTGCTAGAGTTGACAGCTATGAACTTCGCTCCTATAGCGCTCAGCAGGTTTGGAAGCACCTCGTTGGCTGGGCCGAAGTTCATGTCGACGAGCACTAGAGGCTCCTTCGCAGAGATCGGTGAGCTGTCCACAAAGCCGCTTGCCGAGGAGACGTACACGTCGTGTATGTACTCCGCATAGGTCACCCAGCCTATCCTCGTGGGAATTGCTCTGACAGCGTGGTGTGACTCGAGCATTGAGAGGATGTCTTCGAGTCTCTCGGAAGAGATCTCTACTCCTGCTGCGTCGAGGACCCTGAGCTGGATACCATTATCGCCGAACGGCGTCACGGAGAAATGTACTCCAGCCTTGGCCCCAAACCTCTTAACCGCGAATGAGACCTCTGGTAGGGTTGCTGAGTGAAAGTCTATGACTGAGGCACCGGTGGACATGAGGCCAGCGGTGAACGCTCTTTTAAGCATCCTTGAGGGAGGGTAGTAGTCTCGAGCAGCGGTGACTAATGCTCCCTCACCAACTAGGGTGCCTAAAACCGCGCCGAGCTCAGCTGCATTCTCAGGTGTAAACTGCGAGTTCGCAACGCCATAGATCTTGTTATTGTAGTAGGGAAGAGGGCTCCTCCTCATTTCGCACCCACCTTACCTGCAAATAGCGATTTTGGAGCCAACACGCTGCCAGGTCCCACGGCAAACCCCTCCTCAATCACACTGCTTTCACCGACAACCGAGTCCTTGACGCTAGCCCCTTTTCTGACTAAAATGTTTTTCGCCAAAACGCTATTCATAATTATCGTTTGATCCTCCAAGGTGCACGCGTCCATTACTACGCTCTTATACACCCGTGAATATTTACCAACATCGACAGAGTTACCTATAACTGCATATGGACCTATAACCGCATTCTCCTGCACTCTAACCCCGTCTCCGATCGCCACAGGAGGGTTGACTACACTGCTCTCGCTTATAACTGTGTTCTCTCCCAGCCAGATACCGCCCTCGTTTCGGCCATATGGAGCGAGGGGGTATGCTAAGCCCTCGAGCAGATCCGCGTTTGCCGTTAGATACGTATCCGGTCGACCCACGTCGATCCAGTAGGCCCCCTCGGCACTCCAACCCAGAACCTCTAAGCCGTTTTCGAGCAGCCATGGGAACACGTGGCGGCCGAAGTCCATCAGGTGGGGGTTATCCCGAAGGATATCGAGTATTTCGAGCTTGAAGGCGTAAAAACCGCTATTCGCTAAGTTCGCGTACGGTTGCATGAACCTGCGTCGGCTGGTTGCGTAAGCTACTGTAGCAGTATACCATTCGTAGGGGAGGGGCTTCTCGACGAAGTGTATAGCTCTTCCGTTGCTGTCCAAAATCACGGCTCCGAAGTCCCTGACCGAGGAAACCTCGATCAGAGCGATGCTTGCCAGAGCGTTCTTTCTCTCGTGAAAGTCGGCGAAGACGCGGAGATCCATGTTGGTGATGACGTCCCCCATTGTGACGATGAAGTCTTCGTCTATAAACGGAGAAAGCTTTCTCACAGCGTCAGCTGTGTCCTCGGGGGATATTCTTGGAGCGAGGATCTCGATCCCCGAGTCCAGGTACTTTTCAAACAGGTGTGAGAGAATCTTATGGCCCAGGTAGTTGACCGCAACGATGATCTTCTCGAAACCCTTGGAGACAAGCAACCCCAGAATATGGTCCAGGATTGGCTTGTTGCCCACTGGCAGCAGGGGCTTCGGGGTCGTAAGGGTCAGAGGCCTAAGGCGAACCCCCTTGCCACCAGCAAGAACCACGGCGGTTTTAATCATCAATCAACGATTCTGTTTTCCGAAAGTAGAGTTATTTGCTTTTCGCGCCCGAAAAAGTTAAAGGTCAAGCGAAAATGAGTCATCTGAATGTCGAGGGTTGAGCCTCTCAGCGCCTTAGGCTTCTTCGTGGTAACGAGAAACCTTGAGGTCTACCAGACGGTGGTTTTCGAGTACTTTGACAGTGAAGGAGAGTATGCGAGGATCGCGGACAACGAGGAGGAGCTTGAAAGAGAGCTAGAAAGGCTTGCCTCTGCTATGCAGATGTACCTTGATGCCGAAGAGGTCATACTAAACGGGAGAAAGGTTAAGCCGGCGGTCAAGGCCGTGGATATAGGGTTCAAGGACAGCCCTGAGGAGGTTTTCGTCACGTACTTCATATTCTTTAAGGGGTCTCCGCGGGACGGCGTGAACTACTACGAGAACCTTTACGAGGACGAGGTGGCAGAGTACCCGATTACTGCTTACTGGTACTTCCCTCCTGGGTCACGGGTCCTTAGTGCCCAGATGTCTGGGGACGTTGCGATGATTGCCCCCAACGTTCTAGTAGCTCGCCTAGATGAAGGCGAAAAAGTCTTTGGCTATGAGCGAATAGAGTTCAGGCTGCCTGGGCGAAAGCGGAAGTAACCTTACTCTTATTCTCCATACGGCCGTAGCGTTGCTTAAGCCTTTAAGGGCTGTAACCTTAAATATTGGAGAGGAGCATTACATCTGGCTATGATCGAAAACTCGGGTTCTGAAGGATGAGGAGCAGGGCTAGGTGGAGAGCCGTCATCCTCCAAGTGGAGCAGTAGAGAGAAAAATCAAGAGTAGTGTTGTGTTCTCACCGCGATTTTGTGATAGGCTCTATTAGATCTCTTATAGCCTTTTCCCAGTCTTTTGCCTTCACGACGCCGGATGCCAGGAGGACTCCTACTGTTCCGAGGCGTAGTGCCGCGGCGACGTCTTCTCCCGTCGTTATTCCGGCTCCGCAGAGAACCCTGACGGAGGGGTTTACCCTCCTGACTAGGTCCACAGACGAGGTTACGACCTCTGGTTTGGCCTTGGAGACCGGAATGCCCGTACCTATGAGCTCGGGTGGCTCAATAGCCACCATGTCTGGACCCAGAGCGGCCATGGCCGCGGTGACCTCGGGGGTGTTGGTGCACACAACTGTAACTAAGCCCAGGCTCCTGGCCTTCTTCACGATAACGTCTACCTGGTCTGCGCGCACCCTTTTCTCCGAGTGGTTAAGCATCGTGCCGACGGCGCCCGTGTCCTTCACGGCTTCGAGCGTCACATGGCCTGTGTGGCTACCCGGCTCAACGTCGTCGACGTGTTGCGAGAATACGGGGATTTCGACGTTAGCTGCTACGAAGTGCAGGTCCGTAAGCTGGGGGGCCACAGCGATGGTAACGCCCGTCTCCTTGCTGACCTTCTCGGCGACTTTAGCCAGCTCAAGGCCCCGCTTTCCGCTCGCTTCTCGGTACGCTTTGAAGTTTATCAAAATAATAGGGTACTCGATACGCACAAATTTTCCACGTGGGCCATAGCTAAAGCTCATTTGTATCAAGAAACGTTATTAACGCCCTCAACGTACGGTACCCTAGGGATGAACTGGCTGGAGCTCTTGAGGCCCGACGCCATCAGCGTCTGGAAGAGCGAGGAGGTAAAGAGCAGACTGAGCCATTACTACTTCATCCTCAGGGGGGCCAGGCCACCGAAGTACCGAGTTGTGAAACGCCTCGAGGTAGAGTTTAACCCTAATGCGTCCCTAGGAGAGTTGCTCCAAGCACACCGTGAAGCCTCAAAGGCTTTCGAGGGCCTCTACCGCGACGTCGTTAGCGGCGGGGTTGATCTTGCGAAGATGAGGATTCCTGAGAGATCTTACCTCGACTTGAAGATAGAGATCGTGAAGAGAATCCTGACGAAGTGTAGCCTCTGCGAGTGGCGCTGCGGAGTCGACAGAACCCGAGGGGGTAGAGGAGTCTGCGGCCTTGACTCAAGGGTGAGGGTTGCTTCAGCCTTTCTTCACATGGGTGAGGAGGCGCCGCTCGTCCCTTCTGGCACGATCTTCTTCACGGGCTGTAGCTTCAAGTGCGTCTTCTGCCAGAACTGGGACATATCAACTAAACCCCTTAACGGCGTCGAGGTTTCACCACAGGACCTCGCGGGGATAGCTACGGAGCTGTACGTCAAAGGCGCTAGGAACATCAACTACGTGGGAGGCAACCCGGACCAGCAGTCCCACGTTGTGGTGGAGTCGCTGAAGTACATGGATGTCGACGTTCCGCTGCTGTGGAACACCAATATGTACATGAGCAGCGAGCTCCTTGAGGTGCTTTTCGACGTAGTGGACATATGGCTCCCGGACTTCAAATACGGGAATGACGCCTGCGCGAGGAGGCTCTCTGGAGTACCCCGCTACTTTGAGGTGGTGGCGAGGAACCACAAGTACGTGTGCGATAGAGGAGCAGACGTGATAATAAGGCACCTCGTCCTACCCAACCACGTTGAGTGCTGCACGAAGCCAGTCCTTAAGTGGATTTCAGAGAACTGCCCAAGAGCCCTTGTGAACATCATGGATCAGTACAGGCCCGAGCACCTAGTTGCGAAGTACCCGGATAGGTGGCCCGACATTGCCAGGAGACCCACCCGGGAGGAAATGGAGGAGGCATACGAATACGCCGACAAGCTAGGGATTTGCTGGAGGCCAGTCAGCTAGCATCCCGAGGCCGCGCCCATCGCTCGGGAAAGCGTAATAACCCACCAGCGGCACTACCGCTTTGTGATCATAGATAGCTACGAGGTCAACGAGGAGGACATCTTTACCTGGGTGAAGAGCAACGACGCGAGGGAGGTCCTAATCCAGGCACCTGACGGCCTAAAGAAAATCGCGCTCGCTATCTCAGAGCTCCTGGAGGAGAGGGGTGTGCGCGCTTTCCTTTCGGCGGGCCATGCCTGGGGTGGATGCGATGTGGCTTACGACGAGGCGAGAAGCATCGGAGTCGACGCGATCATTCACATAGGGCACCACGGACCAGTGTGGTTCAAGCCCCCTAGCAGACCGATGGTTCTGTTCGTGCCGGCTTTCTCCACTCTCAACCCGACCCGCCTCGTCGCCGAAGCCGCACGCGAAGCCAAAGACGCTGGAGCGAGCTCGCTGGCTATCGTGACGACAATCCAGCACGCTAAGTGGCTTCCCATGCTGAAGGAAGCTGTAGCAAGTGAAGGTCTCAAGCCCGTAACAGGCTCTCTCTCAGGTGTGGAGGGGCTGATAGTAGGTTGCAACTACGCATCTATTCGGCGGGCTGACGCCGTTGTGGTGGTTGCCGGAGGCCTTTTTCACGCGCTCGGAGCAGCCGTGTGGTCTGAGCGCCCCACGTGGAGCGCCGACCCGTACCAGGAGAAAGTTTCGCGCGTCGAGGTGAGAAACGTGGTTGCCCGGAGACTTTACGCCATCTCGAAGGCGATAGACGCCCGGAGCTTCCTCATAGTCGTTTCATCAAAGCCAGGCCAAAACAGGGTGAGCCTAGCTACCAGAGTGAAGCGGACACTGGAGGAGAGAGGTCGAAGAGTCCTGATAGCTGTGTTCAACGAGGTGACGCGAGAGCTTTTAGAAAACATCCAAGGGTTCGAAGCCTTTGTGAACACGGCCTGCCCCCGCCTGGCCCTGGACGATGAAGGGGTTTTCCCCGGTCCGGTCCTGAACCCCGGAGAGTTGAAATACGTGCTAAGCGGTAGCGTTGAAGGCTACTCGCTTCGCGATGCCCTTGTTTTCGACCTACGCCTCCTCGATGGCCCGTAGAAGAGCTCCTTCAGCAGCATCGCGTCGCCCTCCAGGTTGGGGCTCTCCGAGATGACGACACCTTTGATGTCGAACTCTCTAAGGGCTTTCACGAGGAGCTGGTAGTCCAAGTCAGCCTCGGCGAGGTTGAGGTGTCTAATCTCTCCCTTCTCGCTGTACTCTATACCCGACACGTGGATGTGCATATTGTCAAGGCCATACCTACCGACCTTCTCCTCTATCAAGCTGAGGACCCTGGCAAAATCATCGTACCTTTTAAGGGCCCCTGCCCCCCTAGCGTGGAGGTGAGCGAAGTCCACCACGGGCAACACCATGTCGATTTCGGAGCTGAGTTCGAGGATCTCCTCGAGAGCACCGTACTGGGACGGTTTACCTGTTGTTTCAGGCCTGATCCAAATCTCGATGCCCTCGTTCTCCAGCGTTCTCACGATTTCCCTGACCCTGGACTTGATGGTGCTGTGGACCTTGCGGGGGTCTTCGCTCCCGTAGTAGCCGGCGTGGAAGCACACGCTCCACGCTCCAGCGCTGTAGCCGACGCGAGCGGACTCGAGTATCCTCTCGACGCTAGCCTTGACCTTGTCCCCCTCGCTGCTGTTGAGGTTTATGTAGTAGGGGGCGTGTACTGTGAGCACGATACCCAGCTGGCTTGCCACGCTCTTGACCTCCCTAGCGCCCTCCGCGTCAAGGAAGATCTTCCTGACGAACTCTATCTCCATAGCGTCGAGGCCAAGCCTCTTCACCTCCAGTATGCCCTCCACAACGCCCCCTTTCTTCACCGTCGTCGGCACACCTGCTGGACCGAAGTAGACTCCCTGCGGACGCCAGAGAGCCGTCGATACCACCCGAGTTAACGAACTCACAGGGTTTATATTTCCTTAATGATTTCGTTGAAGGGGTGAAGGCGGTGAAGGAGTTCCAGCCTGCCACGCAGAAGCAGAAGCTACTCTACAATGCGCTCGACAACAAAGAGGTGGAGCTAATCGGGGTGTTTGGGCCGAGCGGCACCGGGAAAAGCTTCGTCGTACTGCTGTATGGCTTGAAGGCGCTAAAGGAGGGTAAGTTCAGCAGGCTCGTCATTGCGAGGCCGCTGGTGAGCCTACTCCAGTCCAGGATCTACAACTCCGTTGAGCTGGGGAACCTCTACTTCGAATTAGCCTCTTCCTACCTCATGGACATAGCTTCAGGTTACGTGGACGAGGGAACGATAAAGGAGTACATCGCAAGCGGCAAGCTGGTGTTCATCGACCCGAGCTTCCTAACCGGCAGGACATTCGACGACTCCCTGGTTTTTCTCGACGACATTCAGTTCCTGGAGCCCTCAATTCTCCCTGAGGTCATAATACGCGTGGGATCGAATTCGAAGCTTGTCATGGCAGGTGATCCCGTGCTTCAGGTGCTCGCCGGCAACCAGACCAACACGGCAGTGATCGCGAGAGAGCTCCTCCTCGGCGAGGAGAAAGCTCTGGTCGTGGACATGGGCGTGGAGGACATCGTGAGGCCGGGTTCGAAGAGGGGCTTCAAGCTCGCCTTAGAGACCCGGTTGCGGAGGAGGCCTCTGACCGAGGACGAGCAGCGCGTCAAGAGCGTGATACTCACCCATGCGCCCGATGCAGAGATAGTCAGTGTCGTGTGGCTGAAAGACCTGAAAGAGAAGTACGGTGCCAAGAACGCACCCGACGTGCTGGTTGTGTCTAAGGAAAGGGCTCTGAGCAGGTTAATAGGCAAGAAAGGCGAGAGGATCAACAAAGCGCAGGAGGAGGCAGGGGTGCAGATTAGGGCCATCGAACTCACAAGCGACCTTTCGGAGGTCGTGAAGGCGATACACCCGGTTGGCTGGATTAGGAAGCACATCGTGAAGGCTGAGCTCGTGGGGGCTGAGCTAGAGGTTCACGTCAACGCTGACGAGTACGGCGCCTTCGTGGGGAAAGGGGGATCCTACATCCGCTTCTTGGATGAGGCTATGCGGAGAATGCTTGGAATAGGCGTGAGGGGAAGGCACGCCGAGATACCGAAGGTTGAGGAGAAAAGGAGAAAGTGATGCCCTACGACGCGGTGATTGTTGCCGAGAAGCCCGCCGTGGCGCTGGCTTTCGCCAAGTTTCTGGGAGAAGGGGGGTACAGGAAAGTTTTGGTGGAAGGCGTACCCGCCTACGTTTTCCAGTACAGGCGTGAGAACTACCTGTCCATAGGGCTCATCGGACACATACTGGACTTCGACTTCCCGAAAGAGTACAACAAGTGGAACTCAATTGACCCTAAGCAGCTTTTCTTCGTAACTCCCATCCAGGTCGTAAGGGAAGGAGCCTACAAGTACGTTAGAGCGCTCAGGAAGCTCGCCCTCCAAACCTCGAATGTTATCCTGGCCCTCGACGCCGACGTCGAAGGAGAGGGTATAGCGTTCGAAGTTATGAAGGTGATGAGCCAGGTAAACCCGAGCCTCGAGTTTAAACGCGCCTGGTTCTCAGCCGTGACGAAGTGGGACATCCTCGACGCGATGAACAACCTCCGCGAGCCGAAGGAGCTGTGGGCGAAGAAGGTTTTCGCGAGGATGGTTGTAGACTTGACGGTGGGCGCCTCCTTCACGAGGCTGCTGACTCTCGCTGTTCAAAAGCAGAAATCCCATCTCCCTCTGGGAAGGTTCCTCAGCTACGGCCCCTGCCAGACGCCAGTCCTTTACCTCGTGGTTAAGCGCGAGCTCGAGAGGGAGCAGTTCAAGAAGAAGAAGTACTACGTTCTCGTCGCTGAGCTTGAGTCCGACGGCGGTACGTTCTTGGCATCCACCAGCCTTGGAGAAGACAAGGAGAAGGCGCAGGCTGTTTTCAGCAGCCTTAAAGGCTTGGACCACGCGACTGTGGTGCTTTCCGAGGCAAGCATCGTTGAAGTGAATCCCCCGATACCCCTCGCCACCGTGGACTTCGAGAGCCGTGCGTCGACATTCCTCAACATTAGGCCGAAGGAGGCTCTAGCGATAGCAGAGAAGCTCTACCAGTACGGCTACATCTCGTACCCGAGGACAGAGACAACGATCTACCCGCCAACCCTCAACTTACCGCAGCTGGCCTCCATGTTCACGTCATGGGAGGACGTTGGTTGGTACGTCGAAAAGCTCCTAACGAAGGGCTTCACGCCGACGAGGGGGCGAGACGACGATAAGGCCCACCCTCCGATACACCCAACGAGGCAGGCCTCAAAGGCCGCCATCGTAAAAGCCCTCGGCGAGAAGGCCTGGAGGGTGTACGAGCTCGTAGTCCGCCACTTCCTCGCCACGCTGAGCGAGAAAGCTCAGGTCGAGAGGCAGAAAGTCGTGGTCAAGTTAGGGGAGCTAGAGCTGACTGCTGAGGGTAGAAGGATCGTTTACCCCGGCTTCTACTACGTCTACTACTACGCTCGCCCCCAGGAGAAACCTCTGCCCTACCTGGTTGAAGGAGACATTCTCAAGGTGAGGAGCCTGAAGCTGGAGGAAAGGTCAACTCAGCCCCCACCTTACCTCAGCGAAAGCGAGCTGCTGGCCCTCATGAAGAGGTACGGTATAGGCACAGACGCTACGATGCAGGACCACATACACACCAATATAGAGAGGAGGTACTTCGTAGTCCGCGAGAAAAGGTGCATTCCGACCCCCCTCGGTAAGACGCTTATTCTCTCACTACTCGAGGTTGAGCCCCGTCTCGTCCTCCCGGAAGTCAGGGGTCGGATGGAGTCCCAGCTGGCTAAGATAGCCACGGGGGACCGTGAAGCGGAGGAGGTGGTGGCTGAGATCAAGGAGACTTTTCTAGAGTACTATGAGAACCTCGCATCGAGGATCGAAGCGGTCTCCCAAAAGCTAGCAGCAGTCGTAGCCGAGGTTTATGGCCCTGAAGGGAACAAGAAAACTTACCATAAGGGATTGTCTAGAAAATCAAGAAATAAATCTAGGGCTAAGTAGAAGAGCAAGGAGTGTATGATCATAGTTGTCGATGACCGTGAACGCAGGTCACCGGTCATACCTGAGCTTGCCAGGCTCGGAGCAAGGTTTGAGTTCAGGAGACTAGACGTGGCAGACTACGATGTTGCCGGCGTTTACGGCATAGAGAGGAAGGCCCCTAGCGACTTCCTTAACTCCATTCTCGACAAGCGGCTTTTCGAGCAGTCTCGGTACCTAAAGCAGGCATATGAGGTTCCAATCATCCTGATAGAGGGAGATCTATCTGCCGAAACGAGGTTCAGAGAGGTCTCGCTAAACCAGGCGTACGGCGCGATGCTCGCCCTCGTCGAGAACGGGGTTTCCGTCGTGCACACAGGAAGCCCCCGGGAAACGGCCCTGTTCATATACATCGCCGCTAAGAGGGCTGAAAAGAAGGATAGCCGCTACGCACCACCCGTTAAGAAGAAAGTACTGAAAGTGAACACGAGTATCCCCGTAGTCCAGCTAAACCTGATAGCAACCTTACCGGGAATCAGCTACGAGCTAGCCGAGAGAATCCTCTCAGAGTTTAAAACGCCGAGGAGATTCTTCACTGCATCCGCTGCCGAGCTCCGTAGAATCCCGGGCCTGGGGCCTAAGAAGATCCAGAGGATTCTCGACGTACTGGATACCATATACGTGTCGGCTAAAAAGCTCTCAGCAGATGGAAAAGTATTTAGGCCGAACGGGGATATGACAGGGGGATATAATGAGCGAGGTGACGAAGGAGGCAGTCCTTGAAGCGCTTAAGGAAGTTTACGACCCGGAAATTCCCTTCAACGTAGTGGATCTAGGACTAATCTACGATGTGCAAGTGGATGGCGGAAAAGTGAAGATAAAAATGACGCTGACGGCTGTAGGTTGCCCAATGTCCTACTTCCTGCTCGAAATGGTTAAGGACGTTGTGAAGGAGAAGGTGAAGGGTGTGGAAGACGTAGAGGTTGAGCTGGTGTTCGACCCGCCATGGACACCCGACAGGATGAACCCCGAAGTAAGGAGGCTTCTAGGGCTGTAGTGCAAGTCTACACACCCGCCGAGGACACCTTCTTCTTGGCTGACTACGTTGAGGAGACTATCAACTGCTCCTCTGCACTGGAAGTGGGCGTCGGCTCCGGCTACATCACGAGAGTTCTAGCGTCGAGGTCGGAGTACGTTGTCGGGACAGACGTCTCGGTTGAGGCCGTCTACTCGGCAAAGGATTACCTGCGCAGCGGAGGGGTTGAGAACGTGGACCTGGTGGTAGCCAATCAAGCGGATCCCTTTAGAGAGTCGTCCTTCCAGATCGTTGTATCGAACCCGCCCTACCTGCCGTGTGAGTACGAGGAAGAACCCCTCTGGTGCGGGGGGCCACGGGGGATAGAGTTCACACTAAGCCTAGCTCGTACGGCAAGGAGTCTTTTGAGGGGAGGGGGAAAGCTTGTGCTCGTAGCGTCCTCTCTCTCGGACGTGAACGCGCTGGTGCTCCAGCTAAAGAACCTATACTCAAATGTTTACGTTGTTCAGGAAAAGGGCGTGTCCCTATTTGAAAAACTTTTTATCCTAGAGTGCGAGGTGTAGGCAGTCCAAAGGATATGATAATACCGAGAAAGTACTTCGTAACCAAGGGGAAAGGGCTCAGCAAGGTATCGCCTCTAATGGCGTTTAACAACGCTCTCAGAGAGGCTGGCATACACAACGTGAACCTCGTCCCAGTTTCCTCGATACTCCCGCCTGGAGTTGAGGAGGAGCCCATCCACCCGCTCCCCCCAGGGGCTGTCGTGTTCGTTGTGATGAGCGAGAAGAGAGTTAAGGGTCCGGCTAAGATCAGCACAGGGATCTCGTGGGCGAGAGGCAGGCCTCACGGATACGTCGTAGAGTTCCACGACGGCGACTCGGAGTCCCACACGCACTCTCAGCTTGAGGCAATGTGGGATGAGATCCGGCGCGAGAAAAACCTTCAGATAGAGCCTCCCAGGTACCTGACCGAGGAGCTCGAGGTACCCGAGGGCTACTATGGTAGTGTCGTCGTTGCCCTCGTTTTCAGCTCGATCGAGCTTACCCCGTGAATTTGATTCAACGCTTCAAGGCAAATTTTTTATAACTCCTGAGGAATACTCACTACTGGTTTCGCGGGATGAGTGAGAAGATAACCGTCTACATACTGGTAAACACCCACGTCGGCAGGGAAGACGAGGTTTTGAAAGCAATTCGCAACATGAGCTTTGTAGAGGAGGCGCACATAGTCTATGGTGAATACGATATCATCGTGAAGCTCAATCTTCCAGCCCTCGAGCTCCTCGACCAGACGGTGACCAGCATCAGGAAAATGGACGGCGTTACGAAGACTTCAACCTTAATTACCTCCTCAAGGTAAACATTCTGGGGATGAGGAGCGCGTTGGTGCACGAAGACGGATGAGTGAAGATGGGCGTCCTGACCCTTCTTTTTCTCTAAGGGTTAACTAGCGCCAGGTATGCGACGTACGTCGCGATCGAGAGGAAGACAGGCAAAGGTAGAGCGGGCATGAATCTTTTCTTTTTAAGCATTCTGAGAGTAAGCAAGAAGCCAGCAGCAAGCGCTACTGCGCACAGAGCCCACCTGACTATCGACGGGCTCGGGTAGAGGTAATAAAGAGGAGACAGCATCGAGTATATCAGGATATCACCCATCCCAAGGGCTAGATCGCCCACGTAGACAACCGCTCCTCTCAAATGGCTCGTTGCCTTAGGTTGCCCGCCCCCTCCCCCGACGGTACCCTCAAGTATGCGGCGCAGCGGGCCTCGAAACACCGAGTAAAGGTCGTAGACCGCAAGCACGGCAGCTATAGTGGCAACGCTCCAGGGCGGGAGAACCGAGTAGAACAGAGCACCAGCCATAGTGCCGTATATTAGCAGCAGCGCATCTAGAAGAAGCACGCTTACAGGCTTAATAATGAGCGCGGCCGTTGTTGCGGCAACGGCAAGGCTTAGTGGCTCGTAGAGAGGATAGAGCCACCCCGGGATTTCAACAGCGTATGCGAACACCTCCAAGATACCCCAGAAGGAAAAGAAAACGGCAAAAGCCATGACGAACGGGAGGAAGAAAGCCCTTCTTGCTCGCACGATTAAGAGCATGAAAAGAGTGCCAACTAGCACCAAACCCAGGAAAACCAAGCTATTCAAGAAAGCCGACTCCGCGGTGTTTTCCCTGGCAAAGGGAAACCCCAGGGCGGCGATTTCAGTCGCTGAGAGCTTAGCACCGAAAAAAGCTGAAAGAGCCGATGCTATCACGACGAGAGCAATGCTACCTAATACAACCTTCCCGTCTATCGTCCTCTCAGCCAAAGTGAACGCCAGAAGCAAACGGGGCAATGCTACTTTTTAGCTTTTCCCATGCTTCTTCCAGCACTTGACCTACAGTTTTCCCATAATCTTGCACGTCGGGAAGTTGTGGGAGGGTGTTAGGGTAATCCTACACACCCCTCTGTTTTGGCGATCGCAGCATGTATGAGTTTTATAACCCTCTACTGGCACCTCTCAATGAGTAGTTTCGCTAGGGCGACACGTCACTCGTGTGGCGGCCGTGAGGCCGTAGAAAGGCGACGAGGAGTTAAGGAGGTCAGAGTGAGCAGAAGGAGGAGCGATAAGGATAATAAGCGTCTCCCGTACCACTGCAGCTAGTGAAGAGTGAGCCCCTCACTGACCAGTGATGAGCTGGCTTCTCCAAGCGGACTAGAGCTGCCCCACTCTTCTTTTGACCTCAACGTAGACAGCCCACGCTGTTGCGAAGCTGAGCGCGGCGTGAAGGAGGTTGAACAGGCCTGTGAAAGCGTACAGCAGGAGCAGCCCCCCGGCCATCTTCACAGCGTAGTCGAGGAAGTTCGGGTAAAGCAGGGTGAAGTAGACCCAGTTCATGGCTGTCATCACGGCAACCCGCAGGGCGGCTGCCCCGGCGAACTCAAGGGCAACCGCTCTGGAGACCTTCCTTGCAGCGCTGGCGCCTGCGAGCATCGAGGCAACGG